>JAYEFL010000281.1:0-24810 GCA_034658635.1 Bacteroidota bacterium | reverse complement strand
GCCCAGGATTCCGTTTCAGGATATAAACCAGCAAATCCGGTACCTGGTAGTGAAGTGATGGTATGGTATAATCCAAGCCATCCAAAGGCTACTATTTCGCCACAGGAAGCTATTTATGCCTCAGTAACATTCATGAGCGACAAAGAATTTGATTTTAAACACCGTCAGTATACTCTTGGAAGTGATGGTGATCGTTACTGCGCCAGGATACCCATACCTGATGATTGCATGAAAATCACTCTTTATTATTACACGGCTTCAACAAACAGCTTTGATTGGGCTGGGCTTGAGATAGATGTTTATAATAAATCCGGAATTCCGATAAAAGATCAATATCCTGCCTATGCATACCGAAATAAGTGGTTTCCCTATCCTTTCGAATTTGGAGAGGATACTGCTTGTATGATGATTTTGGAGGAGATCAAAGAAGTGGAGAAACTCCGTGATGAAGATCCTTTAGGTGTGGCTTACTCACTGGCTTATGGATATATGTTAGCTGGGGAAGAGGCAAAATCAAGGCAGGAGATACTGGGTATGTTAGATAAGTATCCAGGTCATCAACTGACATTTCAGTCGTTGACCAGTTATTCATATCTGGTTTATGCCGGGAAAATAGATAATCCAGAAGGAGCTGCTGAAATTGATAGTCTTCACCTTGATATGGTGACTAAATACCCAGATCGGCGAATTGCAAGAATGTATCTGATAGGCAAGGATACCAGAAATGTTTCTCTGGAATTGATTGAGCAGATTTGTAGAAACTGGATGAATGATGAGCCTGATGATGCCCAACCATATATGCGTCTCGCAGGCAGATATCATGATGAAGGGCACCATCCAAAAAAAGTGATTGGATTAGCTGAGAAAGGGATAGAACTCCTGCTTGACCCTCGGAATCGCATTTATCTCGACCTTAAAGGTGCTATGACACGCATATACCTGAGCTATTTTTCTTACTACACGGCTTCGGCATGGGTGCAATTGAGTGAATTTGGCAAAGCTTTATCAGCTGCTGTTCAGGCGAATGCTTATATGGCTTCGGCTAGCAATAAGTTATTGGAAGGACAAATATGGATGGGTTTGGGGAACTATTCTGAAGCAGAGAAAGTCCTTATAGAGGCCATGAAATTAGGGAGTGGTGAAGTTGAAGCTGAGCTCAGGAAAGTATACACAATTTACGATCGAAGCGGAAAATCATATGATGATTATCTGGCTATCAAACTAGGGAAAGACTCGGGCAAAAGCCAACAACAAAAAAAAGTGGAGCAGCCAGAAGTCAAGTCAAATGTTCCATCTGCTCCGGATTTTGGTGTAACAACTATGGATGGTAAGAAGTTGTCATTGAAAAACCTGGATGGGAAAATAATTGTTATAAATTTTTGGAATCTCGGATGTGGTCCTTGTCGAGCTGAGATGCCTGACCTGAATAAGTTGGTAGAAAAATATAAAGATGATGAAGTGTTGTTTATTGCTTTCTCAAATGATCAAAGGATCCGTGTTGTTGAGTTTTTTAAAAAAAAAGAGTTTAATTATCAGATTGTCACCGAGGCGAATGATGTTTTTAAAGCATACGGGGTAAAAGTGTTGCCAACTCACGTTGTTATTAATTCTAATGGGACCATTCACCACCGGTTGACAGGAGGAGGGAAAAATATCTACGAAATTCTGGACAATATGCTGGGTACGATGCTCCGCTAAAAGATCTTCAACTAAACAAAATATGCATCGGGGAGACGAACGGAAAATTGTCGAACCATTATTGGGAGGATTTGACTAGAATGTCAGCAATAATGAGAGTTTTCGAGGGATAGGGTAGATTTGCCAAATATAACGAAGAACTTTTCTAAACCGAATCTCCAGTCATCAAACAGATCCACTTATTCCAACCGAGATTTTCCGAACGGCTAGGTTAAGCCTTGAGGAACAAGTCATAGATATCAGGTAACCGGTGGCTAAAATATTCCGGAATGGATTCTGACATTAACACAAACTCTCCATTCTCAATCTGAAGGATATTGGTGTAAATCTCATTTTGCTTCGAATTGTCTACAAAAAGGATATTGTCAAACAATTCAAAATGCTTATTTACATTCTGATACCCTGCTTTCCACTTCGTTTCTATAGTTTTATCATCAACAAAGTGACCCCAAAATTCAGTGCGTACTTGGATACGATGTTTGGCTATTTCTTGGTTTTCCAGACAAAAGAATATCAAGTTAAGATTGTAACCTTTTTTCTTGAATTCCTCTACCCAATATATGGGGTAGGTATCAAAATTAGTTTCATAGCAGAAATCTGAACCCGTTTCCTGAGCCTCAGCAATTGCTGTTTCAAACTTTTTTGCGGCACTATCTCTTGCAAACACTTCCCTTAATTCACTATCTGGCATGCTGTTATAAACTTCCTGAAAAACTCGATCATAGTCAAAAGAGCTTAATCCAATAGGCAAGAAAGATGGTGCAAATGTTGACTTACCAGCACCTGTAACCAGCAATTATTATCAATTTAGGCATTTGATTTGAGTGCAGATTTCAACCTTGGACTGAGTCTTCCCGTTTTTTTGCGTATTTGAAATAACTCTTCCCTTGGGATGACTTGATTATGCAGGATTAACCTTGCCTTACTCATTTGTTCAGCAACCTTTATACCAGTTATCAGTTTCTCTTTACACATAATGCAAATTTACGAAATTATTATAACTCAAGGTAAGCAAAACACTCGCAAATATCTCTGAGACCTCATTGGGTAAACGAGTTGATATGTTTACCGTTCAATATATCGGTTCTGTCGCTTGTGATAAAAGAAACTAGCTTTGCTTCCTAAAATCTCGTCAAGCTATGTTCAAAGGTCACTGCTTCCCTAAAGCTATCATTCTTCAAGCTGTGTATTTCAAGTTAAGGTTCTCACTAAGCTATCGTGATATCGAAGAACTTCTCAAAATCAGAGGAGTGGTTGTTGATCATGCTACCATTCAGCGCTGGGTTATGAAGTTTACTCCAATGATTGACATGAATTTCAGGAAGCGAAAAAAGAAACCAGGAATGAGATGGAGGCTTGATGAGACCTACGTCAAGGTTAAAGGTAAATGGTGCAAACAAGCAAGGTATACGAACCTACAATAAAGGATTTTTACCAGGATCTTATGGAGGCAGTGTAAGTACTTGAATAATATTGTTGAGCAGGACCATCGATTTGTCAAGTGGCGGGTTCAGAATATGCTTGGTTTTAAGTCATTTGACTCTGCCCAGATAACACTTTCAGGAATTGAAACAGTGAGAATGATTAAGAAGGATCAATTGATTAATCCTAGGATAACTCCGTTCCATTCATTCTGCTCTTTGTCTGGATAGGTTAGTAAATTTATGACTATCTTGGATTTTGAATACGCAGATGCGACACAACCCGTGTTAATGTGTCTGTTTAAATCTAAACAAACTCTAACTTTCTCCTGAAAAACGGGCAGAAAACGGGCAGAAACGAAAAGCCAAAACCTCGATCCACACTCACACTTCTTAACACACCCAAACCCAAACACAAAGCCCGGCTTGAATTTCAAGCCGGGCTTTGTCTCGTGGAGAATACCGGAGTCGAACCGGTGACCTCTTGACTGCCAGTCAAACGCTCTAGCCAACTGAGCTAATCCCCCCTTTTGAAATAACACTCTACACTCGTGGCGAAGTTGCCTGTCCCGATTTATCGGGAAGCTAATCCCTCCAACATTTTAGTGCGCCAAAAATACAATTTTTTCTCTTCTCCGCAAAAGCGTGTATAATTAATTCATAATTGCAGCGAAGGAATTAGTGGGATAACTAAATAATTAGCTGAATGGCCTTATATTTGTACTGTAACATTAGAATTGTTCTTTAAAGATCTTGATACTAAAATTGGCACATTGACAAATTGGCACATTGACAAATTGCCTTTTCCTCCGCACTTACAAAAAAGTATACAATACTTCTTTTGAATTATGATTGGATTAACTATTTTTACACCCGCAAAACTGTAGCATAATGGAACTAAAGAAATCACCCAAGGCAGATCTCGAATCGAAAAAGAGTCTTTTTCTAGAGATCGGATTTGTGATAACATTGTCACTCGTACTCTTTGCATTTGAATGGACCAAGGAAGATATATCGTTTTCTTCCCTTGGCGAATTGGCTGATCTAACTGGTGAAGAGGAAATTATCCCTATCACTCGTCAGGAACTGCAAAAACCTCCGGATCCTCCTAAACCACAGAAAGTAATTCTGGAACTCAATATTGTGGAAGATGATGTTGAACTGGAAGATGAATTTGAAATCGAAGACTTCGAAGCATCCCAGGATGAGGAAATCGAAGTAATAGCAATGGAAGAAGAGGAAGAAGGTGAAGCAGAAGTGTTCTTTATAGTTGAAGATATGCCAACCTTCAGGGGCGGTAGCCTCGAAAACTTCCGGAATTATATCCAGGAAGCAATCGAGTATCCCCCAATCGCTATGGAGAACGGTATTAGCGGTACTGTATACGTTAACTTTGTTGTTAACAAAAAGGGAGAAATTACAAGTATCAAAATTGTACGTGGAGTTGATCCCTCACTGGATAACGAAGTAATACGGGCACTCAAGTCCGCTCCAAAATGGTCGCCAGGTAAACAAAGAGGAAAGCCTGTGGCAGTATCAATGGCAATCCCGGTGAAGTTTATCCTGCAATAGGAAACTTCAAATCATAATATTTAAAAAGGCCTCCCAAATTCCAAGGAGGCCTTTTTAAATAACCTCCCCCTCCTTGCTTAAGGAGGGGGCAGGGGGGTGGATACGCTTTCGAGGCAGGGGGGTGGATACGCTTTCGAGGCAGGGGGGTGGATTAGCTCACACGGAGGTGAATAACTCTGTGAAAAACTATTCATCCTGCCATCAAAATGATATGTAATGAAAAACTATACTTGCTTAGGATAAATGGGTAACTATTACTTAACAAAAGAAGAGCCTGAAAAGGTGGTGCTGGTTGGCGTTATTAGTCGCAAGCAAACCGAAGCATTGGTGCAGGAGTATCTCGATGAACTGGCATTCCTGGCCGATACTGCTGGTGCAGTGGTGGTGAAACAATTTACCCAGAAACTTGATATGGCGAATTCAGCAACCTTTGTTGGAAAAGGAAAGCTGGAGGATATTCAGAGATTTGCTGAGGATCAGGAAATAGATCTGATTATTTTCGACGATGAATTAACACCTACCCAACTAAGAAATCTGGAGAAATTTTTTAAGCTGAAAATCCTTGATCGTACTAATCTTATACTGGATATCTTTGCCAAAAGAGCCCGTACCGCACACGCCAAAGTACAGGTGGAGTTGGCGCAGCTGCAATATATGTTGCCACGATTAACACGGATGTGGACGCACCTTGAACGTCAACGGGGTGGAATCGGACTTAGAGGTCCGGGTGAAACAGAAATTGAAACAGACCGGCGGATTATCAGGGATAAAATTGCCAAATTAAAAGAGCAGCTGGTAAAGATTGATAAGCAAATGGCTACCCAGCGCAAAAACAGGGGTAAAATGGTTAGGGCAGCATTGATAGGATATACCAATGTGGGCAAATCAACAGTGATGAATTCTCTGAGCAAATCAAATGTTTTTGCAGAAAATAAACTATTTGCAACTTTGGATACAACGGTTCGAAAAGTAGTGGTTAAAAATATGCCATTTCTGTTGGGAGATACTGTGGGATTTATCAGAAAGCTACCCCACCATCTGGTTGAATCCTTTAAATCAACCCTTGATGAGGTGAGGGAAGCTGATGTGCTTCTGCATGTGGTAGATATCTCGCATCCTGGTTTTGAAGACCAGATAGAGGTGGTGAATGAAACCCTTAAGGATCTGGATATAAATAGTAAACCAACAATTTTAGTGTTCAATAAAATTGATGCCTTTACATACGAGAAGAAAGATGAGGATGACCTGACACCAAAGCTTCGTGAGAACTACAGTCTTGAGGAACTGCAGTCTTCATGGATGGGACTCAGCAATCATCCCTGCATTTTTATCTCAGCAAAAAATAAAGTTAACATGGATGCGTTTAAAGAACTACTGTATGAGGAAGTGAAAAAAGTTCATGTCATCCGGTATCCATACAACGATTTTCTATATTAGTATATGATTCGATTTGTTTATCTGGCCATCCTTTTTCTGATCTTACCACTATCATGCCGTGAGATTACTCAACAGCCGGGCGGAGCTGAAGAACCCAATCCTGTTGAGCCTGTTGAAGTTGCAGGTGAGAGCCTGCTGGTGCCAAACAAGACGGCTCGTGAAGCTGCCGTAAAACGATTGGATGATTACTTTGGTCGTAGAGCTAAATACAATGGTTTCAATGGAACTGTACTTTATGCTGTGGATGGGGAAATCGAATATTCAGAAGCCTTCGGATACAGTGATCTGCGAAAAAAGGATTCTCTTAAGTTAGAATCCTCATTCCAACTGGCATCTGTTTCAAAGCCTGTAACAGCTCTCGCAACCCTGATGCTGATTGATCAGAAGAAGATTGGCCTGACAGACAGTATTCAATCTTTCTTTCCTGAATTTCCATACAAGGGAATCACTGTTCAAATGTTGCTTAACCATCGTAGCGGATTACCAAATTACATGTATTTTGCTGATTCTCTTTGGACGAATACCGAAGTGCCAATAACTAATTGGGATATTCTGGATCTGATGATTGAGTATCATCCAATGAGATATTATCCACCTGATGTTCGATATAATTATTGTAATACTAACTATGCCTTACTTGCTTTAATTATTGAAGATGTGAGTGAGATGGCTTTTGAGCTCTTTGTGAAAACACGCATTTTCTTACCTCTGGAGATGCATAATAGTCAGATTTATAACAAAAGCATTACACCTGATAATTTCCATTCCGTGATCGGATACTCAAGTGGGAGACGAGTTGCAGAAAACACTTATCTGAATGGCGTGGTCGGCGATAAGGGAGTATATGCTTCAGTACTTGATCTTTTTAAACTTGATAATGCGCTGAGGTCTGGTAGTCTGATTACCAATGAGCTTTTGGATAAGGCCTTTGAACCTCAGCACAAGGATTTGTATCAATGGGATAATTATGGATTTGGATGGCGGATTGATGCTGTCGACCCGAATAATAAGGTGGTATATCACACAGGGTGGTGGAAGGGATTCCGAAGCTATTTTATTCGTGAATTAGGTAGTAAAAAGACTCTGATCGTACTGTCTAATACAGCTCGTACTTCCTCTTTGGGAACCAGGGAATTGCGAAAACTTCTGTAAGATTTATCGAATTGTTTTTACCAGCTTCTTCTTAAGAAGATATTCCGCTATCTGTACAGCATTTGTTGCCGCACCCTTCCTTAGGTTATCAGATACTACCCAGATATTTAGTGTGTTAGCTCGAGAGCTGTCGCGGCGTATTCTTCCAACAAACACCTCATCCGATTCATGCGCAGTAATAGGCATGGGGTAAATATTGTTGGCAGGATCATCCATTAACATCACACCAGATGCTTCCGCAAGCAGGGTTCGAACTTCAGCCAGCTCAAAATTACGCTTGAATTCAATGTTTATCGACTCTGAGTGTCCGCCTACAACCGGAACACGAACAGCAGTTGCTGTTAACTGAATACTCTCATCATTAAGAATCTTTCTGGTCTCATTCACAAGCTTCATCTCCTCTTTAGTATACCCATTATCCAAAAAATCATCGCAATGAGGCAAACAATTCCGATAAATCTGATAAGGATAAGCCTTCTCCCCCTCCTTGCCTAAGGAGGGGGCCGGGGGGTGGATTCGTACTTGTTCCTTGAGTCCCGAGTCTCTCTCCTCCCTCTCCAACTGCTCCAAAGCTTTAACCCCGGTGCCGGTAATCGACTGATAGGTGCTAACTACTACCCGAATGATCTTGAATGCCTTATGCAGCGGTGCCAGGGCCATCAGCATTTGAATGGTGGAACAGTTCGGGTTGGCTATAATTTTGTGCTCTTTTTTTATGATTTTTGCATTGACCTCAGGAATAACCAGAGGAATATCAGGAGTCATTCTCCAGGCTGAAGAATTGTCAATAACAAAAGTACCAGCCTTTGCAAAAGCAGGTGCCCAATCCAGTGATGTTTGTCTGCCAGCAGAAAAAATTGCTATATCCGGCTTAGCTTTTACTGCATCTACGGGGCTGATCACTTTATATTTTTTACCGTTTAATTCAAGCTCTTTTCCAATAGATCGTTCTGATGCAACCGGAATTAATTCGGATACCGGGAATTGTCTCTCCTCAAGTACCTGCAATATTTTTGTACCCACCAAGCCTGTAGCTCCTACAACTGCAACTTTCATTTTCCCTGCCTTAAATAGTTACTCTTTTTTTTCCATTCTGCGTTTCGAAATCCATCAATATATATGGGATGCAAAGTTAAGCAAAATAGAAAGGACTAAACGCAAACAAAAAATGAGAATACTAAGCTTTCTGAAATATTTAATGATACTTATCGGGGTACCTGGATTTTCACAATCATACCAGGCCTTTGAAGTAATGATTACCGAAGTAATGTTTGATCCGGTTCCGATAGTTGGTATGGGTGGGTATGAGTATATAGAGCTTTACAATTCCGGGGGAGACACGGTGAATCTTGTGGATTGGATTTGGCAGGTTGGAAATAAATCTGTTATGCTTTCAGATTATTCATTAAATCCGGGATCCTGTGTTTTGCTTCTTCCACCTGATATTCGTCCTGATCAGGAAGTTAATTACCTCAATCTTAACAAGTGGCCGGTTTTGAGTAATTCTGGTCAGTATTTGGTTCTGAAGGATCATCATGGTAGGCTAATCCATTTTATGGAGTATTCTCCCGGATTGTATCCCGACGCACTCAAGCGAGATGGAGGCTGGAGCCTGGATTTGATTTGTCGCGCTTACCCCTGCTCTCAGTCATCCTGGAAGCCATCACGTGATTTGCCTGGAGGAACTCCGGGCTTTCTGGTAGCAGAAGAATGCCATAATGAGACAAACGAAAAGGTAAAACCATTGCGCTGTGGATATTTGGATAGTTTGCACGGGTTTCTTTACCTGAGTCATTACTTGCGACCTGATACCAGAACAGAAGAGCTTATGATTTCATCATCAGCCGCCCGGGTTAATAGATGGGAATTTGTGGATGATAGAACAAATTGTATTCTTTTTGCTGTTTCTGTTCCTATAATACCAGAGCAAATTATCAAATGGCATATTTCGGGTGAGGCAGAATCTTGTGGAGGACAGCAGATCGTTCCTAATTCAGTTCGTTGGACTAAGCCTGTACGGCCGGATTCATCTGATATCCTGGTATCTGAAATTCTTTTCAATCCGGGATCCGAAGGAATCGAGTTCATTGAACTATATAATGCTTCAGATAGCTCTGTTGATGCTGGCAGCCTGATAATAGCCACAATAAATGACGACGGTACTGTAAAGGACTTTAGCCTTGGTATGAAGCACTCATATTTGTTTTTTCCAGGGGAATACATTGTATTTAGTAATGACCAGAGCTGGATGTATCGGATATATCCTGATATGCCAATTGAAAATCATTGTCTCCGTAAGGATCTTCCTGCATTTATAAATAGTGGTGGAAATATCAGAGTTCTGAATTCTGATCAGATTATACTTGATGAGATTCGATATGATCCTGATTGGCAAAATAAGCGGATAGCTGATCATAAGGGAGTTTCTCTCGAAAGATTGTCATTTTCGGTTTCGGGCCTTGATCGTGATAATTGGTTTTCTTCTGCCTCTCTCTCCGGATTTGCCACGCCTGGTTATGAGAATTCGCAGTTTATAGGTGATACAAGCGCTGAAGCACATTCGATATACTTGCAAAACAGCGTGTTCAGTCCTGATTTGGATGGGATTAATGATCTGGCTATTATTCATTTCAGGATGAATCAAATTGGTTTTTCGGGTCAGATTGAGGTGAGAAACCATTCTGGATTGCTGATCAGAGAAATTCAAAGCTGGAATCTGTTACCAGTTCAGGGACAATTTTTATGGGATGGGATAAACAATGATGGCAGGACTGTTGACAGCGGGCTGTATATACTGTTGTTTAATTACCGGCATCCGGATGGATCGGGAGGAAGATGGAAAAAAGCAGTTGCTGTAAGGAACTATTGAACCAGTGCAAAAGACTGGGCCGAGGAATTCCAGGGCTCAGATCTGTTAATGGCAGGAATAATATCCTCGGGCTGATCAACAACTTCCCACATCTGGCGGTGCTTTTTGCTCAGGAAGTTCTCACGTAGCATTGCATCCAGGAGATCGATCAGGGGGTCATAGAATCCTCCGCTGTTAAGAATAATCATAGGCTCAGTAAAAATACCCAGTCTCTTCAGACTCAAAGTTTCCATGAATTCTTCCATTGTTCCGCAACCGCCGGGGAGAGTAATAACAGCATCTGCATTTTCAATCATTTTTTCTTTTCTCTCAGCCATAGTATCCACCCAAATCATTTCAGGGATATTTTCGTGATGCCACTCTACATCCTTCATGAAATTGGGCATAATACCTATGCTATGGCCATTGAGCTTATTCATCTCATCAGCTAAAATACCCATCAACCCGGTACGACTTCCTCCGAAAACCATATCGATATGGTTTGTTGCCATCTCTGCTGCCAATGCTTTAGCATGCTCAATATATAAGGGAGCAATTATTGTGCTTGAGGCACAGTAAATACAAACTTTTTTGATGCTCATACTATGATTTGTTAAGATGTCCCAAAATTTCACTGAACAGATTGGCCAGGTTTTTCTCTGCAAGTTTAGCCGCTTCCTGAACATCCACATGCGAGTTTTTTTGAAAATTACCCGGAACGGCAATGTTTGTAATCACTGAAATAGCCAACACCGGCAGATTCATGTGTCTGGCTACAATTACTTCCGGAACGGTTGACATACCAACAGCACTTCCTCCAATTGTACGATAGTAAGTGTATTCAGCCGGAGTTTCAAAACTTGGACCAGGATTACCCATATAGACTCCTTTTTGCAACTTGAAACCAAGGTTTTGCGCTGTTGTTTCAGCAAGGTGCAGAAGTTCTTTGCTATAGGGTTCACTCATGTCTGGGAAGCGCGGACCGAGACTCTCCTCATTGGGTCCTCGGAGAGGGTTTTCAGGAAAAAGGTTAATATGGTCAGTAATTGCCATCAGGTCACCAATAATAAAATCCGGATTTATCCCGCCAGCAGCATTAGAAATCATTAATTGATGAACTCCAAGGCCTTTTAAAACCCGAATTGGGAAAGTAACTTCTTGCATTGAGTACCCTTCATAGTAATGAAAACGTCCCTGCATAGCAACTACCCTGTGTTTATTCAGCTTTCCGAAAATGAGATTTCCAGAATGGCCTTCAACAGTGGGGGTCGGGAAATTTGGGATTTCAGTATAAGGAATAGTCTGACTGATTTCAATATGTTCTGTTAATCCACCTAAACCTGTTCCAAGAATGATTCCGGTTGTTGGCCTGATTCTGGTGCGAGTGGTGATGTATTTTAGTGTTTCATTGATTCTATCCAGCATATGATTTAATGTTTTTAAGTAAAACCTGATCACCCTGATGATTAAAAACAACCTCAATCTCAGCACATATATGAGGCAGAGCTCTGAATTGATCGAACTGATTCAGCTTAACCAAATCTTTGCCGCTTGTGATAATCAACTTTTGAGGATCACTAATTGAGTTGAAAGTAGTAATAATCTTTTGGATGTCCTTTGTATTATACCGATGATGGTCTGGAAATCTTAAATGCGAAACTTTAGAGTATAGGGTTTTAAGTTTTGACAGAAGTGGTTCAGGACAGGCAATAGATGTGAGTAGAAGGACATGTGAGAAGGAATTTTTATCATGACCTTCAGGGAAATTGTATTCAATCCTCGAGCTGAGAAGGGTTTGATTGTCAGAGAGTTCTAGCTTTTCTCTCATGCTTTGTAGATCTTCAGGCCTATCAAGATTGCTTACACAAACAGCCTGTGCCCTTTTGATTGCGCTCAGGGGTTCTCTTAAGCGCCCTGCAGGAAGAAGGAAATCATCTGAGTACATTGATTCTTTCCTGGTTAGAATGAGGCTGTAGTCAGGTTTAACATACCGATGCTGAAAACCATCGTCAAGCAATATTATTTCTGGTTTTGGTTTTAGCTCCTTTAATATTGTTTCTATCCCCTGGCGACGGTTTTTGCAGCTTGCCACCGGGATACTTCCTAATCGGTATTTAATTTCCAGAGGCTCATCTCCGGATAAATCTGGATGATCACTTTGATGCACCCACCTGAAACCCTTACTTTTTCGTTTATATCCACGGCTGAGAATTGCGAGAGTATACTCTTTGCGGAGCATTTGAGCAAGTGCAATAATATGGGGCGTTTTACCAGTTCCTCCTGCACTAAGATTACCCACAACAACAATGCAAGGGTCATAGGATTTCTGTGGTAAAATACCCAGATTGAAAAGACCGTTTCTAATCCACACAACGAGTCCATAAATGAATGTAAATGGAAGTAGTATGAACCAGATAGGAGTTCTTTTCATAATTTTATATTATCTGATAATCAGCGTATAAGGCAGGCGGGCCTGGATAGGGCCTCCATTAACAGTTTCCTGGAGATCACGGATAAGTGGAAATTCACTTTTGATTATCCTGCTTACCTGGCCAGGTCGACCCAAAATCTGATTCAATATTTCTTCAAGCGGATCTTTGAGCTGAGGCATTTCGCGTATTCTGTAGTTGTCAAGTCCTGCCTCTTGTGCAGCCCACTGAATTGACGCCTCCAGACCACCAAGCTCATCAATTAAGCCAATTGAAATAGCATCTTTGCCGCTCCACACTCTGCCTTCACCAATGCTTGCGACTTCAGAAACTTCCATATCTCTGTCGCTGGCAACTTTCTGTAAGAATTTATTATAAGTATCTTCTATCTGTGATTGGATAATTGCCCTTTCCTGAGGCTTCAGAGGCCTGAAGATACTTCCCATGCCGGCCAGTTCATTAGTTTGAACTCCATCAAAATGGATGCCGATTTTATTCGTGACCAATTCCTGAGCATTGGGCCATAATCCAAAGACACCGATGGAACCTGTAAGAGTAGTAGTATTGGCAAAGATTCTGTGTGCCGGTGTAGATACCCAGTATCCTCCGGAGGCAGCAAGGTCTCCCATTGAAATAACCAGGGGCTTTTCTGCGGCAGCCAGTTCAACCTCACGACGGATAATTTCGGAGGCCAGTACATTTCCTCCCGGAGAGTTAACTCTGAATACTATTGCTTTAATTTTACTATTTGTTCTGGCCTTTCTGATAGCTTTTGCCAGATGATGACCTCCGATACTGCTTGGTCCGTTGTTGTTCATTCCGATTGTACCTGATCCGTATATGATTGCAATCCTGTCAGAAGTATAATCTCTTTTCACCGGGTTTGGAGTACTCAGATAGTTCAGCATACTCACTGATCTGACTTTATCAGTTGAGGTATAACCGGTGAGATTCCTGATTTCATCCTGCAGTTGATCCAAATAGAATAAGCCATCGATAAAATCGTTTTCCAAAGCAGTTTCAGGAGTTCTGACAGCAAACTTATCTGCCAGTTTATTGAGCTGATCGACACTAAGGTTCCTTGATTCAGCAATATCTGTAAGCATTTCTCCCCAAATCGCATCCAGGTATGCCTTGGATTGTTTCTTGCTGGCTTCGCTCATACTTGTCTTCAGAAAGGGTTCAACGGCAGACTTGAATTTGCCATGCCGCATTACCTGAACATCAACGCCAATCTTTTTAAGAGCCTCAGTATAAAACATAATCTCTGAATGAAGTCCCCGGAATTCTATTGCTCCTTCAGGATTAATATAGATTTTATCTGCAGCAGATGCCAGATAATATCCTGTTTGAGTGAAGATATCTCCGTATGCGATAACAAATTTCCCTGACTTCTTAAATTTAAGAATAGCATTCCTGATCTCCTGAAGGGTGGCTATCCCGGGTGTCATCATGGAAGCCTGGATTAACAAACCCTCTATATTAGGGTCTGTGGCAGCTTTTTCAAGATTTTGAAGAATATCAAATAATCCGAGCGTGCCACTCATCTCCATAGTTTGGAAATTAACAATATTGAGTGGAGACTCGATGCTCCTGTCAGTAATGGGAGTTTTCAGGTTCAGGTCAAGAACCGTATGAGGTTTTATTTTTACATCATTAGTTTTAGATGAGAGCAAGGCACTCATGCTGCCCATTCCTATTAAAAAAATAACGATAAGTGCCAGAAAAACGCCAAAGAAACTGGCAAGTAAATACTTCAAGAAACTTTTCATCCGTTTATATTTATTTTAAATTGTCGTATGTAGCTCACATAACAAAAATAATCATCCGCGTGTGCGTCAAAATAGTTTTCCTTTTGTCATGTTCGGTTCATATGATATAACTATTGATCAATAAACGCAAAAATAGAGCTTTCTTGATGTACTTTTGAATAAATTTGGATTTATATGTCAGATTTGCTTATTGGCATCGGTGGAAACCAGGGAAACCGGGTAGATAATTTGAAAAAAATCAGGGGTCGGATTGACAAACAGTTGGGAAAGATTCTTAAAGAATCTCCACTGATCGAATCTGAGCCTTGGGGTTTTGATTCTGACAATTGGTTTTTGAACCAGGTTGTTTTATTAAAATGTAAGTTGGAACCCAGGGCTATTCTGAAGATCATTCATGAGATTGAAGCTGAATTTGGCAGGGAGCGCTCCCCGGAGTATGCCGATCGCCTGGTGGATATTGATGTTTTGTTTTACGGAGGGATAATACTAAATGATTCTGAGTTGCAAATCCCACATCCCCGCCTACATAAAAGACTCTTTGTAATGAAACCCCTGGTTGAGCTTATGCCAGATCTCATACATCCTGTTTTCCACAAATCCTGTAGAGCTCTTCTTAAAGAATGTTCAGATCAATCCATTTGTAGATGGTATCATGGAAAAGCTGATTAGTCTGCTGACTTACTTCCATATGCAAGATCCCCTGCATCACCAAGGCCTGGTACAATGTATGCTTTTGAAGTCAGTTCATCATCAATAGCACCAAGCCATATAGTTGTTTTCTTGCTTGGGAGTTTCTGACGAACATTCTCGATGCCTTCTTTGGAGGCAATTATCGAAACTATGTGAATATGAGATGGTTTGCCTTTCCTTAAGAGTGCTTCAGCAGCTAAGATAGTTGAGGCTCCTGTGGCTAACATGGGGTCGCAAAGGATTAGTACCTTTTTGTTAACCGGTGGTCCGGAAATGTGTTCAAACCGGATATTGAAAGTACCATCTTTCTCGTATTCACGATAAGCAGAAATAAAGGCATTTTCTGCCTTGTCGTAGTAATTCAGGAGACCCTGGTGAAAAGGAAGCCCTGCCCTGAGAATGGTGCACAAAACAATCTTATCACTTAATTTAGGAACCTCGGCAATGCCAAGAGGAGTTTTGACTTCCTCTATTGTGTAATTGAGAGTCTTACTAATCTCATAGGCAAATATTTCTCCAGTCCTCTCCAGATTTCTTCTGAAGCGCATGGAATCCAGCTGAACGATTTCATCTCTGATTTCAGCGATAAAAGACTGCAACAATGAATTATTGTCGCCTAAATTTTTGATCATTGGCTCGGGTTTTCACCAGTAAAACTATAAAAAAATGTGGATTCACCAGTATTGCTGTGTTCTAGCCCTTCAGCTTCCTTACCGGCCAGGGGAGTTTATTTCTGCGAATAAAGTTGTAGTAATAAACTTTGGCACCAAATCCCTTATAGAAACGAGCTAAACCAGAAATGTCAGATCCTTCAAAATCAAGAGTCATTGTCTGTCCGCTTTGCTCTCTGATGAGTTGATTTATAATTCCGAATAAAGCTCTTTTCTCACGACCCTGATCAGAATTTACTGGAGCCAGATAGTACCATTTATTGTGACTGTGTCCGAGTAAAACTGCCGCAATTAATTGTCCTTCAGGGTTTCTGGCACCAATAATACGCCCTGCCTGTTCTGTGTTCATATTCTTAAGCAAAGCTTGCAGGAGGATTTTGTTGCAGGGATCTAATAGAATTGCTGACCCTGCACTTGAATCTTCCCACATCAGAGCAAGGAAGTCTTTAGTACTGACCTTCTGATCATAGATTAATCCATTTTGTTCAGTCTTCTTAAGATTTCTTCTGGTATTCTGGCTGTATGCTGATTCAAGAATTGAGTATTCCGAGATGAGGTCGAGCTCACAACTAACATGTCTGCTTGATTCGAAGCCCGGTGCAAGTATTGAATTATACTTATTAAGAGTGATCTCAATCAGCCTGAATTTTCCGGGGATATGTTTTAGGAATTCAAAAACAGTATCAGTGTCAACCTTTTGGATTGAAAAAATTCCAAGCTGCTGACTCAGCAGGGGACGATAAAGGTATTTTAATCCCCATTTCTGTCTCCATGTGAGAGGCATCAGAAATTGATAATCTTCACTTATCAATGCATCCCAGTTTTCCGATACTGCATCCAGGTACCACGACCATGCGTAGATATTGCCATTAACTGCATTGCGAATACAATGGTCCCATCGGGTTTTGTCAATATTTGCATGCTTAATGTAATTGATTACCATTGTAATTATCCTAAACGGCCATGTCAAGCATTTTTTTAAATACAACAGACCAGCCAGTCCATTCTTTCCATTCACTCAGGGATTCGTTGTGCCACAAAGCTGAGAATGTTCCGCCTACTGCCCTGGTTTGGTCAATAATATCCGCAATTTTATCAATTGCCTCCTCAGGTTTAAGTTTCATATAATCATGCAGAGTGACATCCATTACCTGAAAAGGATAAACGCTCAGATCAGTAGTCTTGTTGCTTTCTAAGTCGAAAAAGCGAAATGGATTGGCAATACTGGCTCTGAATCCAAGCTGATCTGCATAGCCCATAGTGTATTCCTCCTTTATCCCCATGTGCATGAGATTACGGTAGGTGTCGGGGAATTGAATTTTCAGAAAATGCTGACGGCTCCGGATAATATCCTGATCACTTAGTCTGGCCAGTAAATGGATCTCCTTCTGAATACGTTCAGTAAGGAAATTGGATGAATAGGAAGGGTGAAGGCCAATTTTGAATTCCCGGCTAATGGTTTTTACCAGGTTTTTGAATTCCCGTGATAAGGGAGAGACATTTCTGTCATACGGACCAAGGTTTCCTGCCAGGAAGAAATATATTGGATCAAGGTCATGCTTTTTGAAGAGCCTTTGCAGGAGCAGGTACTGATCATAAGGATCAGCTTGTTTGCCACGAATTACCTGATAGCGGTAATTCCGCTCTTCCATAGTTTGATTTTTTTTAAAGAATGAGCCTAGTCCCCGTAATCCTTTATTTTTAAAGGCCCATGCATTGTCTATGTCAATAGTTGGTATAAACCTGTATTCAGGGAAATGCAAATGCAGGTTTTCACCAAATAGTTTTTTCAAAACTTCACCAAGCTTGACAGACCAAAGGTTAATGATTGGTTTATCAAGAAATCCTTCCCGGAAGGCAAGGCTTTCAGATGATGAAAATCGATCATGTTTATCAGGCTCGAATGGCAGGTATTCTTCAAAACGACTTACCAGATAGAAAGCTGCTGAGAAAATATCAAAGGGCAGAATAGAGGCTTGCTTAGTTTTGTAGAAAACCGGGAGATCTGTCCATTTGAAAATGGGGCCCATGGCTTCAGACTGATCAATGATTCGTGGTTCAAAGAGCATTCCTGATGCTTCCAGGAATGGAAACGAACCAATAGGATCAAATGAATAGTTTAGTTTGGGTCCTTCAAAATGAATAAATTCATCCTCAAGGTTAGTAGTAGTATATTTAATTCCCAGCAAATCGCTCAGGAGCAATTCCAGAATATACTTTAGTCGGGGACTCAATTCAGGGCAGTATACCAGCATTGGTGCAATTTTCTAAGGTGAAGATAGCAAATCCATATGATTGTGGGGGTCAGATCAGGTTTTGATCGGCAAAAGAGAAGTACTCTTCCTCTCCAATGATCAGATGATCCAAGACAGATATGTCCATTAGGGCTGCAGCATCTTTGATTTTCAGAGTGATTTTTTTATCTGCCTCAGAAGGATTCAGATTTCCTGAGGGATGGTTGTGTGCAAGGATCATTGCGCTGGCCAGCTTTGTAAGGGCCTCCTGCAGGATAATGCGGATATCTGTTATGGTGCCGGAAACACCACCCTGGCTGATTTTAACTTTATCGATCATACGGTTTGACCGGCTTAATAGCAGAATCCAGAATTCTTCATGGGGTAGTTCGGTTAATTCTGCCTTAATCAGATTATAACCATCTCTGGAACATCGTATTGTCTTTTTAATGGGCACAGGGCTTTCCATTCGCCGTTTCCCTAATTCGATTGCAGCAAGAATTCTCACTGTTTTAGCCCAGCCGATTCCATGAATGCCCTGTAGCTCCTTTGCGCTTAGCTTGCCCAGATGGTACAGATCATTTTTGCCCAGAACGAGAATCTTTCTGGCCAGATCCAATGCACTAATATTACGGGTTCCATTACCAATAATAATGGCCAGAAGCTCAGCATTGCTCAGGGAATTTATGCCGTTTCTGGCACACTTCTCTCTGGGCCGGTCTTCCATTGCCATATCAACCATCCGTGTAGTAGGGTAGAGTTTCAGATTTTTCTGTTTCATATACTTGTGTTTAATATATAGATGCATTTAAGTAGATGAACTGGAAAAATTCGCACAAAAAAAGAGGCTATCTTATGATAACCTCTCAGTAGTAGTTTTTTGTTCTTCTCTTACAGACTGTTCACATGTAATGCAAGACCAGACTTTATGTTAGCAGCTTTCTTTGAATGAATAATATTCTTTTTTGCCAGCTTGTCTAACATGGAAGCAACTTTTGGGAAAGCTTCTGAAGCTTCAGCTTTGTCAGTAATGTCTTTCAGTTTCTTGATTGCATTACGGGTAGTACGAGCATAATACTTATTGTGTACTCTGCGAGCTTCTGACTGACGAATGCGCTTTAACGCTGATTTGTGATGTGCCATGTAACTATTTCCTCTAAATTTTTATCGTAGCCCGTAGGGGAATCGAACCCCTGTTACCAGGATGAAAACCTGGCGTCCTAACCCCTAGACGAACGGGCCGTCTAATTGCAATTGCAACTTCGGTCTGCAAAAGTAGGCAAATTTTTATTTTTTGCAATACTTCAAAGTGTTTTTTAATAAAAACCAGGTAAAAAAGTTTCAGAAATACATATCAATCAATGATAGATTTACGCCAGGTGCTCCTGGCATTGGTAAATTTCTGGTTTTCAGAGTACGATCCAGGCGGGCCACATCATCACGACTGAGCTCGTTTACCGAGCCTGTTTGCGTGGCTAGAATTGCAGAATGAGCAGTTGCCTCAATCATCTCCAATAATTCAGAAGCCCTCAGAACACTTGCGGTGCTGCAAATGAGAATACCATGATTAAGCATCAGGAAAGCGTTTGATTTCATCAGAACCGGGGTGAAAGCATCAGCCAGTTCTTGGGAAAGGGGTTCTTCATAGCTGACATTTAATACTGGCCCTACCTCAATAATGGGCTCTGGTAATAGCGGACGAGATAATAAATTGCTATGAGCCAGAGCCAGAGCAGTAATGGCCGGAGGGTGAGCATGTACAAGTCCCTTCAGATCTGGTCTCTTGTTCAGGATGTCAAGATGAAAGGGACTTTCACCTGTGGGTTTTCTTCCTTCTGCAGCAAATAAGACCTTCCCTTTCATATTCATAATGACTACATCCTCAAATTGCACATTGGCTTTTGGAACTTTGGTGGGAGTTATTAGAACAACATCATCGTCAACCCTGTAACTAAGATTGCCTCCCTGAGATGTAACAAAGCCTTTCGCTGCGATTTGCTGACTCGATCGAGCCAGTTTCTGAATCGGAATTCTGTATTTTTCTTGTAATTCATGCATGGTGCACCAAAGATAATAATTTTGCCTGAGGGGGGTGTTAATAGAAGAGTTATGGATTATCTTTGATCAATGATCTCCTTCAAAAATTCTGAGTAGAATGAAGAAATTAATTAAGCGGGTTTTAAGAGTTTTCGGACTGATGTTTTTAGCTGACAGGATTCGCTTTGAATGGATGAAAGTTAAAAACAGAAAGGTAAATAGTTCTTTTATAAGGGATTATCCGAATGTGCTTCTTCCGCCTGATTATATGATGTATGAGTCATTTCAGCTCGATTATTCCCGATATTTTTTGAATGGAAAAAAAACAACTCAATGGTTGGTTGATCTTGTTAGCCCATACAGTTCTCTGAACCAGGCTGATGTTTTGGATTGGGGCTGTGGTCCGGGCAGGCTGATTCGCCATCTTCCGGAGCTTTTGAAAGAGGCCAGGTCGTACACCGGAACCGATTATAATTCTGAAACTATTCAATGGTGCCAGAATCATTTGAAGGGGATGAGATTTACAAGAAATAGCCTTATGCCACCACTGGCCTTTGAGGAGGGGAGCTTTGACCTGGCATATGGCATCTCTATATTTACTCACCTTTCAGAAGCAGCCCACGATGCCTGGCTCAATGAACTTCATCGAGTTCTTCGTCAGGATGGAATATTATTTCTGACTCTGCATGGCGAGGTTTTTATGGATAAACTTGAAAAATCAGAGCAGGAGTTATTCCGGCGAAATAAGTTGGTAGTGAGAGGACAGGTGAGGGAAGGACACAGAACTTTTATTGCATTTCACCCACCTGAGTATGTAAAAAAATGGGCTTCAGACTTCACTCTTTTGAAACACATTCCGGGTAAGACAGAAAATGGAAATCCTGCCCAGGATGTATGGATTTTAAGAAAGGATTAAAGGATAAATATTAATCCTGTTCCAGACAGCAGAACCAGTGCTATCAGGCTGACACCAGTCATAATTCCATTTCCGTTTGCCCATAGTTGTACAGGGTTCAGTGAGGGTATTCGTTCACCAGCCTGGTGCGGTCCCTGATAGAAATCTGGAATATCAGGAATGCCATTGCCGTTAGTATCAGGAAATTCACTCATATATCCCATAAGAGCTGCCCATTCTTTCATTTCCTGAAGGCCAGGCTGACCCGGGCTTCCATCAATAAGGAGGCTGTTCAAATCTTCAATTGGCTGCCCGAATTCATTCTTGGGTTCAATTTTTAATAAACCGAATGTTATATCAGTAACCAATCCGAAAAATTCCAATACATAGTTGTTTGTGGTGAGGCTATAAAGCTTTTCATTGTTTTTTGACAAATCAATTTTTTCATATCCGGATTCTTCACTTCCCAGACTGACTTCGTAAACCTGATCCAGAACTATCCTTCTGGGGTTATATTTATATCTGATGCCTGACCAAAATGGGAGGTTTGCTGAATTCATTTTTGGTGCTATTAACATGGCTTCCAAAACATTTTTGACTTCTTTTCCGGTAAGGAAAATCTGTGCAAGTGAATACCCGGGTGAGTCATCAAAAACTCCCGATCCGAGAGGAAGTATTCTGAAAATATCATTTGGCAGCTGTTGTCCTGATGATCCTTTCCTGATATTATCTCTTATTAGGCCGGCTGCAACCATCGTTATGTCGTTGTGAATGGTTTGATTAATATACCAATGGATAGCATCAACAACCAGAGGAGCAAGGTTTGATTCTGCCATGTTACCCTGCTCGCTGAAAGTAAGGTCAAAACTTGTCTCTACCAGGGCCTTTCCGGGTTTCAGGTTAAGGTTGGCAAAAATTTCTTCAATAATTTTCGTCTGATAACTCAGGATTTCCTGCTGTATATCTGGTTTTCCGGGAATATCGTCGTTGATAATATTTAATCCGGCATCCAAGACTGTAAGATTTCCATTTGTCCAGTCAAGATCAATACGACCCACAAACTGTCCTTCAGAACCTGCTTGAACAATTGGAGTATTATTGATAATAAGTGGCTCAAACAGGTGGGTATGACTGTGCCCACTAATGATTAAGTCAATGTCATCTACCTCTTTTGCCAGTTCTACATCCTCACCGGTCCACTTTCCTTTTTTATCCTTTTTAAGCCCACAATGACTAAGGCAAATTACCAGATCAACTTTTTCAGTTTCCTTAAGATATGTACTCAGTTCTTTAGCGACAACCAGACGATCTGTAAAGGCTGCCGGACGAACAAAGGGAGCAACATTGGCAGCTTCTACACCCACCAATCCAAAAAATCCGATCTTAATCCCCATGTATTCCATTATATAGCTGGATTGAATGGTTTTGTTTTGGTAGAGTTCCTGAAGCAGATTATCTTCAGGTTCATCAGGATTAAACTGGATATTAGACAAAACCAGCGGAGGAATTGATCCTTTTTTAGTGGCATTTACAATAATTTTGCCCAGGTCTTCAACCCCAAAATCAAATTCATGATTCCCAAGGGTTACTACATCATATCCCATTTTTTTCATAAGCCGCAGCTGAAAGCCCTCAGTTATCTCAAGAGTATGAAAAAGAGTTCCCATGAGGAAATCTCCTCCATCCAGAATCAGAGGTTTCTCACCAAGCTCATTTTCTACCTGGTCAAAATATCCGGCTATTCTTGCAAAACCTCCCAGGGTTGAATCATTACCAGTTACATCTGGTGAGTAATCGCTTGAAGGCGCAAATCCCATCAGTCGCGAGTGCATATCATTGGTATGCAGGATTGTGAATGTTTGTGAAAAGAGCAGGCTGGGCAAAAGAGATAGGAAGACGAGGGTAAGTAATCTAATTTTCATTTTATCTTTGTGATTATGGCGTTAATTTAAACAATTGAAAAGACTTAACCTATAGAGATGATCAAGCCTGTATTTCAATTACTTGTGGTATTTGTATTTATGATAACAAAACAAACAGAAGCCCAGAATGGTTCATATTTGTGTGTTGGTGATCATTGGACTGAAGAACAGGGAGCTCAGTTTCTTGATTCGCTGAAGCTGGAAGTGAAGGATTTTAGCGACTGGGATAGCAGGGCAAAGCAGATACGCGAGGGCATAATTTCAGGAGGAGGGTTGCCCGAACTATCAATTTCCAGATCAGTGCCTGAATCGCAATTTGGAGACCCCATTATTCAGCAGGGATATCAGGTTCAGTCATTTGCAATTCAGGTCAGTGATACAGGCTGGATCTACGGAAACCTTTATAAACCCCTGAAAAATAGAGGAAAGAAAGCTCTGGTTTTGTGTCCCCACGGACATTGGTCAAGTCCGGATGATTATGGAAGGTTCAGAGCAGATATGCAAATGCGGTGTGCCACGCTTGCCCGGATGGGTGCCTGGGTATTTGCCTATGATATGCTAGGATATGGAGAGACCGATTATGCTTCACACCAGCATCCTGATGCACTGACCATTCAAACCATGACAGGAGTGAGAATCCTGGATTATTTTTTATCGCTCAAACTTATTGATAAAGACAGAGTGGCTATAACTGGTGCTTCAGGAGGCGGTACCCAGAGTTTTATCCTTACTGCAATAGATCCAAGAATTAAGGTTTCTGTGCCGGCAGTACAGGTTTCTGCCCACTTCTTCGGCGGATGCCTTTGTGAAAGTGGTAAACCTATTCACGCATGGAAGGGGTTTCAAACCAATAACGTAGAAATTGCCGCACTGGCAGCCCCAAGACCTATGCTGTTGATATCAGATGGAGATGACTGGACAAAAAACACTCCAGAAGTGGAATTTCCTCATATCCAGTGGATATACTCCCTGTATGGAGCCAGTGATAAAGTAGAAAACGCACATTTCGAAAACGAAGTCCATAATTATGGTCCGAACAAAAGACAAGCAATGTATAAGTTCATGATAAAACACCTGGGATTAAGACCAGGAGATCTTCAACGGAAAAATGGAATGATTGATGAAAGTTTTGTGAAGATATTGACAAGAAATGAATTGACTCGGTGACTCGGGACTCGGGACTCGGGATTCAAGAAACCAATCAATCAACCAATCAATCAACCAATCAACCATTATGCTAAAAAAAGTCTCAGCCTTGCTTATTGATCTCGACGGACTCCTGATTGATTCTGAAAGTGTATATCATGAAGTTGGTTATCAGATGAGCAGGGAACTAGGTAAGGTTTTAAACAAGGATATAATTACTAAGCAGATGGGGCGATCTCCTTATGAATCGTTAGATATCTACCGTAAGGAGCTTGGTATTACTGACTACACAACACACGAGCTGGTGGATTGGCGCGACAGGATGATGATGGAAGCTTATAGTATCAATATCGATATGATGCCTGGAGGGCTTGAGCTTCTGGAACAGGCCAGGGGAAAAATTAAAATGGCCATCGCAACAGGGTCAACCCGAAATCTGGTTGATATTGTAGTTGAGAAGTTAAGCTTAAATGATTTCATGCAACATATTCAACCCTCAGATGAAATTGAAAATGGTAAACCCAATCCTGATATTTTCCTTGAATGCGCACGAAAACTTGAAGTAAAACCAGAAGAGTGTATTGTTTTGGAAGACTCATCAAATGGTTGTTTGGCAGGCAAACGTGCCGGGTGCTATGTGATTGCCGTTCCAACGGAATATACAGATCATCAGGATTTTAGCATGGCCGACATTGTGGTGAGGGATCTGTTTGAGGCTTGGGAGGTGGTGAGGAAGTGACGCGGGAGTGATGCAGGAGTGACGCGGGAGTGACGCTGGAGTGACGCTGGAGTGACGCTGGAGTGACGCTGGAGTGACGCGGGAGTGACGCGGGAGTGACGCTGGAGTGACGCTGGAGTGACGCGGGAGTGACGCGGGAGTGACGCG
>JAYEFL010000280.1:0-2215 GCA_034658635.1 Bacteroidota bacterium | reverse complement strand
AAACATTGAACCTTATATCAAAAACACCAGGCAAGCTATCACCTTTCAGCCATATTTCTCCCTCATTCCAATTCTCTTCCAGGTAAGGACTCCCTTTAATTTCTCTGTACCTTCCTTCAGGACGAATTTGGAAAGCAGATTCATAAATGCCTCCTGAGCTAATCACTTCAACAGTTGCCAAGTTATTCACCTGGCTAAAGACTGGTGAAAATTCAGATGTAAACAAGAAAATGAGTGTGAAAGAAACAAAAATTATTATGCTAATTTTGCCTTTCATTATTTTGGATATTGAATTCTTGCATGATATATATTCGTCAACTTACTCAGGAAGATCTCTTTCGCCTTTTGGATATTTCTGAAAGTAATATCTGATTCTTCAAACTGCCCCTCATTAAGCTGAGCACCAATAATACTATCTATTAGCTTCTTCAAAGACTCTTCACTATAGTCAGATAAACTCCTTGATGCGGCCTCAATCGAATCTGCCATCATCAGAACAGCTGTCTCCTTACTGAAAGGACGAGGACCAGGATAAGCAAAACTATCTGCATTTATCTCAGAATCAGGATTCTCCTTCTGATACATTTTAAGAAAATACTGGGTCTTTGAAGTTCCGTGATGTGTTAAGATAAAATCACTAACCGGCTTGGGCAAATTATGTTTTCTCGCAATCTCAGCTCCACGGATAACATGATTAATAATCAAACCAGCGCTTTCTTTTCTCTCCAGCTTATCGTGTGGATTAACCCCTGAAACCTGATTCTCAGTAAACAACATAGAATTACTCGCTTTCCCAATATCGTGATACATAGCTCCAGCCCTGGCGAGTAAGGGATTACCTCCGATAACACGAATCACAGATTCTGCAAGATTGGCAACCTGCATGGAGTGTTGAAATGTTCCCGGAGCGTCCTCAGCCAATTTACGTAATAAAGGATGATTCGAATCTGACAACTCTATCAGAGTAACATCAGAAATAAATCCAAAAAGTTTCTCAAAGATATAGATGAGCGGATATGAGAATAAAATAAGACCAGCATTGCCGGCAAGCCAGGCCAAATTAATCCATTCAACTTTAGCAAGAGCCCCCTCATGGGTAATAGACATCGCAACATAAATCAAGGCATATACCAGAAATACAATAAGAGACGTAACAACTAATTGCCCACGCCTGTGCAAATGAGAAAATGAAACTATTGCTGCAAAGCCGGCAAGCACCTGAATAAAGATGAATTCAAATCCATTTGGCACGAGAAATCCAACCAGTAACATGGCAATTAAATGAAGGAAAAGTGCCAGTCGGGAATCGAAAAAAGCACGCATGATCACCGGTAAAATAATGAATGGTACCAAAAACAGTGAAATACTTGTGGATTTTCCGGCAAAACTGCCTGCAAGAACAACCAGAACCATCATCAGTAAAATGAATGTCATTTTCAAATTACTTTGTACAAGCTCAGGTCTGAACTGTTTCAAAAAGAAAAATAAGGCAATGAGACATAATAGAATTAAAACAACTTGTCCGGTTCTAACCAAAAGTCTTGCAGTTGGGTCTCCAGTCTGCATCTCATAAGCTGACCTGTAGGATTCCAGCACAATAAATTTATCCTCCGTCACCATCTCGCCACGCCCAATAACTCTCTGCCCATTCTGAACCAATCCCCTGAAATTACTAATGCCCTCTAATAAGCTTTTCTGAACTGCATCTGTAGTTTCCTGATCATAAACAAGGTTACTTACTATGTACCGGTTCAAACCTAAAGCATAAAACAGTGCTTCAGAATTTATTAAATCAACTCCATCCAAATTGATGGAATCAGAAAGAGTGGCTTTAAGTCTCTGATAACTTTCCAGAGGACCAACTACCTGATCAGGAAAACGCAGCTGAACCACCTTACTCCTTACTACTACCATCCCTTTTTCAAGATCAATAGTTTGATCCATACTGGTAAGATCTGGTAAAATACCAATTCTATAGAGGCTATCGATAGCACTTGTAGCCTTTAATAAATACCTTGCCTCAAGTTCAATTACCTCTGAAGATGTATATACCGAGTCAAAGTTATTATCCTCAGTAAAACGCGACCATATTCCAGGGAAAGTATGTCTGAACTCATTAGTATGGGATTGCCTCAAGCCATCCTGAATATTAAAGTATGGCTTCATTTCAGCCAGAAGGCTATCCTTCTCAGCTTGTAGATCTTCGGTGGACTTC
>JAYEFL010000279.1:0-2216 GCA_034658635.1 Bacteroidota bacterium | reverse complement strand
TCGTGTGGAGACGGTAGGCTCTCCCATGTTCCCGCGATACCCTGTTCTGTCTTTGATATGGTCTCCGACCCCGACCAGACTTCCACATCTCGTCTTTATCGATGCTTCTGTGTTGTCCCTGCAATTTCAAAAACAAAGACTCTGGTATCAAACACACTTCCGAGGCTCAATACATACCTTTAACAGTCGCTGTCAACGCTTCGTGCCATCATCTCTGATGACTACGCATGACTCGCTTCCGGTGGGAGGCTAACCCTTTCCGTACAGGATTGATTACCTGCTGGGTATCAGTGAGGTGTTTCAATATTTGTTGTGTTCACCAATAAATCCCCACCTCGCGGGCTTTGCATGGCGCAATGAAAATCTATGTTAATTGATAATATAAACAATCCTGATTTTAAAAGTAGTAATATACATTCCTTATTGGGACACAGTAAATCCCAGGCGTATAGAAAAATATGATCTTGCTATTTCAGCAGGGATTGTATCTCATACCGGAGTAGGCGGACTAGCACTAGGAGGCGGTTTTGGTTGGATAAGCAGAAAATATGGTCTTACAATCGATAATCTGCTCTCTGCCGAAATTGTTATTGCAGATGGTAGAATTGTTCGAGCAAGCGCAACAGAAAATCCAGACCTGTTTTGGTCTATAAAAGGAGGGGGTGGCAATTTCGGTATTGTTACACAATTTGAATTTAAGGCAGCCAAAATCGGAACAAAGGTACTTTCCGGACCAATCGTTAAGAAGTTTGAGAATATCAAAGAGTATATTCAGTTTCATCGTAAATATATTCGTACTATGCCCGATGAAATGACAATGTGGATGGTGATACGTCATGCTCCGCCTTTACCCTTTCTTCCTGAATCAGTTCATGGTAAACTAGTAATCCTTTTACCCTTTGTGTGGTTAGGAGACCTTGATATTGGCCAAAAACTCCTGCAACCCATTCGCGATTTTGGTGAAACCTTGGGTGATGGAAGCGGCATGCATAAATGGGCAGAGTGGCAATCAGCATTTGATGGATTGGTGGAACATGGAGCTCGCAATTATTGGAAATCGCATCATTTAACTGATTTGTCAGATGATTGTATCGAAATTTTCAAGGAGTATGCACAAACTATGCCAAGCAAAGAATGTGAGATTTTTGTTCCTCATATGGAGGGTGCTCCAAGCCGAATTGCACCTGATGCCACTGCATTCCCACACAGGGGTACACCTTTTGTTCTTAATATTCATACCCGCTGGCAAAAGGCCTCTGACGATAATAAGGCCATCAAATGGGCAAAGGATTTCCATGTGGCAACCAAGCCTTTTAGTAAAGGGGTTTATGTAAATTTCTTAAGTGCTGAAGGTACAGATAGAGTTAAAGAGGCCTATACAGGAGTTGTCTGGAATAGATTAGTGGAATGTAAAAGAAAATGGGATCCGGGAAATCTGTTTAGAATGAATCAGAACATTAGTCCAGACAAATAATTACAACTACCTACAATAAATAGGACTCTGAGCGGTCCGCAGGGCCCAGCGATGAGTCGGTGTTGAACTACACCCGCCGGGCTACAGGCTATGTACTTAAAGGTAGTCTTAAAGGATTTTTGGATAAAAATTGGATAGGCGTTCTTTGAGTTCACTTTGGTTCAGGATAACCGGTAATTTGGTATCTCCTTTTAGTGAAGGAAGGGCAATTGCATTTTTATTCATACCAAGAAGCCGGTAGTAATAACGCAACCCGTAAACCATGTGCTTAAAACTGCTTCGTGATGGAGACTTCGGATCGCGTGCCAGGGCAACAAGGTATTCGTTGATTTCTTCCGGATCAATTTGCTCCGGTAGCTTCCCGAAATGAACAACAAACAAGGCAATACGCCGGATGTAGTTCTTCAGTGTACTCTCACTTTGGCCACGTAAGGTAACCTGCTGATCCAGTTTACGAACAACCTTTTCAAACTCAGGAACAAGCATAGTAGCCTGCTCAACAATAGTAAAACCCGATTTCTTTCTCATAATTAGATTTTTTTGTGGTAAATAATTTCTAAGTTGAGAAAGATTCGAGTACTTTTAATCAAGTTATCCGCGTAGGCGGATTTAGTTCAACAAGCGTGCAAATCACATAGCTGTCAAGGTGAGTTGCGAGCAACAGGAGCCCGCCTGACCTTCTGTTCCAGCGGAAAGATAATCACCCGCACTTCAGCTACGTGTTTTGCACTCATCCGTTATG
>JAYEFL010000278.1:0-2219 GCA_034658635.1 Bacteroidota bacterium | reverse complement strand
TCCGAAAATGCTTATGAAAATAATACCCATGAATATTAGTCCGAATATTCCACTTCCACCGCTTCCCCCTTCTGTTTTGGTCCTGTAATCTTCTGCAGTGAATTCTCCTTTGGTAAGAGAGATTAATACATTAACTGCTTGGTCAAGTCCGCCGTAAAAGGCGCCCGCTTTAAAAGCAGGGATTATTTCATTATCCACAATACGGTTGGCAATAGCATCAGGCACTACTCCTTCCAGTCCATATCCAGTAGATATAAAAACCTCACCTCTGGATTCAATAGTTTTGGGTTTTACCAGAATCACGATTCCGTTATTTTTGCCCTTTTGACCCACGCCCCATTTTTCAGCCAAGCGTACTGCAAAATCTCCTGGAGCATAGCCTTTCAGATCCTTAAGGATAACAATATATATCTGGGTTGAGGTTTGATTATTAAACTGTCTGAGTTTGCCCTCCAGCTGCTTAGCTTCATTTTGTGAAAGGAAAGAAGCGAAATCATTTACTAACCTGGGTGGATTCATCGGATCAGGAATGTCCTGAGCCTGAAGAACAGGTAAGAAAGATGACAAAACGATAAGAACTATAGGGAAATACTGTTTTATTTTCTTCATAATGATAAGCTTATTCCCCAAAGGAGATTTCGTCTGATAGTTCATTAATATCATCAGTTTTATATGGAAAGTGAGACTGCAGTTGTTCTCCTGCCATTTTAATCCCACCTGCCAGTCCCTTAGCAAAATTCCCCATCTTAAATTCTGCCAGAACAGATTCCTGAATTTGATTCCAGAAATTTTCAGGAACTTTAGCGTTAATTCCTGCATCTCCCAGAATGGCAAATTTGCGGTTTTTAACTGCCAGATAGAACAGAACTCCGTTACGCAGCTCTGTTTTATTCATATTCAATTTCTTAAATATGTAAGCTGCCTGGTCAAGAACATCTCCTTTGCAGGAGCTTTCTATATGAACTCTGATTTCTCCAGAAGTGTTTTTCTCGGCTAACTCAATAGCTTTTACAATTTGGATTTTTTCTTCCTCATTGAAGATCTTTTTCGCTGTGCTCATCTTAAAACTCCACTATTGGTGCTTGGTCTGCTCCCTTTACTGCTTCAAAGTATGGTCTCTTTTCGAAGCCGAAAACATTTGCCCAAATATTCTTGGGAAACATCCTGATAAATGTGTTGTAATCTCTGGCTGTTTCATTGAATTTTCTTCTTTCGGTTGCAATTCTGTTCTCGGTGCCTTCAAGCTGAGCTTGCAGATCCATAAAATTCTGATTAGCCTTTAAATCCGGATATCGTTCAACAACAACCATTAGTTTAGATAAAGCCGAGCTTAATTGACCTTGAGCATTTTGAAATTGGGCCAGTGATTCAGTCGTCATATTGCTGGCGTCAATATTAATTCCGGTAGCCTTTGAACGGGCTTCAATAACTGATGTTAGTGTCTCTTGTTCAAAATCGGCATAACCCTTCACTGTGCTCACGAGGTTTGGAATCAAATCGGCTCTTCTTTGAAAAACATTTTCAACGTTAGCCCACTGAGTGTCAACGGCTTCAGATTTCTGAACCATTCCGTTGTAAGATCCTTTTGTTGATGAATAAAGGAAAAGTGCGATTACGGCAATTATTGCCAGTGTAATCCAGTTTTTTCTGCGTTTTGCCATTTTATTAATAGTTTAATTCACCCTGATCAAATTCTGTTCCAAATCTGAAAACATCCAATATAATCCATAATTTGGAAAATCGCGTTAACAAAATTACGTATGTCTTTAATAAATGTGAGCACCTGTAGAATCCGCACGGTGGAAATTTTATATTTTTGTAAATAACCAAGAGTATTGTATCATGAGGAAAGTAGACATTATTTCAGGTCGGCGAATTGTAATACTTTTTGCTGCCATTATTTCAGGTTTTTTATTGAGCGGTCAGGTTTTCGCCCAAGCGGATATCACTGCCTTTAATTTTGATCTGGATCCCACTTATGCGGAAACTATTAACCCTGCCACTCAGGTTATTGATGTTGAGATTTATAACTCAGCTGACATTACCAGTTTGGTAGCCATTTTTACAGTTTCTGCTAATGCCACTGTCAAGATTGGTGCTGTAGATCAGGTTAGCGGAACAACAGTCAATAATTTCACCAGTCAGGTTACTTATACTGTAACAAGTCAGGATGGTACTGTTACCAAGGAATGGAAAGTAAATGTTACCAAGCGGGCAGC
>JAYEFL010000277.1:0-2231 GCA_034658635.1 Bacteroidota bacterium | reverse complement strand
TGTTTCGGGGGTTTTTGTAGAGTCTCTCGGCCGTGTGTCTCTACGTGCAAATGATCGCGGCCGTGTGTCTCTACGTGCAAATGATCGCGGCCGTGTGTCTCTACGTGCAAATGATCGCGGCCGTGTGTCTCTACGTGCAAATGATCACGGCCGTGTGTCTCTACAACGCGCAATGGGTCATGATCAGGAACCGAAATTTGAACAATACCATGAATATGATTCGGCATAACAACAAATTCCCACAAAACAATTTCGTCACGGATAATTGATGACATTGACCATTCATTTTGGGCAATTAATCCATATTGATTTAAATCCATCACTACATTATCAATCCTACCAAAAAAGCATTGTCGTTCCTTGGTAACCAATGTAATAAAATACAATCCATTACCCGAATAATCCCATTCAGGCATACGATGTGAATCGATCCGATATTTATTTCTGAAAGTGGAGGCCATTACCTAAGGTTAAATTATAACGGAATTACTTTTGATATGTTTCGATTATAGTATTTTTATGTATGATTAAAAACAGAAATTCTTTTCGATTGAACATGGCTACATACAGCCGTGTGTATCTACTGTTACTGATTACCCTATTATCATCCTGTTCATTATTAAGCTATCATGCAAAATTTGTTGAACCTAACCCCAGGGCAGATACTTATGATAAGGAAATCGAATATCAGGAAAAACAAGTTTTTTCTTCAGCAAATGGATCTGTTAAGATTGATAATCAGTTTGATGCAGCCCGGATGAACGAATGCAGGCAGATAAATGATTCAACATTTGCAATCAGAATTACTCCTGAGAATTCTCCAATAAATGCATCTCCCTGGTACGCTTTCAGAATAGTTAGTAAAGCAAGAAAAGAGATTTGGATACAATTGAATTATGATAAAGCAAAGCATCGATATATTCCCAAAACAAGTATCAACAAGAAAATCTGGGCCCAGATTAATAAAGAACTAATCATTTCAAGCAGAGGAGATTCAACTGTGCTATTCCCCATCCAAATTTCCACTGATACAACCTGGGTGGCCGGACAGGAAATTATCAATTCTTCAGATGTGGAGCTCTGGCTTGAAGGATTATCAAGTCAGGAATATGTTCATCTGTCAGAGTACGGCAAATCACGCCTTGGACGCTCATTGAAATATCTGGATGTATTTCATGGGAAAAAGAAGAGAAAGCCCATCATCATTATTACAGGCCGACAGCATCCTCCTGAACTCACCGGTTATCTGGCCCTGCAATCATTTGTTGAAACTTTGCTTGACGATTCCAAGCTTAGCAAAGAATTCCTACAAAAATATCGGGTACTTATCTATCCTAATGTAAATCCTGATGGCATAGATTTAGGACATTGGAGACACAATGCCGGGGGTGTGGATTTGAATCGCGACTGGGGGAATTATCATCAGCCTGAAATACGGCAGTTATGTGATCATATTGTTACTCAAGGGAAAAGAACCAGGGCCGACATTTTGCTTGGAATTGACTTTCATTCTACACAGAAAGATATTTTCTACACCAATGAAGTTGACCCCGTTACAATGAAGATTGGCGATTTTACTAACAAGTGGCTTGACCAATTGGAAAATGAACTCGGAGGACCAGATTTGCTCGTGGAACCCTCTGGTGTTAGTCCGGTTGCCACCTCAAAAACATGGTTCTATGTTGAATTGGGAGCAGCAGGAATAACATACGAGATAGGAGACAACACATCCCGTGAATTTTTACGAAATAAAGGTCGTATTTCGGCCCGTGCAATGATGGAATTGCTAACAAGACAAAAAGCTGCTTCACTTTTTAATGGAAAAAATCTCGATGGCTGGCATGTGGATGTTCCCGAAATGGATAATAACCCCGATGCCAGAAATCCCTTTATAGTCAGAGATGGAATGTTGGTTAGTCTGGGAACTCCGGGTGGACACTTAATTACAGATAAAAGTTACGGTGATTACCGCCTTGAGATTGAATATCGTTTTGCCAATACTCCGGGGAATTGTGGTGTACTGGTTCATGCTTCAACGCCCAGGGCTCTGTATGACATGTTTCCCAAATCCCTGGAAGTGCAGATGCAGCATCAGGATGCGGGGGATTTTTGGTGTATTGTAGAAGATGTTACTGTGCCCGATATGGTAAAAAGGAGAGGACCAGAAAAAAAATGGGGCATTATTGAGGGCAAAAACCGACGGATAAAGAATCTCACTGATGGTTCAGAAA
>JAYEFL010000276.1:0-9811 GCA_034658635.1 Bacteroidota bacterium | reverse complement strand
CTAAAGGAGTAGCGATGCCTAAGTCAAATTCAACACCGATATTTTGATTTTTCTTCTTGTGCCTGTCCATTCAGAAATATGCACAAAGCTAATGCTGACAAATATACCTTCTTCATAATCTTCCTCATAGTTTATTTCTCCTGTCCAAACATCATTAGATTGTCCGTATGAGCTCGTAAAGCCACCCAGAATAAAAATTTTATTATCCAAAATTACTGAGGCATAACCATGCCGTGGGTCAATATCACAACCATATGAATCAACTTGCCAGATATCTTCATTTACTCTATTCCAAATAGGATATTGATTTGACGATGTGAAGTGATAATGAACGTTAGATGTTGTCTTACCCGGTAACCCCCACAATGAATTATTATAAAAAACAAGCTGGTGATCTGACCTCCACAATAAATCCTGATCAAATATTGCGGTATCATTTTCCGGAATCCAATTCGTTCCATCAACAGTACTCCAAAGCCAGTGCCAATCCTCACTGGGGTGACTCTGATTATCATCCGTTTGAATGTTGACACCATGAACTCCACCCTGAATAAATATCCGACCGGTAGCGGGGTCAACAGTTGCACCAGCTTCAGACCTGATACCAAAATCATTATTATTCAACTTCTCCCAGTTTATTCCATCCACAGACCTCCATACATCATTGAAATACTTCATGGCATATCTTGCTGAATGGTCTTCCAGCATTGAAGCTCCTCCAATAAGGTACAGATAATCTATTCCACCGTGCTTGGCTGATAAAAGAGCGTGATTAAATCTAGGGAACCAGTCATCTGTAGCATCCAGCTCAGGATAGGTTCTTTCTTTTAGATTTGTCCATTCCTTACCGTTGGTAGATTTCCAAACATCATTTGCATACTCTCTGAAGCCAGTTTCTTCATTAACCGTAAATCCGCCGATTAGAAACATAGCCTCTCCAGCTCCATCATCAAAAACGGTAACACGATGTCCTCGTCGACCTAACCATGGAGCTGTATCAAGAACCAAATCCCATTTCACTCCATCTGCAGAAGACCAAACATCTTCCAAATAAGTGTCACCCTTCACCAATCCAGGATTATATCCTCCAAAAATCCATATTCTATTATCATAAGAAACGGCAGCATGTCCGTACCTTTTAGGCCATTCTGCATGCTTGCTTAGTTGTGTCCACTTAAAAGCGCCATCATATTCAGGGAATTCATAATCCTCAAATGATTGAAATTCACAGGAAGCTGACAATAAAGGGATCATGAGTAGTAATAAGTACTTTTTCATTTTTCTATACATATCAGGGAGTTATTTCAATTTTGTCCAAAGCAGGTCAAATACAATGCCAGAAGAGTTCTCCTGCCAGAAATTATCGGCTAATTTGCTAATTTCAGGGTCTAAACTGAATTAATTATGATCCGATTCGCCTTTAGCTTTGTATTTCTTGCATTCATATGCAATCCTCAGACAACTTTTTCTCAAAACACACAGATAACTGACCTTAAGGTTATTCCACCCAATATGATGGACGGAATCTCTCATGATTGGTTGTTGAAGTCAGCAGATACAAAAGCTGGTTTATATAGAAATAATGAATCTAATGCGCTTACACTCTCGAATGGTATCATTTCAAGATCCTTCCGAATTGAGCCTAATGCTGCAACTGTCAGTTTCAAGGTTTTATCTTCACAACAAGAACATATTCGGGCAATAAAACCTGAAGCAGTAGTTACTATTAATGGTTTTACAATGGATGTTGGCGGATTAATAGGTCAACCCAATCTGGCCTTTCTCTATCCCGATTGGCTAAATGAGATGAGAGCAAACCCCTTATCCTTTCAGTACCAGGGATTCACATATGGTGTTCCTGTAAAAAGGCTCGATTGGAAACAGGTCAGACATCATGCTCCTGATGCTGAATGGCCACCAAAAGGAGTGAAGCTTACAATGGATTATCAAATGAATGAAGTCTCTCTTGAAGACCTGATGGCCTTATCGAAAGTTTCCAGCACCGGACGAAAACTCATTTATACTGATGATTTCTCAACGATGTCTGACAATTGGAAAATAAGAACCAGTCCGGCCCATGAAAGAAGCTCATTCATGAACGAGGGAAAACCTGGTGAGATTTATACGCCCAATAATACGGCTGTTTATGCTGAATGTATGCTCCCAGGTGGTACCGGAATAGTTGAAGCCTCCTTTGATCCGGGTACAGATATGAGTGGAGACTGGGGACCTGGGATTGCACTCGTATGGAAAGACAGAACCGTTAAAATAAATATGAGACCCGGTAATGAAGCTGGCTCTAAGAATAACGGTGCCTGGAGGTTTACCGTTTATGATGGTAAAAGAGAAAATACCAGAGCAGGCGGAAAAAACAATGTTGATCTGAATAAAACATGGTGGCTGCGCTTAAGAATTGATGGCAATAATGTGCTATGCGAAGGCAGACCGGATGATGGAAAATGGATCCTGTTCGAAAGTATAGATTTTGGCACTCCGGTGAATGATCCAATAACTGTAAGGATTGGTAAATTAGGTAAAGGAGCCAGTGGAGAAGATCACCCTGAAATTGGAGATTTGGTACGAATGAAATTTCATCATTTCTCCGCCTACGGAAAACTTGACAAAGCAGAGCTTCAAAACATTAGTAACAAGCTCGAAGAATTAAAAAGTATTACCATATCAGTAAATTATGAATTATACGATGGCATCCCGGCCATGTCGAAATGGATCTCCATCCATAACAACTCTGATAATGAAATAATTGTAGATAATATCATATCTGAGTACCTGGGAATAGCAGATCATGATCCTGCCGGAGGATATCGAAATAGAGAAGATCTTAAAGTGAAACCCAATATCCATTTTGAAACCGATTACGCATTCTCCGCTATGAAAATGTCTGTAGCAAATGGTCAAACCGTACACTGGGGTACTGATCAGGATTATGTTACACAAATATCATGGATTCAGGATGTTCCAAATACAATGAGAATATATCCAATCCATGGATACTATCAGGAAGTAGCTGCAGGAGAGTCCTTTTCTTCGATCCGGACATTTATGATACCCTATGATTCATACGACAAAGAAAGAAATGGCCTGGCGCTGAGAAAAATGTATCGCACTATAGCCCCCTGGGTTACAGAAAATCCTCTCATGTTCCACATAACCCGATCAAAATGGGATGATTATACTGACGGAATTGATCAATGTGTAGAAGTAGGTTACGAAATGCTAAATTTTTCATTTGGTAGTGGCTTTAATCCGGAGGATGAAAGCGAAAAGAACTATAAGCAAATGAAGAAATATGCTCAATATGCAAGTTCCAAAGGGATAGGAATTGGAACCTATTCATTACTGGCATCAAGAGCAGTCAGCGAAAAAGATGATGTAATTAACCCAAAAACCGGGAAGCGTGGGGGATTTGCCACCTTCGGAAATTCTCCTTGCTTGGGGAGTGAATGGGGACAAGAATACTTCCGCAAAATGTACAGGATGTTTAGTGAAACAGGATTTCTGACCTTTACACACGACGGGAATTATCCGGGCGACATTTGTGCCTCTACAAGCCATCCAGGTCATAAAGGGCTTGAAGACTCACAGTTCAAACAATGGACAGTAATCTCAGATTTCTATAAATGGTGTAAATCTCAAGGCGTTTACCTACGGATACCTGATTATTACTATTTAGTTGGTGGCAACCAGTGCGGAGTAGGTTATCGAGAGAATAACTGGTCATTACCCAGAAGGCATCAACTTATCCATACCCGTCAGAATATATTTGATGGAACATGGGAAAGCCTCCCAAGTATGCGCTGGAGTTTTATTCCACTCGGGCAATATCATGGAGGTGGAGCCGAAGCCACAATTGAACCACTCCATGAACACCTTGATCATTACGAAATGATGCTCGTAAGTAATATTGGAATGGGTATTCAATCTGCATTACGAGGCCCAAGACTCTATGATACTGAAGAAACCAAAGCCATGGTAACAAGAGTAGTGTCATGGTATAAAAAATACAGAGATATCATTGAGAGCGACATAATCCACATACGCAGAGCCGATGGCAGGGATATCGATTACATGATGCACGTGAATCCTGAATTAAAAGAAAAAGGTTTTCTACTGGTATTTAATCCTACGGATAAGCCCATAACCAAGGCAATTAAAGTACCCCTATACTATACCGGCCTATCAGAAACTGCAAGCATCAGAGAAAAAGAAGGTGTTGCAAAGACCTATCAGCTCAACCGTGAATATGAAATTGATATCGAAGTAACAGTTCAACCAAATTGGTATAATTGGTTTGTAATTAAGTAGGACTCGGTATTCATTTCAGGAGGCAAAAGCTTATCTTTGCAGGATAATAACACCATTATGCACAAATTCAAGCAATTAACATTTTCTGCCATAATTCCAGAAGTAGTTGAGAAATATGCCAGCCGCAAAGCCCTTGGTTTTGTTGATGAAGAAGCTCTGACCTATGCTCAAATGGGCAAACAGATTGATGCAGTGAAAGCTTTTCTTGAAGCTTTGGATATAAAGCCGGGAGACAAAGTTGTTATCTATAGTCAGAATATGCCAAACTGGGGCATTGTGTATTTTGCACTTCAGTGTATGGGCGTGGTAACCGTGCCGGTATTACCTGATTTCAACACATTTGAACTTCAAAATGTATTGGAGCACTCAGAAGCAAAGGCAATCTTTATTTCTGAAGGCCTCGAGAATAAATTGACTGAAGCTAAGAAAGAATTTGTTGAAGTTATTGTTCGATTAGAAAATCTGGAGGTTCTGGAAGGGAAAGACAAATCTATTGTTTTTGATGAAAAGGCAATAAGCTCTTCCCAATATAATGTAAATGAAGACAAATTAGCCATATTGCTCTATACCTCAGGCACAACCGGCAACTCTAAAGGAGTGATGCTTTCACAGAAAAATGTGATTTTCAACTCTTTTCAAGCCGGAGGTATTCAGCCTATTAATGAGAAAGACAGATTTCTTTCGGTTTTACCTTTATCACATACTTATGAAAATACTCTCGGACTCATATTACCGATATTGAATGGAGCCAGCGTTACTTACTTGCGTAAACCTCCTACAGCAAGCGTGCTTATTCCTGCAATGCAGTCTGTTAAGCCTACATTTATGCTGACAGTACCAATGATTATTGAGAAAGTTTATAAGAATAGCGTCCTCCCAACTATCCAGAAGAAAGCCTTTACCAGAATTCTGTATAAGTCTGAACCAGGACGTAAATTTGTTCACCGCATTGCCGGCAAGAAACTCTATCAGACTTTCGGGGGTAATCTTCAGTTCTTTGGCATTGGAGGTGCTAAGCTGGATGCCCGGGTAGAGCAGTTTCTTCGTGATGGAAAGTTCCCCTACGCTATTGGTTATGGTTTAACCGAAACTGCCCCCATGCTGGCAGGCTCAAATCCATCTATGACAAAGTTTCAGGCGATCGGACCAAAAGTACTTGATTGCGAATTGAAGCTTCACAATCCTGACCCGCAAACAGGTGAAGGTGAAATATGGGCTAAAGGCCCGAATATTATGATGGGATATTATAAGAACGAAGACATTACCAGGGAAGTCCTCACAAAAGATGGCTGGTTCAAAACCGGTGATTTAGGTGTGTATGATAAAGATGGATGGCTAAGCCATAAAGGCCGTATTAAAAACATAATAGTAGGAGCCAATGGCGAGAATATCTATCCCGAAGAAATAGAATCCTTAATCAATAATTTCCGTCATGTGGTCGAATCTATTGTAGTAGAACAAAAAGGTAAGCTGGTAGCTTTAGTACACTTTAACAGAGAAGAACTGGAGCTCAAAATAAAGGAGATGAAAGCTGACATTTCTAATAAAATGGATGAAAAGCTTGATGTAGTAAGCAAAAAGGTTGATGCTGCCATTGATGAGCTGGCAACAGAGCTTCATAAATACATTAATACCAGGGTAAATAAACTATCCAGAATCCAGTTGGTTGTAGCCTATGCTGACCCATTTCAAAAAACTGCAACACACAAGATTAAGAGGTATTTGTATAAGTAGTTACTTGGGACTCGGGACTCGGGGACTTGGTTACTTGGCTAGTATATAGTGGATGCCGGCATCCGGGCCGAGTGGTAAACCAATAAGTAGCCATCCTACCAGAAGCAATATCCAAACAAGAAGAAAAGCAATTGAGTATGGAACCATTGTAGCTATTATTGTTCCTATGCCTGATTTGGGATCATATTTTTGTACAAAAGCAATGATCAGAGCAAAGAAGCTCATCATCGGAGAAATTACATTCGTCACACTATCGCCAATACGGTATACAACCTGAGATAATTCCGGGGAATATCCCATAATCATAAACATAGGAATAAATACAGGTGCCAGTATAGCCCATTTAGCTGATGCACTTCCCATTAGCATATTAATTGAAGCAGAAAGCAGAATAAAAAGAATCATTAGAGGAATAAGACCAATATCGGCTGACATCAGCAGACCGGCTCCCTTAACGGCAAGTATGATTCCCAGATTACTCCATTTGAAAAAGGCTACGAATTGAGCGGCAAAGAATACCAGAACAAGGTAGGTTGCCAGTGTCTTCATTGATTCAGCCATTCCCTTCATCACATCTGAATCATTCTTAAAAGTACCGGTAGTAAATCCATATGCTAGTCCTGTTGCCCCTGCAGTAATAAATAACATGGCAACTACTCCCTTTATCAGTGGGGAGCTAAGTAATCCTCCGTCACTCCCTCGAAAGAAACCATCTTCCGGAATAATGCCGATTAGTGTGATGCCAATTATTACGATCATGGCAAGCAGAGCCATAAGTAAACCCCATTTCTCTCTTTTTGACAGTTTGTCAAAAGAACTCTCTTTTGCATCCAGCTTTCCTGTATATTTCCCCAATCTTGGCTCTACAATTTTCTCAGTAATAAATGTGCCGGTAAAGGCAATAAGAAAGGTTGATGCCACCATGAAATAATAGTTAGCGGTAGGATTCACTGCATAGGAAGGGTCAAGAATTCTGGCTGCTTCCTGAGATAATCCAGCTAGCAAAGGATCAACTGTCCCTAATACCAAATTTGCACTGAAACCTCCCGAAACACCAGCAAAAGCTGCTGCCATTCCGGCTATAGGATGGCGACCAACTGCCACAAATATCACGCCTGCAAGTGGTATGAGCAGTATATATCCCACATCCGAAGCAACATTCGACAAAATACCTGTAAAAACAAGAACAAATGTCAGGAGCCGCTTTGGAGAATTTAGCACTAACATCCGAATGACAGCATTTATCAAACCGCTCTGTTCAGCAATACCAATTCCGAGCATTGCTACCAATACTATTCCTAAAGGAGCAAATCCCGTGAAATTATCCACCATCTCAAGCAAAATACGGTGAATACCATCATGCGACAAAAGATTTACCGGCCTGACAATTTCCTTGGTGCCAGGATGAATAACCTCCCAACCCAAAACAAATCCAATAGCAGAAAGAACCAATACAGCCAATGCAAATAATGCAAAAAGTGTAGCCGGATGAGGCAATGCATTCCCTGCCCGCTCAGTCCAATTCAACATCCGTTCAAATATCCCTGAGTTCTTCTTTGATTTTGCCATCTATTATTGTCGAAATTAAAGTCGTGCAATATATGATATCTTTATCTGAATTTTTAGAACAATTAACCATGGAACATCGATTTTCAAAGCAAACTTTCTCAGTCATATTTTTTATCCTGATAATAAGTTTAAGTTTTGCTGCCTGTCAGGAAAAAAATACGGAAGAAATAAACGATCAGATTGTTGTCACAGGCTTCATTCAGAACCTGACAGACACAGTCCTTACATTTACTTATGAAGAATACAAACTTCTGGCCGGATCACAAACCACAGAGATTCTAATTGATTCAACAGGCCATTTCAAGTTTAACCTTTCTTCTTTTCATCCCATAAAAGGATTTGTCTCTTTTGGTAAAACACCAATAGTTTACAAATTTGATATCAACCTCGTTAATGGAAAAGATTCCAGCTTGCAGGTTGGATCATTTGATTTCAAGATAGTTTATCTCTATTTACAACCCGGAGACAGCCTCCACATGGCTGCTGATGTAAACCAGATTGAAAATACGCTGACATTTACCGGGACAGGTGCTGACAACAATATGTTTGTCAATGAAGAAGATTGGGAGTTTAATGCTTATAAACAAAAGTACTTACGCAACTATTACAGCTTGGCTGAAATGCAAGTCAATGATAAAACCAAATTTGTCAAGGAATTACATATTAAACAAGGTAATAAATTACGTAAGTCTTCACAAAACCTTGGACTAAGTAATCACCTGATTGAGCTATATGAAACATCCTACCAATATCAAGCAATTCGTTCGATGATTTATTACCCAGCTGGTTATGCAGGCTTCAACAACGGACAGCTTCCAGATCTCCCTACAGATTACTATGCTTTCATGGATTCTGTTGAACTACCGGATAATATTGACAACCTTGGAATTGGTGCCTATTATTTCTTGAATTCTTACCTTAGAAAGAAATACACTTTAGCCGGATCCGAACAATCCGGATATCCGGACTTTTATTCATTTACTGAATCACAATTACCTGAACGACTTGGCTATGTTTTCAAAGCCTATGCTTTGAGTCGCGACTTCTGCAAAGAGCTTTACGATGTATTTGGAGACCAATGTCCTTATCAGGATATCGCGAGTCTGGTAAAAGAAAAATACCAACATCTGGAAGGAATGCTAGAGGGGAATCCTCTTCCTGATTTTAACATCGTAAATTTCAAAGGCGGAGAGGTTTCTCTTGGCGACCTGCAGGGCAATTTCATATATATTGATTTCTGGGCTACCTGGTGCGGACCCTGTATAAAAGAAATTCCATCTCTTAAGCTTCTGGAGGATGAATTCGAGGATGATCCCATTCATTTTGTAAGCATTTCATTTGATCAGGAGCGAGACACTCTGAAATGGAAGGATTTCGTGAGGGATAATCAATTGACTGGCATCCAATTATTGGCAGACGAGACTACAAATAAAAAGCTCTCTGCTGCACTGAATATTAAATCTATACCTCGATTTGTTTTGCTTGACCGCGAGGGAAAAATCATTGATGCAAATGCACCCAGACCATCTAATCCAAAGCTGAAGGAGATTCTTATGGAGTTAGTTAGTACTTCTGAATAAATTTGCATTAGTGGCGAAAACACTTACTTATCTGTTACCATAACTTTTTTCTGTTTCTTTTTGCTTTCGCAGGAATAGGATTGATGGCAACACTCATTTTGGCGCACAGAAGCAAAAGGAATTCTTAGATCTTCACATAACTCATTACCACCCCCTTGCACTTGCCATTGTGCTCTGGCAATCCATGTTTTTTTCGATTATTTCGTATGTACGCTATCGTATTTATTAGTTGTTGTTCGGAAACTATTTCTCTACACCCGAACTTCTGCGTCCATAGTTTCGACTGTGCTTTCCCCCGATTCGTACTGGCTTCCCCGCCGCCCTCCGGGGTACGCCCCGTGCTGGAGTCTGCGCCGTTCTTCGGGGTACGCCCCGACAAGGGAGCATGCTCCCTTGTCGCTCCCGACTCGTCGCCGGTCTTCGTAGCTACCCCCGTACCGCCCTCCGGGGTACGCCCCGTGCTGGAGCCTGCGCCGTTCTTCGGGGTACGCCCCGACGAGGGAGCATGCTCCCTTGTCGCTCCCGACTCGTCGCCGGTCTTCGTAGCTACCCCCGTACCGCCCTCCGGGGTACGCCCCGTGCTGGAGTCTGCGCCGTTCTTCGGG
>JAYEFL010000275.1:0-2237 GCA_034658635.1 Bacteroidota bacterium | reverse complement strand
CAAAGAATCATATGGTCGTTTCGCCGATGTTCTTGCTAAACAAGGTGGTGTCGCTTCTGAAGTTGAGATAGATAGAGCCCCTCCTGCTGAAAAGGCTATAGAGTTAATCCATATAAAATGGATAGACCTACAATTCAAGAGCGGAAAACAATAGGAAATATAACAGAAAAATGTGTGTCGCCATCAAATCTGCTGAATCAGCAAACAATATACAGCCTATTGCTTGTACGGTCCCAGAAAAAGATGGGCAAAATAAACCAGAAAGACCACAGTATGAAGTAGCTGAGATTTTACGGCAGCATGGAGAAGAATACAGAAATAACAACAGCCTTACCGACCAACAATCAAAAGCAATCTTTGATATAGTTAATTGTCGTACTTCCACTTTTGGTTACCATGTCGATGAGTGTGAAAATTGTTCCCATCTGGAGGTATCCTATAATTCCTGTGGGAATAGACATTGTCCAAAATGCCAAGGCAATAAGCGCTTTAAATGGATACAGGATCGGCTTGATGATTTACTCCCTGTCCCGTATTATCATGTAGTCTTCACCATTCCAAACCAGATTTTTCCTTTGGCAATTTACAACCAAGAAATAATTTACAATCTTCTTTTTGAGGCAAGCGCTGCCACATTGAAGCAATTTGCCAGCAATTCAAAATGGTGGAATATTCCTAAAGATATTTCTCAGGAAAAAGTGATTGATGTAATTTTAGGTTTCTTTGGAGTTTTACACACGTGGGGGCAGACTTTATCATTCCATCCTCATATCCACTATGTTGTTCCAGGGGGATGTTTACACAGTAGTGGCAAGTGGCTGTTTCCAAGCTACCAATCTTCATTTCTCTTTCCAGTCAAGGCAATGGCCCTGGTTTTTCGCGGAAAATTTATAGAAGGATTGAAAGAAGCGTATTACAGCGGTAAACTTGAGCTTCCAGGAGATCTTAACCGCTTTGCAGTAGTCGACGAGTTTGAAGCCTGGATAGATGAACTTGTAGATCGAGACTGGGTCACCTACAGCAAGCCGCCTTTTGCAGGTCCTGAACAGGTTATAGAATATGTAAGCCGCTACACTCATAGAGTAGCAATAAGTAACCACCGAATTCTATCATCAGAAAACAACGAAATATGTTTTTCCTACAAGGATTATAAAGATGATGGCAAACAAAAGGAAATGACCCTAAGTGCCGACGAATTTATTCGCAGATTCCTGCACCATATTCTGCCAGCAAAATTTCATCGAATACGCCATTATGGATATCTTGCAAACGGTAACAGTAAAGCGAAAGAGGCAGCATTGCAAGCGGCCTTAGTGGAAGAAAATTTAAACGGTCAAAAAAATATGGAAGTGACGAGTAATTTTCGGACAAATAAAATAGGGCGGACTTGTCCAAACTGTGATTCTGAGAAATTTGCAACCTTTTTCATTGTAGATGGATTTGGCCGAGTTATCTTTGGTGAAGAAGAGTGGCAAGGGAAATATAATTTTTTATTACAAAATACAACATAAGAATTGAAATGAAACTCACAAGAGCAGAGAATATATTGCTCATATTTGAGGTTTAAAGGTGATTTACGCCATAAAAATGACAAATTTAGGGAAAATTAGTAAAAAACGATTTTTAACAGATAAAACATGGAAGATTTGGCAAAAGAAATAGTGTTTTTGGTCAAAAGATTGCGGAGGAATAATAAACAGCAAACATATCGCCGGAATACTAAATCCATAGGCATCACGCCGGCTTCCATATAACAAAACGTTCGAGCGTGTCGACGTTAGGCGGGGTATTCCGTCTTCCTTCATGACGCTCAACTAAAACGTTATATGGAAGCCTACGGCAGGAGCAAGCGCGAAGTCTTTCCAGCTCGATAAGATTCTCAATCATTGGCAGAAAAAAAATAACACAAGTTACTGACATTATCTCATATAGCCAAGGATATCTTTTTCAACCGCACTCATTGCATTCGTGCGGTTTTTTTCAGGGGCTTCGCCCCTTTTTTATTTTTTTAGAGCCCATTCAGAGAGCAAGTAAAAATATGAGTACTCACCATAAAGTAATTGGATATTTTGCGTATAAAAGTGGTACAGTAAATGTAATTTGTGACGGTGAATCATGCTTAATTGCGGGTTCAGAGAGTAAAATGACCGATTATATAAGCACTTTATCTGAATCAAGTCCAAATTTATGCACCATTCGCAAAACAAGGTTTGGAGAAATTTTTGAAGGAATGAAGC
>JAYEFL010000274.1:0-9817 GCA_034658635.1 Bacteroidota bacterium | reverse complement strand
AACACCTTGCCAATTTTGGATAATTTTTTGTTTGAACTCCGTGGTAATGAGTTGGTTATTACTGCATCCGACTTGGAGTCTACCATGATTACCACAATGAGCCTGGAGAACACTGATGGCGAAGGTGTGGTGGCGATACCTGCCAGGATACTTACAGATACGCTAAAAGAATTTCCTGAGCAGCCTCTTACTTTCGAGATCAATATGGATTCTCTGGGAGTAGATCTGATCTCTGAGAACGGAAAATATAGCATTGTAGGTAAGCCAGGGATGGATTTTCCGCAGCTTCCACAATTAAAGGAAGATCAAACCACTAGTCTGAACTTTACAGCTGACCAGCTTCTGAATGGAATAAACAAGACTTTGTTTGCCACTGCAGATGATGAATTACGTCCGGTAATGAATGGGATTTTTATTGAGTTAGGGCAGGATAACGTGACTTTTGTTTCTTCAGATGCGCACAAACTTGTCAGATATAAAAGATTGGATGCTAAATCTACTCAGGAAGCAGCATTTATTTTACCTAAAAAGCCGGCAAATCTTCTGAAGAATATTCTTCCGAGAGAGGAAAATGAGGTTGCCATAGCTTTTGACGACAAAAATGCAGTATTCACATTGTCTGACTATAAATTGATCTGCCGTTTGGTTGAAGGGAATTATCCCGGGTATGAGGCCGTGATTCCAAAGAATAATACTAACCAGCTAAGTATTGACCGACTAGAGCTGTACAATGCTTTAAGAAGAGTATCTGTTTATTCAAATCAGGCTAGTAATTTGATCAAGCTGAAGTTGGGTGCTAATGAGTTAGTGATTTCTGCACAGGATATTGATTATAGTATTTCTGCGCATGAAACACTAAATTGTCAATATGGAGGAGATCCAATGGAGATTGGTTTCAAATCCGTTTTCCTGATTGAAATACTGTCGAACATCAATTCTGAAGAAGTCGTTCTTGAGTTATCAGATCCAACCAGAGCTGGCCTCCTTCTTCCTAAAGAGTCAGATCATGAGGATGAGGATTTATTGATGCTTTTGATGCCAATGATGATCAATGCATAAACTTAAGCTTTCCAAACCTATTGTCTTTTTCGATATTGAATCCACTGGTGTTAATGTGGTTTCAGATCGGATTGTCGAGATCTCCTTTTTGAAGGTTCATCCTGATGGAGAGGAAGATGTAAGAACCTTGCGAATCAACCCAACGATTCCGATTCCTTCTCAAACCACAGAAATTCACGGTATTAGGGATGAGGATGTAGCAAATGAGCCTACATTCAAGGATCGTGCATCAGATATTGCCTCTTTCATAAAGGGATGTGATCTGGGTGGATACAACTCTAATAAGTTCGATATTCCTATGTTAGCCGAAGAATTTGCAAGGGCAAATGTGGAAATTGACCTTAAGAAGGTGAAATTTATTGATGTTCAGGTGATTTTCTTCAAAATGGAACCCAGAACTCTTTCTGCTGCTTATCGTTTCTTCTGTGATAAAGATATAGTGAATGCACATTCAGCAGAAGCTGATGTGCGGGCTACCTGGGAGGTGCTGCAGGCACAGATGGATAAGTATGATATTTTGAGCGATACTGTTGATGGTTTGTCTGAGTTCTCATCCAACTCCAGATTTGCTGATTTTGCTGGAAGAATTATTCATGGTAAGGATAACATTGAGCTATTCAATTTTGGAAAACATAAGGGCAAAAAGGTTGCAGATGTCTTCAGAAGGGAGCCATCGTATTACGATTGGATGATGAAGGGTGACTTTCCTGAATATACCAAGCGTGTAATTACCCGTATTTATTTGGAAATGCGAGAAGAATAATTCATTTAGGAAAGATTATCATGAAGATTATTGCTATAGGCCGCAATTATGTAGATCATGCAAAGGAATTGAACAATCCTGTGCCATCTGAACCAGTTGTATTCTTGATGCCTGATACGAGTATTCTTAGTAACAATAAACCTTTCTTTTATCCTGATTTTTCTGATAATATTCATTATGAGCTTGAGATTGTTCTGAAAATTAATCGTGTAGGGAAAAACATTCAGGCGAAGTTTGCCCATCGTTATTTCGATGAGATAACGGTTGGAATTGATTTTACAGCTCGTGATTTGCAGAAAAAAGCTAAGGAAAAGGGACTCCCATGGGAGAAAGCTAAGGCCTTTGATGGTTCTGCACCTATCGGAGAATTCATCTCATTGAATAAGTTGAAGAATCCGAAGGAGATCGATTTTTCTCTGGATATCAATAGTAATCGTGTTCAAACTGGGAATACGAAGGAGATGATCTTTTCTTTTAGTGAATTGATTGCCTATGTTTCTCGCTTTTTTAGCCTGAAAATGGGTGATTTAATTTTTACCGGAACACCAGCGGGAGTAGGACCTGTAAAAATTGGAGACAGGTTAGAGGCAGCAATTGAAGGACAATTATTGCTGGATTTTCAAATCAAGTGATTATTCGAGTTTATCCAGACATTCATTAATCAGGTTTATCATTTCATCCATTTCATCCTTAGTAATAACCAGCGGTGGTGCGATGCGGAACGAATCTTCATCGAACAAAAATAAGTCAAACAATAGTCCGTTTTCAGGACAAATATCAAAAAACTGTTTTACCTGTTCAGCCTTTTGTAAACGGAATGCCAGAAATAATCCTCTGCCTCTCTTTTCTGTAATTAAAGGATGATTCATATTGCGCAAAATATATTCACCATCTTTTTTGGCCTTGCCTGGCAGTTCTCCTTCTAAAATTACTTCCAGGGCTGCCTTTCCTGCTGCACATGACAATGGGTGTCCACCAAAAGTTGTTATGTGTCCCAATACCGGATCATGGGTGAGATCTCTCATGAGTTCAGAGGAAGCAATGAAAGCGCCCAGGGGTAATCCTCCACCCAGTGCTTTTGCTAAAACCAGTATATCTGGTAAGAATCCGTATTGTTCAAAAGCAAACAAGCTCCCGGTGCGACCAAATCCGGTTTGAACCTCGTCGAGAATTAAGAGAGTCTGAGTTTCATCACATCTTTGCCGTAGTGCTATTAAAAAATTTGCTTCTGGTTCAATTATTCCTGCTTCTGCCTGGATAGGTTCAATCACAACAGCAGCTGTTTGCTGGCTAATTTGTTTCAGTTGATCAAAATTGTTGAAATCCAGAAGTTTTGTAGAGGGGAGTAAAGGCCTGAACGATGTTTTATAGTATTCGCTGCCCATGATACTTAAAGCTCCGTGTGTACTCCCGTGATAAGCATTGTGGAAGGAGATCAATTCTGGCCTGCCAGTATGTCTCTTTGCAAGTTTCATTGCACCTTCAATAGCTTCTGAGCCGGAATTGACAAAAAAGACCTTGTTAAGAGTTTCAGGAAGCTGTTTAACCAGGAGTTTGGCATATTGAACCTGAGGAGCCTGTACATACTCACCATAAACCATCGTATGTAAATGATGATCTAGTTGATTACGAATAGCTTTTTTAACTTTTGGATGACCATGGCCTATGTTGCTAACAGAGAAGCCACTGATAAGGTCGAGGTATTTTTTGCCAGAAGGAGAATAGAGGTAACAGCCCTGGGCATAATCAATCTCAACTCTCAATGGTGACGGATTAGTTTGGCCGAGATATCGAAGAAAATCTGATTTCAGGCTACTCATTAGTGTGACATCAGGTTAAGACAGGCGAGCAATTGGCTTTTATAGGATTTCCCAATAGGAATTCGCTTCGCTTCCGGTCCTTCAGTAATAAACAGGTTATTGTTTTTTATAAGTAGAATCTTATTCAGGTTCACGATGTAGGAGCGGTGAACCTGCTGAAAGTAATCCGGAGGCAGCTTATCAAGTATAGCCTTCATGGTAAAATGAACTGTCAGTTTTTCCTTGAGCGTATTCAGTAACACATAGTTTTCCAGGGCTTCAATCCAAAGTATTTCCTGGAAATTGAATTTCACCAGACTGGATCCCTTGCGAACAAAAATCTCAGTTGCAGATTTCTGAATATTTTGGTCTTTCTTCCATCTGGTATATGCTTTTGAGACTGCCTTGTAAAAACGTGAATAGGTTATAGGCTTGAGAATGTAGTCTGTCACGTCATACTCATAGGCCTCAAGTGCATATTTCTCCTGGGCAGAAAGAATGATGACAACAGGATTTGATTGCAGAGTACGAAGGTATTCCATCCCTGACATTTCAGGTAATTCAATATCCAAAAGAACCAAATCAATTTTCCCCCTTGGATCGTGATTATTTATCGCATCTACCGCACTTTCATATGAACCGACGAGGTTTAGCATCCGGGTTTTCTGAACGAAAATCTCGACAAGTTTCCTTGACTCTTCATAATCTTCAATAATTATGCAGTTCATTGAATTATTGGCCATAGCAATAGAGTTTAATTTTCACCTTTGTGCTGTTCGTCAAAATCTGTACTTAATTTCGTCAAATAGTTTCAATCTCTCAACCAAAAGTATAAAATAAATTTGTATTGACAAGTGACAGAAATGATGTAAAACCTGATGAAGGGACTGATAGTGGTGATTGAAATGCGAATTATCTGGATCGGTGATACTCTTCCTCAATCATTTTAGAGCTTTTGATTGATGATCTAAGCCAATTGAGCTTGATTTCCATTTTTGATTCAGTATCTAATTCCCAGGGGATCTCAGAGTTTCTGAGTTTGTGTGTCAGATGATGCAGTATTATGGCTGCAGAAACGGATATATTAAAGCTTTCAGTGAATCCCATCATAGGAATCTTAACGAACTCATCAGCCTCATCCAATAGCGTTGAACTTAGTCCGGTAAGTTCTGTTCCAAAGAAAAGGGCCATCTTTCCTTTTTTCAAATCAAGATTTTCCAGATCTACATCATCTGAGTGTGGTGTTGTAGCAATTATTCTATAGCCCTGTGATCGCAAATTTGTAATTGCAGCCATAGTTGGATCAGGATATTGCTTGTATCTGATCAGATTTAGCCATTTTGATGAACCCAGAGCCACTTCTCTGTTTGGTTGAAAATCATTTCGATCTTCAATGATATGAACATCCTGAATTCCGAGGCAGTCACAAGAACGTAGCACAGCGCTTGCATTCTGGGCCTGATAAATATCTTCCAGAGCGATAGTGATGTATTGGGTTCTGAAATCCAGAATCTTATCAAACAAATCCACTCTTCTCCGCAGGATGAATTTGGACAGGTGTTCAATTATTTGTTGCATAAAAAAAGGGAGTGCAAGCACTCCCTGTAAATGTCTTAGTATAAATTACTTAACGGCATCTGAAAGTTCAGTACCAGCTTTGAATTTAACTACTTTCTTCGCAGCAATGTTGATAGGAGCTCCGGTTTGTGGGTTACGTCCTGTGCGGGCATTGCGTTCTGAAACGGCAAAAGAACCGAATCCAACTAAAGCAACACGTCCACCACCTTTAAGAGTGCCTGTGGTTGCGTTAATAAAAGCATCCAAAGCTCTTTTAGCGTCAGCTTTGGTCAGATTAGCATCCTTAGCGATGGCGTCAATCAATTGTGCTTTGTTCATAATTTTAAAATATTTAAGGGTTAGAGAATACTTACATGAGTCAACAAATATAGGCTATTTGAAGCCTGTCACAAATTTCAAGGGTAAAAAAAATACTTTTTGTGCTATACTTCCAAAGGATTGTTAATAAGTTGGCCATTTTGTGGATTACTTTGACCGAAACACGCCTGAACATCCCTATTTATAAGCAATGTACTTAAGAATTCAGAGAAAATGGATAAACAAGAATTAACTTTTTGATAAAACGAAAAGATTTGTACTTTTGCACCTCGACTGGAGAAGTGGCAGAGTGGTCGAATGCGGCGGTCTTGAAAACCGTTGTACCGCGAGGTACCGGGGGTTCGAATCCCTCCTTCTCCGCTTTCTAAAACGCAACAAAACACGAAAAGCCTGGTTTTCAGTACGAAATCAGGTTTTTTTGTGCCCCAAGGATGCAGTTGGTCACCTTTGAGTCACCTTTTCAGGTGCTTATTAGGGGCCTTCTTTGAACAGATCTGAACTAGGCCCCTAATAAGCCTTTAACGTATTGAAATGTAGCGAATTGCTCTTGTAGTATTGGATTGTACAAGTTATTTTTGTTATTAATGAATATGTAAGAAAATCAATGAGTTATGGGAGCAATTAGACAAACATTTGCAGTAGCTGTTTTTCAGAAGAAAAGCGCTAAATCGGTGAGTAAACCGGAACCTTTGTATTTGAGGATTACGATGAACGGACAAAGAGCAGAGATTAGCCTTAATAGAAAGATACTGTCAAAGCACTGGAATGCATCAAAGGCCTTGTCAGATCGAGGATATGAGGATTATGATGAGCTGAATGATTATTTAGAGGAGTGTAGAGCCCGGGTGAGGAGGTGCAAGTTTGAACTAGAGAGGACAGATCAATTTGTATCAGCTTATACAATTAAAGATCGATACCTGGGTAAGGATGATCAGAGAAAGAATGTATTGGAAGTTTTCCAGGAATATATAAAATACAAAACTGAAAGGGTGGGGGTTGATATCAGTCCGGCCACTGTTCAGAAATACAAACGATGCAAAGTACATTTGGAAAATTTTATTTCTAAGAAGTACCGCCGGGTCGATCTTGCTCTGGTGGAGGTTACGTATGAGTTTATAATGAGTTTTGAGCATTATCTTAGAACTGTTGCCATGCTATCCCGGAATACATCGGTAAAAACAATCAGGGCATTCAGAACAGTTATCATTCATGCGCTTGCTAATGATTGGCTTGCTAAGGATCCGTTTATAAAGGTGAGATTGTCAGAGGAGCAGATAGAGAGAGAGTCACTGACCATGGAAGAATTACAAAAGATATGGAAGAAAGAGTTCAAAATTGAGAGGATTCAACAGGTAGCTGATATTTTTCTCTTTGGTTGTTTTACCGGAATGGCCTATTCAGATCTCAAAGAGCTTACTGTGAAGGAACTCATTGATGGAGCAACAGGGAAGAAGTGGATAATCAAGAAGCGTAAGAAAACCGGGACTCCAATAAATATTCGCTTACCAGAGCCTGCTATTATGATACTGGAAAAATATGCGCAACATCCGGTGAGGCTGAGAAATGGGAAATTGTTGCCAGTTTCATCCAATCAAAAAATGAATGCTTACCTGAAAGAGGTTGGTGATTTGTGTGGTATTACCAAAAGCCTTACCACCCATATGGCCAGGCATACGTTTGCTACCACCCTGGGTATTGGTTTGGGGATGCCGCTTAATGTTGTTTCAAGAGTGCTGGCTCACCGTTCTCAGTCTATGACAGAACACTATGCCAGAATTGGTGATCAGGTTATTGATCAGGAGATGACGAAGGTTGATAATGCTTTTAAGGTTTCTAGGACTGCTTGATTCTAACTTTCAAATAGAGCTTTATTCGTAGATCAGAATAAGCATGCAGTGACCACTCTTTTGCATTGAGGACCATTTATTATAATAAGCCACTATAATTCTATGTGGAGGCTAACTACTCTTGATTTGAGGCAGTCCTTCATTTCCGGGAATGGTAGGGTGAAAACTGGACTTATCACAATCCCAAGTGGTGATACATATCAAATATCCAACTTGGATATGGATTACAAAACAATTAAGGAGTTTGTAACTAATCAGTCCATCTCAAAAATAAGTAGATATTAACAAATATCAGGTGTTTTCGACATATTTTTTATAATCCAGATCGGGAAATCTGAAGATCAACTGATATTAACAAAAAACTCATGCCGTTCTTAATATATATTGATCTAAAAGCTAGATATTTAAGATATTGTATTGTTGCTTTGTAATTAAATACAGCAATAATTGGATATTCCTGATAACATAAATGTCTTATTAAAGCAGTTTGAAACTCTGAGTTCTGAAGTTAATAAGTTAAGAGCAAGAGTAAGTGAACTGGAATACTTTGAAAAGGAAAATAAATCTCTCCGGCAGGAGAACAGAGTATTGAAAGAAAAACTTTCTAAATACGAAAATCCTAAAAACAGCAACAATAGTTCTATTCCTCCGTCCAGGGATGAGAATCGGCCATTCAAGAGTAAGAGTTTACGCGAGAAAACAGGCCGTAAGCCTGGTGGGCAGAAGGGTCATGAAGGAAGGACTTTAGAAATGACATCCAATCCGGATGAAACAATAGATCATGCACCGGAATATTGCAAATGTTGCGGCAAAGATCTTGTGGACACACCCGGTGAATTTGTTGAAAGGAAACAAGTCATAGACCTTCCGCCAATTGAACCGGTTGTAACTGAACACAGGGTTTATAAAAAGGAGTGCAGTTGCGGACATGTTACCATGTCTTCTTTTCCCGGAGGACTGCAAGCTCCGGTAAGTTATGGTCCCATGATAGAGAGCCTGACAGGATATTTTCATTCTCGCCAGTACATACCGTTTTTACGAATGCAGGAGATATTCCGTGATATATTTTCCGTACCTATCAGCGAAGGGGGCATCCATTGTTTGCTAAATCGCTTTTCAATTAAAGCATTACCCATTTACTACAGGATCAGAGACATGATAAAAGACAGCTCGGAAGTAGGTACCGATGAAACTGGCGCCAAACTTAATGGCAAAAAGATCTGGGTATGGACTTGGCAGAATGACCGTTTCACTTGGCTGAAGGGTTCAGATAACAGAGGATACAAAACGATCGAAAAGAACTTTCCCGAAGGATTTAAAAAAGCTGTATTTGTGCATGATTGCTGGAAAAGCCATTTTCAGCCAGAAGTTAAAATACACCAGCTTTGTACTGCTCATCTACTCAGGGAACTGAACTATTTTGAAGAAAGGTACAACCATCGATGGCCTGCCAGGTTTAGAAAACTTATTCTTGATGGCATCAAACTGAAGGAAAAACTAGCCCCAGAAGATTACTATCAACCAATTGAAGAAAGAACGGTACTGGAGAACAGGTTGGAAAAGCTGCTTGCATGTGAGTTAGATGAAAAGCTCAAGGAACTTGTTTCTTTTCAGAAAAGAATGCTCAAATACAAAGACTACCTCCTTACTTTCCTGTACTATCCCAAAGTACCGCCGGATAATAATGGCAGTGAACGGGCAATACGAAATGTGAAGGTGAAGCAGAAAATTTCTGGACAGTTCAAATCATGGAAAGGAGTAGAAAACTTCATGGTTCTTAGGAGTATCACCGATACTGCCTTGAAAAACGACCAGAATGTTTTGAAGGCCTTGAATCTTATCGCTACATTGAACCCCACTGATTAGTTACAATCATTTAAAAAGATCATTGATTATCGCTCTCTTGACAAGATTTATCATTCAGAAGGTATTAAAGAATGTATAATAAATGGACGTATCCCTTATGAATTAATTGCAGGAGTGATATTAGAGCCAATTCAAGGGGAAGGGGGATATATCTTTGGAAAAAAAGAATGGTTATTAAATGTACAGAAAGAGTGTAATGATTTAGGCATCTCTTTAATTGCTGATGAAATACAGACATTTGCAAGAACAGGAAAAACATTTGCTTTTGAAAATTTCAATATTCAACCTGATATTATTGCTATAAGTAAATCATCCGTTCTTGGTATAACAATGGCATCTTTAAAATATGAAGAAGCAATGAATTTGGGTTGGCACTCATGTACATGGGGTGGAGGGAAAGTTCTTGATAATAATATTGCTTGGACTACTGGTCTAGCCCCCTATTAATCGGACAATTTATTTCTTGGTTTGAAAGCAGTCATCTTTTTTCATAATCTTGTTCTTAGCAAGGAACAACCGATGGTGATTTTTGAACCGATGGTTGTTGAAGTGCTTCGGGCCCGGACACTTCTTTTAGTAAATTCTGC
>JAYEFL010000273.1:0-9819 GCA_034658635.1 Bacteroidota bacterium | reverse complement strand
TAGAAAGATCCTTGATGAATAATAATTGTTTATTAGCTGCTTTTTGATTTATAAACAGAATTGACTTTGACTTTTTCTGCTAAAGATGGTGCAGATCTACTCAGAACGGTTATGGTCATCAGGCTTTCTTGAAATATTCTGTAGTTTCTTTACAGAATAGATTGACTCTTGGATGTCTGTAAATACCGGGTGAAAATTGCACAGGTCCACCGGTTGAAAACTGCACAGCTAAGTGATGTAAAAGTATCCTTTCTTTTGACTTAAGCAAACTTCTTTTTACCGGGGAAGGAAGGATGAGGCCGGAGGCCGAAACCGCCCTTCCCCGGTAAAAAGTCTGAGAAGCCCTGAGTTGGATATTTCCAACGTTATTTATCTGTATTGTTTGACTTTTCATTTTTCATTTTCTATAATTATTATTCTGCAACTTACACATGCATTAAGAGTCGTGTGTCAAAAGTTTCTCCTTTTGCTGGTTCCATTTGCGGGTTTCCTTTACCCTATACGATGGACCGGTCATATCCACCAGGTAGGCCCGGTGGGTAAGCCGGTCAACCATGGCAGCGGTTAGAGTCGGATCACCAAAGATCTCCGGCCAGCGATCAAAAGTAAGGTTGGTGGTGATAATCGTGGATTTATTTCCAGCCCTTAAGGAAAGGTGATTAAACAGCAGCTCTGCTCCATCCTTATCGTAGGAGATATACCCGAACTCATCACAGATTACCAGATCGTATTTTTCGAAGCGATGCTCGAGTCGGGTTAAGGTTTTTTCTGAGCGGCTTTCACGCAGCTGAGTCAACATTCGCGGAACCGTGGTAAACAAAACCCTAAGCCCCTGATTACAGGCTCTAAGCCCCAGTCCCACTGCGATATGCGTCTTCCCTGTGCCAGGGCTACCGGCCATGATTACATTACGACCGGCGCCGATAAACTCCAGTCGTTCGAGTTCAGGCAAGCGCTCTTGTCCGTCTTTGGGAAGCTCCTGGCGATTAAGATCCTGAAGGTACTTCAGCTCTGGAAAACCCGCCTGACGGATCAGGGTTTTCTTTCGGTTCTCAGCCCGGACCTCATATTCCTGAGATAACAGGCCATGCAGGTATTGCTCAAAAGAGAGGCTCTCACGAGCAGCCTCACTGGCTGCTATTTCATAGTTTTTCCGGAATGTTGGTAGGCGGAGTCCCTTGGTATAGAACATAATGTCCTGTGCTAGATTCTTTTCCATAGCTAATTTTTATGAAGTATTTCACCTATATCTGTCAGTATGGCCTTGGCATGCAGGCCGATCTCTGTAGCAGGGTAGATAACACCCTCTTTCAGTGGATTATTCCCCAGCAAGGCCTTAAACTTATCCACACTGATGTCAGAAGGGCATTTCACCAGCAGTTGCTGATAGACCTTCCATAGTCGTTCATGGGAGATCTCATGGGTTTTAGCATACTGCAACACCTCTATAAAATCCCGTGCATTTTCTCTGAAGACAGACTCATAGATTTGTCTCACTTGCCAGGGAGCCTGCTTGAGAGCAGCCGAACCATGAAGGGCTCCGGGCTTTCTCTCCAAGGTGCGTAAGTAGTGATCCAGCGTGATAATCCAGCGCCCACTGCCATAATCCCGAACGTGCGTGTCAAGGATCTTTCCTCGGGAGTAAATCTTCAATTGGTTAGCGTATACCTTAACATCAACCTTTTGCCCAACCAGATGATCAGGAACCGAGTAATGATTCGTGCCCAGGGTAAGAGTGGAATACTTGTCCACTCTGGCTTGTTGAAGGACAAAGCACTCCATGCGTCCGGGATGTGGCAACAATAGGTCTCGCTCTTGAGCCATAAGCTGAGTGATGGTAAACGTGCTCCCGGTCAGATTCTTGTCATTAAGACCGTTAACAATGGTTTCCAGATAGCTTTGCGCTCCAGCGATCGTATCAAATTGATCCTTTCGGGCAAACGCTTTCCGGCGTATATATTCAACGCTGCGTTCAACATGACCCTTTTCGTGACCACTGAAAATATTGCAAAACCGGAATGAAAAACCGTAGAATGTTGACAATTGCAACAAAGCAATTGTGGGTTTCTTCTCGTGCTTTCCCACAAACTCGGCAATGGCAACTCGCATATTGTCGTAGTTCATGCGCAACACAACTCCGCCCACGTGGTCAAAAAAGGCAATATGCGCCTCCATAAAAGCCAGTGTGTCTTGCCGTTGAAAAATAACCGCGAACTGGTAGTTACTCTTGCACATGGTGAATACAGCCAGGTACAGCTTCCGCTCAACTCCACCGATCGTTATTTTAATTTCGCACCAGTCAAACTCGCAGTTCTCACCTGGATTATACTCCTGGCGAATGAAGGCTTCCTTGTTACTGGTCTTCTGTAATAATATATAGTCACACACTACCGTATAGCCAATATCATGTCCAGATGACTGAAGTATTTCCCATATGTCTATGCCCTTGACAATTTGCTTGCGTTTACCCGTGCGTCGCTTTTCATCGTTCTCCTGAAGATGACGGTCGATCTCCTGTATGATCTCTGTTGTCAACTTTCTCTTTCCCCGGTTCTTGGCATTATACTTGGGAACTGTTAATAGAAAATCTGAAAGTACCGGTTCCGGATTTTCACAACTTCGGCTTTGATCCAAAGCCCGTTTGAACAACTGAACATATCGCCGAACCGTGTTCCGGCTAAGTCCAAGTAATGAGGCAATTTCTACCTCCGACTTCTTCTCAACATGCCAATATTGAATGATTTTTTGTTTGTCTACCATACTTACCATTTTTGTGCCTTTTTTTAGTGTAAAAGGCAAGTTAATTTTCTTTGGTAAGCTGTGCAGTTTTCAACCGGTACCCTGTGCAGTTTTCAACCGGTATTTACAACATAGAAGCTTCCTGCTTTCGCATTAAGACTTACCTTTACAATTAGTATTCGATAATAATAAATAACCTCAGATCATTATGTTCATAACAAACATGCAACACTATCTTGATGAGAATGGCAATATTGCTGAGTCCATGCCATATGAAGCCAAAGCATTAGCAAGTTTTCAATCTCTAGTGGTTGATGTAGCCACATCTAACGGGTTAAAGAATTTGCCTATACTAACTGACTTGAGGTGTTTTGAGAAGGGTTGTGAAGGAGATATAGTGATTACAGCAGTTTTATCTGAGAACAGGATAGAGTGGCACTGTGATGAATGTGAAATGGGAGGGATTATAAGTGATTGGATGGGAACGAAATTCGATAATACAAAACAGTAATTGAATTAGGTGTACAATTCAAGGGGTACAGAAAAGGGGTGCAATTAGGGGGTTCAATAAAACAAAACCAACTGGTTAATAGTTGGTTAAGTGTTGTTATTTGTAGCCCCACCAGGACTCGAACCTGAATCTGAAGTTTAGGAAACTTCCGTTCTATCCCTTGAACTATGGGGCCAAAAACGTGGTGCAAAAATAGGAAAAATCTTGGAGTTAGATGAAATGATGATGGATTTCCATTGTTTAACTAAAATGATGGAATTATTCGTCTTTTATGCAGCGAACAGAAAATCCCTGATACATTGAATGACCCACTTCTCTTTCAATAGCTTCTGATGAAAGTTTATTTATACTCCAGCTCGCACCTTCTGAAGTCCCGAATTTTGCGGCATAATTCATACTCTCATACACAGAGCCAGATTGGCCACCTGGACTACCCTTGAATTGCCAGTTCCCTCCAGGAAGAGCATTAAAGCCACTGAGACCGATTTGCAACTCATCTGATTCATTTTCCCAACCGTTTGGATCCTTTAGTTTATTAGCAGAATTCCGACCTACAGAGCCAATCAATTCTTTCCATTCGGATAAACTTGGAACATGCCAGCCATTAGGACAAATTGAATCTTTAGCAGCAGGCAAATTGTAAAGGACGCCATATTTTGAATAGTTGGGAGTGCTTCTTCTGCTGTTAATCTTTTATGCAGCGGACATAGAATTCATCAGTTTTTGCAAGTAATATCGAATTTTATGCTGGTATCAATAGTCTTATTTCCTAAGATAATTGTCTTTGCATTTTTCATCTTTTAGATAATGTTGATGAGTTATTCATCTTTGATGCAGCGTACCGAGTATCCCTCGTAATGAGGTTCGCCAAGCCTGCTCACCCATCCTCTTGAATAAACCAAATCCCGTTCCCATGAAAGATTGGGTAGCGTGGTTATTATTGTAGATGTCCAAAATCGGGCATACTTCTTAGGGTAATAATAGGGGTATGCGTCAGTTGAACCACCCGGGAGGGCATTAAACTTTGAGCTATTGGTTCCATTCCCTTCATTGAACCACCCATTCGTGGATTTTAACTTTTTACCCACATCACCGGAAGTGCGTTGTTCGTAAAAGTTCGCATCTTCAATACTCATACCAAGATAAATCTCTAAAGTCTTCCATTCCTCATCTGAGGGCAAATGCCAACCAGACGGGCATTCAGAATTTGCTGCCACCCAATTATATAAAACTCCATAAGTCTGGAATTCGTATGTAGCTTTTGCATCTGAAAGACCTACTCCTTCAAATCCATGAATATTGTAACGGGGTTCCGTATATGAAGTATCCTGTATTAAATTCACTAAAGGCAAATAAGCCAAATTCTCTGCCATCCAAGCCTGTGAACCGATCTTCACCCATTTGTATTCATGATTATCTCTGGGATCAATAAATGCACCCATTGTATCTTTTACATGAATCAAGACACTGTCTTTAACGAAGTTGACTAAGTCATTGATCTCAACCGTAATAAAATGGTTGTCAGGATTCTTTGGAGCTACCCACTGAACTGGTGAACCCCACTCAAGATCAGTAGTCAAAAACACACCAGCAGTGCATGACCATGCCCGCATCAAACCATCACTGTCTTCATCGTTAGCGGTGTAGCTTAGAGTTACAGTATCGCCAGGATAAACGGAATCTGGTTCAGCTGTGAAACTTTGGATAACGGGTGGGTTATTCTCCTTCTGACAGGCATAGAACGCACCATAGATAACAAGTGCAAGTATGATATGAGTGGCGAATTTGTACATCTATCTTGGTTTGTGCGTTGTTTTGTATTGATCTTATTCGTCTTTTAAACAGCGGACAGAGAAACCATAATCCTTATCTGTGGTGGTGTCTCGCCATACCCAATCGTAATGACTCAAGAAGCGATAATAAGCAAAGTTTGTTCCTCTTGGTGTTGATAACCAAAAGGTTGCGTCGTCAGCAAGGCCATTAAAGTCACTATCATCACTTCGTCGGCCACTTGGAAGAGCATTAAAACCACTATTGTTATTGCCATTTCGGTTGCGATACCAACCTGATCTGGATTTAAGTTTCTTCCCTACATCACCAGAAATACGGCTTCCATATTTGTCAGCGTCTAATGAGCTCATACCCAGAGACATTTCAAGTGCCATCCACTCCTCATCTGAAGGCAAATGCCATCCTGTTGGGCAAGCATTGAGAGCTGCTGGCCAATTATATAGGGCGCCATAAACACGATAATTCTCCGTAGTTAAAGCATCTAATTTGTCGGCACCTTCAAATCCATACACATAATAGTGTGATAGAGAGTCTGACCCAATAGTCGGAGGACTTATTGAAGGCAAATAAGCCAAATTCTCTGCCATCCAAACTTGTTCACCAATTGTAACAGTTCTATAAGTCTTGCCATCAGGATCAGTACAATCAATAAACTCAACCTCATAATTCTGCGAAGTTGTAGGGGAGTCAGCAATAATGGTGGTGAAATTATCGCTATGACATTCAAAATGCATGATGTGTTCTGGAGAGTAAGCGAGACTGTAAGTCGTTTGCTGGTTGTTCGATATCATAGAGTATTTGAATTCTGTACCAGGTATCATATTGCCTGAGCCAACGATACCCACAGAATTGCGGGTAGATTTATTACATATCGCCCTTATACTGCTCTTTTCATTTTCGCCGATGATGTTAATCAAGAATATGCCAGAACTGTTCAACGACAAGTTAAATGAATGCTGACCAGCCTCTAAATGCTGATCTGACTTGAAAGCAGCTTGCCCCAGTAGATTGCTGGCACTGATTTGAACTTTCCCAGGCTCAGACTGGTTGAAAGTAAGGGTTGATGTATTATCGAAAGGATTTGGAAATAGTCTAAGCTGCATTGGATTATCCTCCAGGCTCATTATTCCACTACTTTGCTTTAAGATAAGCGTTCCGCTGCCAGGAAAGGTTACAGATTGGTTCGTTGTCAAATTTGTTGCTGTCACGCTATCCACAATAGGAGCTTCGCCTGTCCCTGTGAATGTTATTTGAATATTCTGACCAATAATCATAATTGCCCAAAATAGCATGATGGCTAATAATCCAGATCTCTTCATTGGTTATTTAGGTTTCTCGAATGTAGGAGGACAATCGAAGTTACAAAAAATGATGATATGATGCACTGAATCATAAAGTGCTTGAGTGCATTCAAATGGAAATTGTAAGTCCTAATTGAGAAAATAATCTTTTGTTAATGTCGGTCTTTTTTCCGAATTGATATTTCCCGTACAATAGAATATCGAGAGAAACATTATTATTTATTGGAATGCCATAACCAAGGCCATACTTAAAATTAAATCTGTGTTTTGGTGAAAAGCGATTTAAAGAATACCCTACACCTAATTCAGTGAATAGATTTTCGTGAAAACCAAAATGATATTTTAAAAGAGGGCTAACAGCCATAACCCACCGCCAATATCCTGATCCAAGATATTCCAGTGAATAAGAAGGTCCAATACCCCAGCCTATACGGTCTCTTAAGTAATGATACAGAGCGAATCCACCTGATACATAGCTATAGCCGCCAATATAAAAGCTTCCTTCACCATTGATACTGGTGGAGAAAGACCCTTTCTCATACTTGGATTGACACTGAATGGATTGCGGGAGTAAAAGGGTCACAAGGGCTACCACCAATAATGCCGTTTTCATATTCACAAGTTTTTAGGTTGTCCTACTAGCACCAACAACCGTACCAAGTATTTCTAAATTTTTTTTGAGACTGCCAGTCTGAAGCATCTCTGGCAAGACACCCCACCAATCCGTTGCGTGGGCACCATCCCCGCCCATGTTATTCTCAAATTCTAATCTTAAAAACTTCAATGTATGGTACAAATTATTGGTTATGAAAAACGTGGAAATACCCCGATAAAGTGGACGGTAAGTTAGACTACAAAAAAGTAGTAATTTACAATGATGACAAAAAGCATAAAGAAGTACGACAAGGATTTTAAGCAAAAAGCAGTAGAGCTGTCCTTTGCACGCGGCAATGCGAAAGAGATTGCTGATGAATTAGATTTGCCACCCCAGCTATTATATAGATGGAGGCGGGAGTATCAACAATACAAGAAAAATAGCTTTCCAGGCCAAGGGAAACCAAAAATGACTGACCAGGAACGTGAGATTGCCAGACTCGAGAGAGAGCTTCGGGATGCTAAAATGGAGCGTGATATCCTAAAATAGGCAATCAGCATCTTCTCCACGAGCGATGGGAAATCTACCAATTTTTAAGTGATCACAGAAATAGATTTACCATTGAGATGATGTGCAAAGTATTTAAGGTGAGTAAAAGCAGTTATAATAAGTGGCTAAGAAACGGACCTTCTGATCGCTGGAAGGAGAATGAGAGCCTTCTGGTTTGTCATGCACTGGTGCACTGGATGGAGAATAATGACTTAGTTGATTGATAATTTATGGAATACAATATTGAATATCTTGCTCCGTTCTTTGCTACAAGTATTGAATATATTCCCTTGAAAATGACTAAGGACTACTTTATTGTTTTCGATCACAAGTCATCTGTTCGAGTATTCTCCTCAAATATTTTTGTTTACCTTCGCCGCACATAAAAGAAGAACCAAAAAATAGATTTACAATGATTAGAAGAAGTTTTATCCTGCTCGGAGCTGTATTATTATTGGCTGGATGTGTTGATTACGGAAGTTACGTAAAAACAGACATTGATATTGATTTTCCGGTTAATCTTTCCGTGATTATAGAGAATCCCGGAATGAAATCTACACCTGCCCCTTTTGATGTAACAGAATCTTTTAGTTTGTTAAATGATTCTATTTTTGCTGATTATCTTGATAACATTCAGGGAATTATCGTTAATGACCTTACAGCCACTGTGGCTGATTTGGATCAAAGTGTTGAGCTGACCGATGTTACTCTGATTATTTCAGGCAATGATCAATTTGCAAGCTGGGATTTCGATAATCTTACTGTTTCTAATGGTGTTGAGCTGGAACTCTCAAACGATAATGATGAGTTTGATACCTTAACATCGATTCTGAGTGCTCTTGCTGATTTCGAGGTTCAGTTTACCGGATTCTCAGATACAAGTGATATCCAATATACGCTGGAAGTTGTTTTGAATACTACCCTTACTGTGGGTTTGTAGTTACCTGACAAGTATTAGTTATCGTTCATGACTGTTTGTTTTAGCTGAAGCTTATTATCTGTCAGGCTAAACAAAATGAGATGAGCACGCATTCCAATTGCCAGTTCACCTCTGTCATTCAAGCCATGAAAACGAGCCGGGTTTCTGGTAGCCATATTAATAGCTTCAGATAATGAACAGTTTACAGTTTGCATCATGATCTCTATATCCCGTATCAAGGGACTGGCAGCGCCGGCAAGTACGTTTTGAGCCGGATACCTGATTACTCCTTCCGGCCCCAATACTACTTCCTTCCCATCCCATGAATAATTTCCTGGCGGCAAGCCTGCAAGGTCAGTGCAGTCTGAAGTCAGAATGGTTTTATCTGCACCTTTTACTCTGAAGAAGGTTTTAATTTCATCAGCGGTGAGGTGAAATCCATCAGCAATAATACTTATTGTGAGATTTTCATTTGAAAGTTGAGGCCAGATCGGGTTTCTGTGTCTGGGAAGAATATTGGCTATTCCATTACCCAGGTGAACCGCCAATCCTGCTCCGGCTTCAACGGCTGCGTGAATTTGCTCTGCACTGGCATTATGATGAGCTAATCCTACGGTGATGTTTTTACTTTGGCATAAGCTTATCAGATCTAAAGCTCCATCCAGCTCAGGGGCAAGGGTTATATGACAAATTCTTTCTCCTGATGCAGCATATAATTCTTCAAATTCTGAAAGATCAGGCAGCCTTACCCATTCAAGATTGTGGGCACCTCTGAATCCGTCTTCAGAACTAATATATGGTCCTTCAAGGTGGATACCGGGAATGCTGTTGGTGATAACCGGATCAGAACAGGCTTCATTAAGAACAGCAAGGTTCTCAAGCAATAATTCCTGGCTTGCTGTGATGAGGGTAGGGAGAAAAGTTGTGACCCCAATATTTTGCATCCTCCCAATGACCTTTCTGATATCCTGAACACTTAATCCCGGCTGGGTAAAACCTACTCCGGCATATCCATTAACCTGATTGTCGATCAAGCCTGGTGCAATGAAGTGATCAGGCTGTGAAGAACAGGGTTCAATGGCCACAATCAGTCCGTTTTCTACGTGGATACTCACTGATTCCCCGGTTTCAAAATGTTTTCCCTGATATACTTCTTCCATAATCTATCCTCCCAATCCAGCCAAAAAGATCATCAATAAGAGTAACAAGCCCACAATCAGAACCGCAACAGTAAACCCAATAATATCCACCCGATAGCGAGCCCAGGAAAACTTAGACCTCAATGAAAGCAAATCAACCAAAATAAGACCATCTGACCCTCCCCCTTGAGCCCTGAGCCCTGAGCCTTGAGCCCTGAGCCCTGAGCCTTGAGCCCTGAGCCTTGAGCCTTGAGCCTTCAGCCCTGAGCCTTCAG
>JAYEFL010000272.1:0-2264 GCA_034658635.1 Bacteroidota bacterium | reverse complement strand
TACTGGATCAGGAGCAACAACACCCGAGGCATTTCCTGGCCATACCTCTAAGGAATATGTATTGCCTGCGGTAATAGTTCCCGGATTCCATTCGTCATTTGACTGGACTGGTATTGCATACCAACCACCAACGCCAGCGCTTGAACCAATATTAGTAGTAAAATTTTCATCACGTACATTAACATTAACCCAATCCTCCTGCGAAACAGGTGTGCCATCTGGCATTTTTATCTGACCCATTACCGCTATATCGCCGACTATTATCGGAGAAGAGGCGACTATTTCTTCATGTTCATCACCGGGGCCCATTCCTGGCTCCCCATATTGAAGCTTAAAAGTAAATAATCCTGCTTGGGTGGCATTTTTAACTCCGGTGATTATAACTGTCTTTTCCCCTGCGCTTAGTGATGTTGATAACCGATAATTTAGATGATCTGTATTATTGTCGCCCAAGTTGCCAGTTGCACCAGTGATTGAAATTGCTGCACTTGAAAAATCAAATCCAGCCTCATGTGGCACATTTCCCTGGAAATTAAATAATAAATCACTGTCAACTGGCATGGTTGAATTTACCACTATTATTGCTTCAACTGTAACGCCCGTAGCGCCTGCTCCAGTTTTTGACAAACTAACGTTTGACAAAGAAGCGGTCGCTGTTACAGCATGCGCAGACGGGACTGCCATGGTAACAGCTAAGGCCAAACCGGCAATTATACCGACTGACCATAAGACTCTTTTATTCATATGAATACCTTTCGATCGCTCTTTATGCGATTATTAGCTAATTTAATTAATTTTGTTTATATATAAAAAAGACCGCAAAAAACGGACCCTAGTTGTTATTCCATATAAAGTGTAGTGGTAATTGTTTCCTCCAAAAAAAATGTAATCATAGAAAGCTATTCAGACAAGCATAAAAATAGCCTATACATATACTACAGTATAACGTATTTTGAGTCTCTCGTCAATAGAACCTTTTAGCTAATAAATAAGGTTACCGAAACACTAGTGAATAGATAATAAATGGGTTACCGTAGCTACCTATGACTATGGAAACCATTTATGAGGTATTTCAGCGTTATCTGCCTGTATACCTGAAATCCTCTAAACAAAACAAACAGGCAATTCTTGATACGGTTTGCGAAATGACTAGCTTTCACAGAAAGGCTGCTATTCGTAAATTCAGGGTCATGCAGTTCTGTTTCATAGGCCAGTCTGACCGACGCGGCCGACCAACTATCTATGGCCCTGATGTGATTGCCGCTTTACGGGAAGTCTGGGAAGCAAGCAGCGAAATCTGCGGGGAACTGTTACATCCAGTAATTAGTGATTATGTAAATATTATGAAACGGGATGGTCAGTGGCCTCATCGATCTGATGCTACTCTTAAGCTGCTTCAAATGAGCGAGGGTACGGTTAAAGCCAAAGTAGGCCAGTTTATGAAAGCGAGGCACAGGAGAAAAGGAATAAGCTCTACTCGTCCATCAGCCCTAAAAAACATCATTCCGATTGTAACCGGGCAGTGGAATGATAAACCGCCTGGATACGGCCAAATTGATACCGTAGTGCATTGTGGCAGTTCTTTGCTTGGGGATATGGTTTTTAGCGTTAATTACACTGATATTGCCACGCTGTGGCTTGGTTTATTCGCCCAATGGAACAAAGGGCAACAAGCCACTCTTAAAAGCATTAAATCAATTAGAGAACGACTGCCTTTCAAGTTGTTGGGCTTACATCCGGATACTGGCTCGGAATTCATTAATTGGCATCTTAAAAACTGGTGTGATGAACAATCAATTGAGATGACTCGCTCAAGGCCAAGCCATAAAAACGATAATGCCTATGTGGAACAAAAGAATGGACACGTTATCAGGAGATTCCTTGGTTACACACGTTTTGACGTACCGGAAACAGTGACGGTAATAAACACACTTTACGTAAAACTGGAATTGTATTTAAACCACTTTGTGCCATCTCGTATATGCATTGAAAAACTAAGGGTTGGAGCTCGATACCAACGCAGGTACGACAAAGCTCAAACACCGTACACAAGAGTGCTGGCGCACCCAGATGTTAGTGATGAAATTAAAAAGAACTTACAGCAGATACACGCTACGCTTAATCCATTGAACTTAAAGCAAGAAATTGATAAACTGTCTTCAGAACTATTGAAATTTCAAAGACAAAACGGTAACCAACCACCATCTGGAAGATTTTAACTACGGTAACCCTTATTTATTATCTATAGCGTATAGAGGTATGTG
>JAYEFL010000271.1:0-2265 GCA_034658635.1 Bacteroidota bacterium | reverse complement strand
TTGTGTGTTTAACAGAATTTGCGTATTCCGGTGAAACTACCCACCCAATTCCGGGCAAAGTATCCACTTTGCACAGAGCATAAAATTACTTTTAAGATTTTACTTCAAAAGTGGATACTTTGGAAGAATTTGTTTTCCTCCTCATCGAACCTCCTTTCAGGTGGATTTTATGTGAATTATGGATGATCCTATCCAGAACAGCATCTGCGATGGTCGGATCTCCAATTATCTCATGCCATTTTTCTATTGGCATTTGAGCTACGATGATAGTTGACCTTGTATTGTAGCGATCTTCTACTATTTCAAAAACGTCTTTGCGCTGGGAGTCAGTTAAAACGGATAATCCCCAGTCATCCAAGATGAGCAGATCAATTTTAGCCAATTGAGTCAGCATTTTAATATACCTGCCATCACCTTTGCCGACTGCAAAATCATGAAGCAACCGTGACATCCTTTGATATGATGCTGAAAATCCTTCTCTGCAGGCTTTCTGGGACAGTGTACATGCAAGATAGGTTTTTCCTGCTCCCGTTGGGCCTGTTATAATTACATTTTGACTTCGTTGAATCCATTCACAACTTGCCAGAGACAAGATTACTGACTTATCTATCCCTCTGCTTCCTGAATAATCTATGTCTTCTATAGAAGCATTCAGCTTTAATTTGGCTTGTTGTAGTCGACGCTTAAGTTTGCGATTATCTCTTTCGAGCATTTCTCTATCTATCAACAAGCTCAATCGCTCTTCAAACGAAAGGTCTTTAATGTTTACCATATTGAGCTGTTCGTCAAAAGCAGTTAGCATTCCTGTACTTTCACCAATTGAGCAAGCCCATTCCACTATCCTGCTGGGAGTCCATTCAAGATATTCTTGATGAGATTTAGGCATGTGTTCTTTTATGGTTGTAAAACCTCCTTTTTTATAGGAGCGAAGATGGGTGCAGATATGCTTGTTATATTTGAAAATAGCAATTGTTGAAAATGCAATCCTTAGGTTTTCGAACTCGTGTCGGCATGATAGCAACTCCATAATGCATCGCCAGATCATGGTAGCTATTATTGATTTCAGGCTCATATCTACAAGCTTTGTTGACGCCTGACTTTAAATTGTCTGGAATAACTAGTTCTGGCACACCTCCAAAGTATTCAAACGTATTAACATGGCTTGACGTCCAGTTGGGAATGGATTGAGTCCAGGTCGCTTCTGCATATGTGTAATTACTTGCCCCAAGCACTGCTACAAATATCTGAGCTTTTCTGCTTTCTCCGGTGGATTGATCTATAATTGGTATCGTATGTCCGGCATAATCAACAAAACACTTTTCCCCGAACTTGTGTACTTGCCGCATACTCAAATCAATTTTTTTCTTCCACTGATTATAATGGTACGAAAACTGAGAAGATCTAACTCCTTCGGGATTAGCTTGTATAAACTCTTCCCATAGCAAGGTCAATGTAACATTTTTCTTCTTCATTTCCTGGTGTATCTGGCTCCAGTCAGGTTGCGTCTTCCTTGTCTGCATACTTTCGGGAGATATCGGGAATAGCTGAGCATATATTTCTTTTGATGATAGTTTTTCGATGTCATCATATTTTAAACCTGCCCTCTCAGCCCGTTCTAAATAATCACGAACAGTCTTTCTAGTAATCCCTGTAATATTAGCAATTTTCTTCTTTTTAATGCCTGCCTCGTATAACCTTATAATTTCTTTAATATTTCTCAAACTTTGTCTCCTTCTTGCCACGCCAAAACCCCCTTAAATAATGAAATTGGTTTAAGTATGACATCTCTATTAAAATTTGGCTCTGTTACATGGATTCCGGGCATACTACCCACCCTTTCCGGAATACTCACAAAAAGTGGGTAGTTTCAAACCGGAATGGGGTGGTTACTTTACGCCGGAAGGGGTGGTTACTTTGAACTGGAAAGGGTGGTTACTTTGGGCCGGAATACGCACTATTGGAATAAAACAACTATCACCAAAATACATTGGCTCTCCTACTATTTCAGAAAAATCAATATCATTTAAGACTACTGTTGTTGCCATTTTAAAATACCTCCATTTTATTAGTTTTTATCTTTTGGTGGACATGGGTCGCCACCATGACTGTCAGCTTGCTGTATCTTGCCGTCTTTACCGTGGATAAGTAATTCTGAATTTTGGTTGCGGCTAACATCTCTACCCCAATCAACGGCATCCTTTTTAATATCAAAATGCTTGGAAGCTCTATCAGCATTTCCTTTTTTTACATCCCATCCTCCGTCTG
>JAYEFL010000270.1:0-9999 GCA_034658635.1 Bacteroidota bacterium | reverse complement strand
CCCATTTTTAGCTTCTTTATAATACATCAGGCTGTCGCGATCAACAGGCTCATAGAGCTGCCCCTGATGTGAATAAATTCCGACTTGACGGAATAAAGCATCCATACCAAATGTTCGGGATTCATCTGGAACAATCGGAACAATCAGTTTACCTACATTTTTATCTTTCAATAGCTTAGAAAGGATCTGCACCATCACCATGGTAGTTGCAACATCCTTATTGCCTGAATCTTTTGAGTATTCTTCAAAAATTGCATGGTTGGGCATGTCGAACCGTAACTTTTCAACTCTCCTCTTTGGGAGGAATCCACCCAGTTTTTGCCTTTGATCAAGCAGGTATTTTACTTCTTCACTGTCAGGTTCTGGCTTGAAAAATGGGGCTTTTCCAATCACGTCATCTGAGATAGGGATCCCAAAGCGTCCACGGAAATATTTCATTTCCTTCTCATTCAGTTTTTTCTGTTGGTGAGTGATATTCCTGCCTTCTCCGGCTTCACCCAAGCCATAACCCTTGATGGTTGCTGCCAGAATAACAGTTGGAGCTCCTTTATGATTAGCAGCCTGCAGGTATGCGTTATATACTTTCAAGGGATCATGACCACCTCTGCCCAATTTCTGCAATTGTTCATCTGAGTAGTTCTCAACCATCTGCGCAGTTTGCTCGTATTTCTCAAAGAATCCCTTGCGAATAACCTCACCAGAAGAAATACTATATCGTTGTCGTTCACCGTCAACCAATTCTCCGAAACGTTTGGTTAACATGCCGTCTGTATCTTTCTCAAACAGAGGATCCCAATCTGACCCCTGGATAACCTTAATAACGTTCCAGCCGGCGCCATGAAAGGCAGATTCGAGTTCCTGAATAATTGAACCATTTCCACGTACCGGACCATCTAATCTTTGAAGGTTACAATTGACTACAAAAATCAGATTATCCAATTCTTCCCGTGATGCCAGAGTCAGGGCACCCATCGACTCAGGTTCGTCCATTTCGCCATCTCCCAGAAATGCCCAGACTTTCTGATCTGATTGAGCAATCAGGCCTTTATCTTGCATATACTGGTTAAAACGAGCCTGGTAAATGGCTGTAAGTGGTCCTAAACCCATTGAAACGGTTGGGAACTGCCAGTATTCGGGCATAGATCTGGGATGTGGATATGATGATAATCCTCCTTTGCCACGTAACTCGCGACGGAAATTTTTCAGATCTTCTTCGGTCAAACGTCCTTCCATGAACGAGCGGGCATATATGCCTGGTGCTGCATGTCCCTGGAAATATATGATATCCGGATATCGACCATCATCACCTCCCCTGAAAAAATGATTAAAGCCCACCTCATACAAAGTGGCACTTGAGGCATAAGTTGAAATATGACCACCAATGCCATCCTCTTCTTTATTCGCCCTGGTTACCATTGCCATGGCATTCCAGCGTATTATGCTTTTAATTTTTCTTTCCAGCTCACGGCTCCCCGGATAGGGTGCCTGTTTGTCAGGTGTAATTGTGTTGATATATGGAGTGTTTCCCTGGTACGTAAAGTCTATACCCTTCAATTGGGATCTGGTTTGGAGGAGTAGCAGAATCTCTTTCGCACGCTCCGGCCCTTCCTTCTCGATAATATAATCCAGAGAATCAATCCACTCCTTGTTTTCAATCTCCTGAATCCTGGCTAATTCCTTGTTATCCATGTGTATTACTTTTTGTTAAATTTTTGCTTTCAAAGTGTAGACAAACCAGAGGCAAGAAGGTTTTGGGGATTTAGTATAGAGGGTAAATCGTTACGCCAAATCGTTACGCCAAATCGTTACGCCAAATCGTTACGCCGTGCCTCTTTGGTTATTTTATTATTTTTGTTTTCAGAACTGATCTTAATGATAAAGAAATCTCGTACTAAGAAATCTGCTGCTCGTAAGAATAATAACAAGAAGTCTGGCAAAACTAAATTTATGCTCTTTTTGCTTAAGTCAGGTGTTGTTGTAGTCTGCTTGGTTTTTTTCTTTGTTTTTGCTGTATATCTGGGCCTTTTCAAGCCAATTCCAACGAAATCTGAACTTAGTCGGATAAGGAATAATTCTGCGACTGTGGTGTATGATCATGATGGTAAGATCGTTGGGAAGTACTTTTTTCAGAATCGGATGACTATTCGTGAAGAGAATATTTCACAATATGTTAAGGATGCCTTAGTATCAACAGAAGATAGTCGGTTTTTCCGGCATAAAGGATTGGATTTTATCAGTTTGGGAAGGGTTTTTATAAAAAGTATAATTCTTGGCAACAGGAATCAGGGAGGAGGAAGTACAATAAGTCAGCAATTAGCCAGAAATCTTTATCCCCGACTAGGATTCGGAAAGTTTACGCTAGCTATAAATAAAGTCAGGGAAATATTTATTTCTGCCCGTATTGAGAAAATTTATTCCAAGGATGAAATTCTGGCTCTTTACCTGAATACTGTCCCTTTTGGTGATAATGTTTACGGCATCGAGGTGGCATCTCAGCGCTTTTTTTGCAAGCCATCTGTACATTTGAATCCTGCTGAGGCTGCAACACTTGTAGGGATGCTGGCGGCTAATACTGCTTATAATCCGAGAGTTAATCCAGAGAAATCCCTGCAAAGAAGGAATATTGTGTTGAGTAGAATGGTCTCAGAGGGCGCCCTTAGTCAGGAAGAGGCTGAGAACTATAAATCACAGCCGATTAAGCTGAACTACAGAAAACTGGATTACAATAATGGTCCGTCTCCATTTTTCCTGGAGCATATTCGTCCTGGTATTCAGAAAATTCTTAAAGATCAATTTGGGGATGAATACAATATCTATACTGATGGACTCAGGATAACCACGACTCTTGACTCCACACTGCAGTCTTATGCTAATCAGGCGGTTGATTTTCATCTTAATCAACTTCAGAGAGAGTTTGAGGTGCATTGGTCGGGTAGGAGCCCTTGGTCGGGAAACCCGAATATTCTGAATTCTGCTATTCGTTCTTCGGCTCGGTATAAACATGCCATTAATGCTGGGATGCAACATGAAAAGATTCTTGAAAACCTTAACAAACCGGTTGAAACCAGGGTGTTTGACTGGAAAAGCGGAAGCATATTATTGAAAAAGATTTCTCCGATGGATTCTATCAAGCAAAACCTGAAGACTTTGCAGGCTGGGTTCATGGCCTTGGATCCTACAACCGGACATATACAGGCCTGGGTTGGTGGAAGAAATTTTCAGGCCTTCAAATATGATCATGTTAAAGCTGCCAGACAGGTGGGATCAACGTTTAAGCCTTTCCTTTATGCAGCAGCCTTGTTGGGGGAGGTTGATCCCTGTGAGTTTATATCCAATGAGTTAAGAACCTATGGGGATTATCAGGATTGGACACCAGAGAATTCTGATGGCAATCATGAGGGTTATTATTCTGTTAAAGGAGCTTTGGTGAATTCAGTGAATACTATTTCTGCTGAACTTATACATCAAGTTGGAATTAAACCCGTTATCGAGCTTGCTCATCGCATGGGGATTTCTTCAACTATTCCTGAGGTGCCCTCAATTGCCTTGGGAACGGCAGATTTATCTCTGTTTGAAATGGTGAGGGCTTATGCCACATTCGCAAACCTCGGGCAGCCTGTACGCCCTGTAGTTTTATTGAAAATTGAAGATTGGCAGGGGAACCTGCTATGGGAGAGTGAGCTTGATGAAACTCCTGATTCTGTTCTTACACAAGCCACCGCAAGAACGATGGTTCATCTAATGAATGGCGTTGTTGAGCGAGGCACTGGCAGGTCTCTCAGGTGGCTATTCGGATTAACATCTGATCTGGCAGGGAAAACCGGCACCACACAAGACAATGCTGATGGTTGGTTTATTGGTTATAATCCGGCTATTGTAGCAGGTGCCTGGGTAGGAGCCGATAATCCTGGTATTCATTTCAGAACTACTGCATTAGGACAAGGAGCTCATACAGGATTACCCATTTTTGCCCGTTTTATGCAGCGAATTGAACGTGATCAGGCTTATGATTCCATTTCCACTGCTCAGTTTCCACCACTTTCAGATGAGTTGCTTGCGCGTCTTGATTGTCCTGATTACTCTCTGGAAAATCCTAACATGACCCTCTTAGAGAGACTATTTGATGGATTTGTTAAATCAGATACTGCAAAAGCCCGAAGGCTCAGCGATCCGGCTGTAAGGAAGCAGGAAGATGAGAAGAAGAAGAGGTTCTTTGAGAGGTTGAAGTCTGTGTTTAAGAGGAAGAGGTAGTTGGTGAATTGGTTGCTTGGTTGATTGGTTGATTGGTTGATTGGTTACTTGGTTACTTGGTTACTTGCTAAAGTTAAAGACCTTGGAAAAGAGTAAATTGTCTGCTCCTTTGTCTGTTTTGAAAACTGTCGGGGTGAGAGGATTCGAACCTCCGACCTCGTCGTCCCGAACGACGCACGCTAACCGGACTGCGCTACACCCCGAAATGGGTTTGAGTGTGAATTCAGCATTTTTCGGGAAATCGTTGATAAAATTAGCATAAAAATATGCTGTGTGCAAGAAGGTCTTATCTTTGTTCGGCTTGACAATTAGTGATGGATATAAATACAAACAAAGGATTATTTCAGATCCGACCAATTGCTCCTGAAGACAACAGATTTCTCACAGAAATTATTGTTAACAGCCTCCTTGAATTCGGTGCGAGCGGAGACGGCTTTGCCTGCAACGACCCCGAAACCATGGATATGTATGAAGCCTATCAGGAGCCTGGCAGAAAGTATTTTTCTCTGGTAAATGCAGAAACACAGGAAGTAGTTGGCGGTGGGGGAATAGCCCCTTTGAAAGGATCAAGAGAAATCTGCGAATTTGTGAAAATGTATTTGGAAACCCTGGAACATATGCACACAGCCAGGGCTCTCTATGAGAAGTATGAATTCAGACAGATTGAATCTCCTCTGGGTTGTACCGGGCATTACAGTTGTGATGCGTTCTATATCAGGGAGCTTTAGATTCGTCTTTCGTCCTTCGTCTTTCGTCCTTGGTTATTCTCCATTCTTCAATCCAGTACCTTTCCCCAGGTTTCTTCTACGTACTTGAAGTAATAGTACAACTTGTGGTTAACATCTAAACCGTAATCAACAAATGGCCGGTATTCAATTCGTTCGATGAATGGATTGTTGGGATATGCCAGCTGAAATACTTTCAAGACAGCCTTCCGAAGAGAACCTAAAATTACTGTTTTATGAACAGCTTATTTATAATCTGATCTTTACTACCAATTTGCAGTGTGTACTGGCCAGGGCTCAGAAAATTGGTGTAAAGTTGAGCCTGACAGCTTGATCGTTGCTCCATGTCCAGAACCATTCTTCCCAGGTAATCAAAGATCCTCAATGAATGAAATGAAGTATCTCCCAAATCAATTGTCAATAGGTCAGTACACGGATTCGGGTAGATTTTTATACCTAGATCTTTGGTTTTTAAAAATTCTATACTGCTTGCGTTTTGATCGGTCTGGTAGGTTACGGTATATCCTTCAAGACCAAGCATTTCAATAATATTCATTACAGGCATGGGTGTTTCAGGTTTAAACCATTGATATTCAATAGTAGTATGAGTTCCTGTGGGCATAATTTCTCCATCATAAATGGTATAGGATTGGCTAATGGTTGTTCTCTTAAGCCGCAAAACGTTGTTGTATGTAGTTTCGGGGGTTATGAGTGTTCCATAACCATCAGCTACAATAGACATGGTTGCCGTATCCAACATAAACAATCCATGCGCAACGGTTATCATCTCAGCAACATAGTTATCGGTATAAGCATCTTCATAATTGCTTGGGAATTGTAGGGCAGTTAGTCCTTCATGATAGCTTGTAAAGGAAGTGTTGCCGGTTTGCTGCCATCCCATCCCCACCAACTCCATTTGCTGATCTGTTACGACAAAGTACTGATAGGGACCTTCACTCTGGTCTTTCGTTTTAATACAGATATCAGCATGATCCAGAGAGTCAATGAATGGGGTTGTTTCCGGATCCACACATATTGAAATGGCTCCATCCAGAAAAGTTGAATTCATATCGGAGAAATCCCAGGTATGATTCGCCCCGGTGATTGTGGGATCGATATTTGTAACTAATTGCATGGGATCAACTGTTTTTACCGCATACTGATCGCCGATTTCTAGACCCGAGTTCGATCGTGTAAGTGTTACCTGGGCCTGACCGGCAAGAGCTGTGGCTGCCAATAGGAGAGCGAGTATGGTTTTCATTTTCATTTTCATTTTCATGGGTTTTAGACTAAAAATCTATTCCGGCATTGAGCTTGGTCAGGGTACCTTTGTATTCTCCTGAAAAACTCATTCCGGATTCGCCGCTGTAATCAGAGCCAGTACAAGAGAACACCAGAGTATACTCATCATCATCTATTTCAACACTCAGAGTGATATTCGCATGTCCGATAAATCCATTTTCAGGCTCCCAGGGGAACTTATCGGTGTTGAGATTCATCATTGCATCCAGCAAAATCATTTGCTTGTCTTCAGTGTAGGTTTTATTATGAATGAGATGATCATCAGAGATGTACAAATCGATGTTCATTTTATGACCGGTTCCGGTATATCCCCCATTGTTATCAGGCTCACGATCAATACCCTCTGAGAATAATACTATTGTTAATAACTCCATATTCACCGTGTTAAAGTTCAGAAGGAGACCTTTGTCAATATCGTATTTTATACCTCCTATGGAGAAATATCCTTCTCCGTCACCAGGACCCTCTTCTTCTTCTTTATCTTCTTCTTTTTCAATGTCTTTGTGGTCATCATCCCCTAAGGTTCTGGCCAGCCTGAATCCCATGGAAATTGAATTAGTATTTCTGGCTATAGGAAAGGAGCTGCCAACAGCCAGCATTGATGCATTCGAATTCCAGGCTCCCCCACGATTATTTTGTTTTCCACCATACTTGTCAAGCTGATCATAGACAATCTCACTCACATTGCCACTCATATCATACAAGTCAAGGCTATTTGATATTTTTTCACCTACCGGATGAGTTTCTTCTTCACTGTTAGTTCGATACCAGGCTACTATTTCATTGGCCTTTTCGTTATCAAAGTCATTGTTAGCTCCGGAGGCGTAGTTATCCGGCGTATTCTTAAAACTGGCTGCAGTGTGCCAATCCTGATTGGTGGGAATTCTGAAACCGGTTGCCAATAAATCATAATCAAGATTATCGAATTCTTCATTATTTATATCCGAATTGCGAATCGGGTCACCCTTATAAGTATAGGCAAAACTGTAGTCAGGTTTCTGACCATTATTCTGATTGTAATACTCGGTGAGTGCATTGCTCCAAACCAATGCATCACACCAGCATATTCGGGTAACAGGATGGTCATCGGAAAAATCTGATTGGCTTCCGGCCTGGCCTGATGAAAAAATGTTATAGCCATTCTCCTGAGCCCAATCATACACTTCTTCCCACAAGCTATAGGTCACTTCATGTTCACCCATCCAAATACCCGGGTTAACGGTAACATTCATCTCACTTTTCATTCCATAGAGAGATGGCGAAAATTTAAGCGCAAAATCATTTTTGTCTGTTTTGTAAGCAATCTCTCCACCGGGCACCATATTGTTCTCTGAGATGGAGACATCAAAATTGTCACTTTTCGGATAGTCTAGTTCACATGATATCCAGGTTAGAATAAATACAACCAGGCATACATACTTAAGCAAATTCATTTGTTTTTTCATGTTTCAGAAGTTTTATTAGTACTACTTTTTAGTCTTTTTTATTTTCGGGTCTGCTTCGTCTTTGCTCTTCTTTTTGTCAAGAGCCTTAATGATTTTTTTAAGCGCTTTGTTTTGCGTTTGTAGATCAGCAGCAGATACATCATTCTTCTTGGAAGGTTTCATACTCTTTTTTTACACATAAGAATTTACATGCAAATAAAATTCACTTTGAGCAAAGTGCAGTTAAAGTATACGTTACAAAAAATCACAATGAACCTTACAAAATGTCACAATTTTATAAGTAAAAGATAATCAGGGTGTTAAATCTTCATTAGGACATTGATTAGATTATTGTCTCCGGTCAGATTTAGCTTCTGACGCAGGCGATGACGAGCTGTGGTGATGGCACTTTCTGATTTATTTGATATAGAAGCAATCTCTTTTGTGGACAGATTCAGTTTTAAAAGAGCAGCTATTCTTATTTCTGTGGAGGATAAATCCGGACAAATCTCAAAGAGTTTGTCATAGAATTCTTTGTGAACGTTATTGAAAGCCGCATGAAATTCGTTCCAAATATTATCTCTGGTCTTCATCTTCAATTCACGCAAAATTTCATTCACTTCTTTTTTAGAGGAGGAGTCCTCCAATTGTTCCATTCGTTTAGCAAGTGTTTGAAGTGTCTCAATTTGATGGAGGAGCTCAAGTGTTTTACTGGTCAGCTCTTTGTTTTTGAGTTCCAAACTATTGGCCAGAATGATTTTCTCCTTTTCATTAAGCTCACTATTAGCCAAGGCCATTTTTCTTTCATTTTCTAACAGCACTTGCTTGTGTTTGAAATTTTGATTCCTCATGCGGATTAGTATAATCAGAACAATGATCAGGATGCTCAGGGCCGAGATGATAATGGCCAGGAATACGGTTTGATGCTTATGGATTTGATTTTTTTGGCGGAGAATTTCGTTGTCTTTGATCTTGTTTTGAAGCTCGTTTTTGTGTTCAATACTGGTTATTGTACGGTTCTTATCGAGAGATATTAACTGTCTTTGATGTTGTTGGTACAGCTCGTGCAATTCTAAAGCCTCTTCATATTTTCCATATTTTTTACTGATTTCATACAGAATCCGGTATGCTTTAACTTTGTGCCTGTCATTGTTTAGGGCAATGCTAATTCCTAAAGATTGGTTGGCGTGATGATAAGCTTTATTAAGCATATTTTGTGCCATATAAACCATTGCAAAAGAATGATGAACAAAAAATAAACCAGTTTTTTCTTCCAGTTCAGAATAGATGATTTCTGCTTCTTTTAAATATGGTAAGGCTTCCGCGTGTCGATTTTGTTGAATCCGTAATCTGGCCAACAGAATTAATGAGGACGAAATGTGTCTGATATCCGCACAGATCATTCTTGTTTCATAGGCCTTTTGATAGTATTGTTCAGCCTTTTTTAGATTACCGTTTTGCGCATGCACCTTTCCGATTGAGGTTAGGATATTTCCATAGTTCAGACTTACGGAATCACTTTTGGTAAGCATTTGAGCCTTTTCAAAAAACATCAGTGCCTGGTCTAAATCTTTTTGATCGATGTAAATGTTGCCAACAAAATTGTAGACGCCGGCCATAGCCGGATCATCGCCCAGTTTCTGATAAATCCGGATGGCGTTATGCGCTGATTCAATGGCTACAGCAGAATTCCCCATCAGGGCATTGGTCGAGCAAAAGTGTGAGTATGCTTTAGCTAATTCAGACTTATAATTGGTGTTTTTGAGAAGCATGATGGCGGTATCCAACTGTCCGAGAGATTCAAGATAATTATCTTCATAGTAGCATATTCGTCCATTGATCATGTAGTATCTGGCCAATCCAAGTGTAGGCTTTTCTGTATCAAGAAGCGAATATCCTTTTTCCAGTACTATTCGAGCAAGATGAATATCTTCTCCAGCAAGTTTTTCGGCTTTGTCAAAAAAAGATTCAATAGCTGCTTTTTGTGAGTCCCCCAATGGATGAGTAGACTGATCGGGTGTTTTTGTGCAAGATAAACCAGCTAATCCATATATTAATAGAGTGATAATTAGTCTATTAATGTGTTTAATCCGATTTCTCATAGCTCTTGATAAATGCTGGTTTGGAAATCAATTGCTCGATTCTTATAAATTGATTTCCGTTCGTTTGTAAGGTTTCAGTATGCTTCTTCAGGTAAAGATAGTATTTATCTATTCGATCTTGAATATTTCTCAATAGGAGTTCATCCTTTGTTCTTAAAGCACTTATATATTGGTTGCTTGGTTACTTGGTTTCAG
>JAYEFL010000269.1:0-10006 GCA_034658635.1 Bacteroidota bacterium | reverse complement strand
CATTAGGATTTTATTTCTCATTTCAGCACCGCTACCTTGCCTCTCGCGGAGACCGACTTATCTCCCAACCGCGCGACGATCTCGAATGGGTAGATCCCATTCCTAACCAGGTCACCGCGGCCATTGCAACCGTCCCAGTCGACATCGTTATATTTACTCCATACACTTGAACCTTCGCCGTCGGTCGGGCAATTCGTGATCTCTTTAACCAATGAACCAACAACGTCGTAAATCCTGATCTTAACCGCATCGACATCCGCGCCGAGCCGGTACCTGATCTGGGTGGTTTCCCGGTTCGGATTAAATGGATTTGGAAAATTGGTTACACCGGTTAAGGTCAACTGCGGAGCTACTGTGAACGATCGGACCTCTGAAGTTGCCGATTCGCTGGTTGAGGTTGCGGTGACTTTCCAATAGTAAGTATCCCGATCTAATCCAGGATCGAATTCGTGGATCGAATATGTGTAATTGTATAGTCCAGGGTCATTCGTGGGATCAGCCTGTGAACCGCTGTTGGGTGATTTGGTAAAGGTTTGATGGTCGATCGCAAAGCTATCGTTCTTTGCCAGGTCGATTTTATATTCCTGCGTCTCTCTTTTTCTATGCTGCCATTCGAAGGTTGGGCGGAGACTTTGGACATCTTTGTAATTAGGATCATTTATATCTTCCGGGGCAATGAGGATTGGGGATTCGAGGGATGTATTTTGCGCAACCACAGGTTTTTTAACAGAGATTATAGATAAAGCTGAAATTGCTGAGAGATTCCCAAAATTAATCACATAGATATTTTCCGGGACAGTGTTTGATCCAGAAACAAAAGCATATTTGTTCCCATCCGGTGACCACTTGGCAGGTGATGGGGAATATGGATAAGTATTGCGTACCATAGCTGAATAAATTGGTATTCCAGATGTTAACTTAAATCTATTTCCACCATTTGTGCTCATGATCCAAAGGTCTTCTGAGCTTCCGTTATTTGCCACATAGATAATCTTATCGGCAGGGCTCCATTTGGGATGACTATTAGTACTACTATCATCTAATAATGTAATAAGTCCCAAACCATTAACATTTACTTTATTAATATTTCCATTCGAAACAAATACAATTTGCGATCCACCGGATGAAAAAGAAGGATCCTCTGCATTCCCATTAACTATTTGAGTTCTTCCACTTCCATTTCTATTTACAATCCACAGTCCATTTGTTTCTGTACCAACAGCTAGCTTACTTCCATCAGGCGACCAAGCGAAATCCGTAAAATAGCTCCCAATTTGAGTGCTGGTAAAAATTTCCTCAATAGGCTGACTGCCATCAGATGGTTGAACCTCAATTCCAGTCCATCCACCTCCACCTGCTTCTACATGACTGTTGTAAGTAGCGATCCATCCTGATGCCAATGAATAATGCATTTCCATACCAGAATACCCATCAAATTCTCCGAACACATTTCCACTAGAATTAATTCCCACGGTAAGGAAAAAATCCCACGGGTCCGGCATTTGATATCCCTCATCCCAACAAATAATATCTGATCCCCCGCTCAAGCCAGAAAGCCACTCAAACTTAACTGAGGAATTATCATTATTATGAGTCAACTTTGAATTCCCTGTGCCATCGATATTTATTGTCCAAATATTTTTATATCCGCCATTATCTGAAACATAAGCGAGCTTGTCGCTGTTTGAATAAAAAGCCGCATCCCAATCCGGACCAGAATAAGAAGTCAATTTTTTAAGCGAATATAGAAAAATTTGATCTGTATAAGTTTCTGAGGAGTTGCCCGCCTCATCGTAAAATTTCACATAAACCGTCTTTTGCCCGGGAGTATCTGGAGTTATTGTCCAAGTATAGTTTTCACCGCTATAGGAATATGAAGTCCAATCTGATCCATCATTACTGATATCAACACTTATGACCTCCAGATTGTCTGAAGCTGGCAGATACAGAGAGACAATATTTGAACTAGTATAAACGTTCCCAGAATTGATAGTTATTGAACCAGTCGGTGGTTGATTATCGATTACAATGTTAGTTTTGGCTTCCATCTGCTTAAAAGCTTTATCGGTCGTAACAACTCTTAGGGTGAAATTTCCATCCAGGCTGGATGTCTCCCAATTTCCCAGGATTCCATCAGTCACCGGACTGGTATATGTCCCAATTTCATTCCAATCCGCCTCTGCGCTAAACCCACTAGCATAATATAATTTGTATTCATGAAAGTTGGCAGCCTGGTAATTATTGTCATCAGAAGCTCCCCCAATAGCTACGGTAGCTCGTTTAGGCGAAGTATAGGCATTAAGCGCCGCCCTCGGCTCAGTATTGTCAACATTTACAAGAACTGTATTTGTTTCAAAATTACCCGCCTTATCTCTAACTACCAATTTAATGGTATAGTTGTTATTTAAAGCATCCGTATTCCATGAGCCTAGAACATTTCCATTCACTGGCGAATAAACCGTATCTCCGATTTTTGTCCAAGAAACAGGAGAGGCTCCCAATCCATAATACAATTCATAAGAATCAAAATTCGTATCTTCTGCAGTACCAATAATGGTAATAACATCCTTATTTACAGAATTTCCCAAAGGCGAAGAAACTACAGCAACGGGAAGGGTATTATCAACAGTCACACTTCTAACCAATGGTGTACTCATCACACCCGTAAAATCAGACAAACTAGCTTTTATAGAATAAAGACCGTCCACGACAAAATTAGAACCATCCGTACCATCCCAAATTACTGATAGATTAGAACCGGCCAGTACGTCTTCGTTATTTTTTAAAACCTTTACCAAATTAGCGCCTGAATCAAAAACTTCAATCGTTATCTTTCCAACCGGATTTAAGCTAAATATTTGCAAAATTGGCTCTGGCTCAGGGATAGTTGAAGAAGGAGGCTGCGCTTCCGTGTTTATTTTATAGAAGAACTCGGCTTGTTTTTGCCCGGGCACCACACTGTTTCCATCCGGACAAATGATTTTTGGCTCGGGATTATTCGCTTCTGACCGGTTTTCCGGTTCTGTAAGATGCAAAATAATGTCCTGAACATAAACTGTTCCGCCCTTGCGCGCGGAGATATTGCCAGCTATATCGCGGAGTTCAACAACAAATGCGTATTTCCCTGAATCCACAAAACCATTATTATTCGTATCATATTGTGTCTTTTTCGATTCTAAAAGCGTTCCATCCCACATGACAGAATGCGCGCCTGCGCCTTTCCATTCAGAATCAATAAGCTCTTGAACCAGATTTGAAGCATCATAAACCTTTAACTCGTTAAATTTATAAATTTTAAGGCTTACCCGTGAATATTCGCTAATTGTATATTGAAGAGTTGTTGTGTCATTAACCCCATCGTTATTAGGAGTAAATGTCCCAGGGTTGGCTATAAGAACAGGATCGCTTGAAATCGCAACATCAGGAAGTTCGATATCAATTGTAAAACTCTCTGAGCTTTGGGAAGTTTCGGTATTTCCCTCATTTCCAGCAATGTCATACCCGGAAACCGACATCCTCGCCAGCTGTTTATTATCTAATTCAGAAACCTTACCAGCATCTATAGTATATTTATAATGATATTCATCACCAATTAACGCATGATAACTTGCTCTATCACCGTTCACTTTAACCTCGGGATTAAATTGAAGCTGCTCAGATGTTGTAAAGTAAATATCTACTTCATCCCCGTCCTTAGCATAATATTCACCATCCATGAAATTAGGGGCCTCGCAATGAATAGCGCTAAAAACGGGCAAAACAATATCTACCTCAAAAGTCGCTGTGCTCAATTCCATATTTCCCGCTAAATCTATAACTTCTACAGTTACCTGAGCTAATCCATCATAGCCACTTAATACATCATATTTACCTTCACATAAACCATTTACCGTCGACCATGAACCATTGGTCAGAGCGAGCTGTGGAGATGCTCCATTTTGTGTTACATAAACCCTAGGGACTGCTTCAAGTGTTTCGCTAACATTAAAGGTTATGCTTACTTGCCCGCTTACTTCCGGCAGGCTGGCTGGATCAGGCGCGACTGCGAAGTTGGAGACTGAAGGATTGGTTTTATCAATCACAAAGGTTTTGGTTTTTGAAATTGGATTGAGAGCAAGGTCTTCCGCCTCTACTGATACGGTCGCGATTCCTTCAGCATCGCTGGCGCTAACCGCATACCTGTAAACATATGAATTGCCTGAAACAGATCCTAGAATCGCATAGCCGTTACTAAGGTCTGATTTCAAAACAGTCACTTCAGGAGTTGCCGCAAGTTCTTCATCAAAACCCAATGAAATGGTTACAATAGCTCCCGACCTGGCATAGAGAGGATCAATATTAAAATCGCTTGGTTCAGGATTTGTATAATCAACAGTCAGACCAGCTGTCTTTGGAACAGCCGTTGAACCCAATGCGTCTTCAGCTCTCGCTCTTACATAATAATTTCCAGCCTCAAGTGAAATCCCTGTCTTATTTAAGCCGTTATATTCATAAGCATAACTGCCGGCGGTCTGATTAAACATCCTGCTCCAGACCGCTTCACTGGCCGCATTCAGCACTTCGAGTTTTACCAAAGCCTCTCCGGTAATATAGGCGATTGGATAGTTTATGGAATAATTAAAAGTCGCGGTATCCTTTGACCCATCGCCGTTTGGCGAAAAAATGGATGGAGAGATGGAGAGATTAACAGAGGGGCGGGTTGATACCACAAGCATGGTTCCCTGTGCTTCAACCTTTTCTCCAATTTGGTCTTCAACTGAAACTGCATATTCATAATTGCCGTCCGCGACTAATTGCCCGTTATCTCCTATTCCATCCCAATAGAAGGAATAATTTCCTGTGCTTTGAGGATCATTTTCAATTAGTGTTTTAACAGTTGATCCGGTTTCAGTTTCAATATTAATATTTACCGTATAATCAGGCGCACCTCCTGAAATGGAATAAGAGATGCGCGCAAGATCAGCATACCCATCGCCATTTGGAGTAAAAGGAGAAGGCGATACAGAAGCATTTACAATTTGAAAATCAGTTGTTGGCGCTAAAACAAAATTATCCGAGATCTTTTCATCTCTATTTAATGCCTCGTCAACAGCGACAATCTTAAAATAATTCTCGGTTTCTGAGTTTGAGATTGGCTGCCAGGAAACAATATACTCTCCGGCGTCTTTAATCTCGGCATTAACTAAATTCTCCAACAAAGCATATGTTGAATCAAAAACTGAAACAACCACGGAAGCTTTTTCGGTCAAGCTATATTTTAAATCCGCTTTACTTGAAGCGTAATCCACTTCAACAGACTGGACATATACTGTTGGAGGGTGATTATCCACAAGAACTGTATTAGTCATATCGGCCGGCAAACCGCCTTCAGGGTCTTCGATCACTACCCTAAAAGCATAGGTTCCATCTGTAACTTTAGAATTATCTTTGGAGCTTTTTGTTCCAGTATATCCATCATCGTAATCGCCATACCACTTGACGCTATGTTCTCCTTTATCTTTGTTTTCGGTTGATAAAAGCGTCTTTATCACATTTTCTTCATTACCCATGATATAAACGCTTACATCCAAATTATCACCGGTCAGATAATATTTAATCTCTGTAAAACCGTTTAAAGGATTGGACGGCGCGAAAGGGTCGGGAATCGCATACGCATAAGCCAAAAGCGAGGGTTCATAATTTATTGCCACGATACCTGTCTCAGAAGAATTCTGGTTGCCAACAAAATCTTTGACCTCAAGATAATACGAATAATTCCCCCCCATAAGTTCTCCATAATTCCCTCTCCCACCCCATTCCCAGTTGCCAGTGATTGAAACTTCCTCAGATGATGAATCCAAAATCTGGCTATGTGTTTTATACAATCCTCCATCTTCTTTCAAGATATTTATCGTAACATAGGAAGGTTCTGAGACCTCAAAGGAAAACGTTGTTGAATCCATGACCCCATCACCATTTGGCGTAAACGGGCTAGGATCAACATTGAGCGCTAAAACTTGGGGAGGAGCAGAATCCAGATAGAAACTATCCGTATAATTTGTTTTGTTTTGGGCCTGGTCTTCAACTTCAATATTAAATTGGTAAATCCCATCATCAGCAATTTGTCCCATTTTATCTTTTCCGTCCCACTCAAAGCTAAATGTCCCAGCAGATACATCCTCATTCATCATGGATTTAATTTCATGACCTGCTTCATCCAAAATGGCAACCGAGTAATTTTTTAGTTCAGTAACGGTATTGTCTGTAATTAGGCAATCAAATCTAAAAGATGAAAGATTCGGCGAAAAACCTTTCGTAGATTTTCGCGTATTTGTAATTTGGGGGGGTTCGTCATCAACCCTAAACTTTGTATAAGAAGTCCTTGTATTCCCGAAGCCGTCACAGGCCTCCACATATACGTGATAAAGCCCTCCTTTTAATATCTCGTCCGGATCCCACAAGGGATCACCCAATCCAATTGGCTTTGACGCCAGCTCAAAAGCCTCTTCTGATGAGTCTTTAACAATTTTAGCAATATAATGGTCCAGATTCTCATCAATAGCTTGTTTCCATTTAAGGCTTATATCTCCTGAAACAAGATATTCATTATAAGACGGTTCATCAATCGAAAACCACATTGGAGGAGTTACATCACATATTATTTTTGAAGTAAGCCTGGTAGAATTTCCTGCGGCGTCTTTAAGAGAATAAACTAATTCATATTCCCCGTCTCCTACAAATTTATTTTGTATCGGATCCTTGCCGTCCCAGCTAAAAATATATTCTTTAGATAGGTCATTCAAGAAATAATCTTGGTAGGATAAAACAACCTTATAAGGGTTAACAACCTTTATTTCAAGGCTACATGTCTCTGATATCACATAAAACACTTCAATCGCATCGAATTTCCCATCACCGTTTGGAGAAATCTTATAGGAAGAAGCGACTCCTTTGACTTCGGGTGGAGTAGTATCGACGAGCAAATCTCCGCTTTCAGAGATCAAACTTTTTTCTTCATGAAAGCTTATGCCTGAAAATTTATAGAGATATTCCCCATCCGGCACAAGATTGCCAGCATTATCTTTACCATCCCAGGTAAAAATAGAATATCCTTTTACAATTGCTTTTCTATTACGCTGGGCAATCAATATTCTATTGGACTTATCATAAATATTGAGATGCAAAACCTTTGGAATAAAACCTTCGGACAACTTAAATGTAAAAACAACTTCATCTTTAACCCCGTCTCCGTTTGGCGAGAAATCCGTATTTGAAACACCAAAATCCAACATACGCAAAGAGACATCCAGTTTCTGAATCCTATTATCTGCGCCAACCACATATAAATATCCATTCTTGCTTACAGAAACACCTCTGGGAGCAAAAAACCTACCATCTGAAGTACCTAAACTTCCGTATGACGTAATATATTTCCCATAACGATCAAATTTTTGAATTCTATGATTACCGGTATCCGCCACATATATATTACCGTTTGGATCGACCGCGACATCAAAGGGATATAAGAATTTTCCATTCCCCTGCCCTTCATTTCCGAACTCAAGGAGGAGCTTTCCGCCGGCGCTATATTTTTTAATTTTGTGATTTTCAGTATCTGCGATATAGATATAACCATTGGCATCGATCTCGGCACCGTATGGAGCATTAAATACCTCGCCTGCTCCACCCACACTCTGCGCTGATATTCCTCCGCTATTCCCGCCGATAACAGCCCCGCTTGAATACTTAATAACCCGATTCTTTGCGGAATCCACAATAAATATATCGCCATTATCATCAGCGCGGATTGAGCGGGGATATGAAAAAGTCGGATCACTCAATTCCGGAATATCAGAGATAATCTGGACAAAGGCGGCAGAGTCACCATTATCGACAAATTTTTGGATACGCTGGTTGCCGGTATCAACTACATAGATATGGCCATTCGAATCTACCGCGATCCCCTGAGGTTGATTAAACTGGCCATTACCACTGCCAAAAGAACCATATGCATAAACCAAGTTTCCTGAGGCATCAAATTTCTTAATTTGATTGTTTGCTGTGTCCACGGAATATAAATACCCATTGGAGACTGTGAGTTTATAAGGGTTGTTGAGTTGGCTATTAGAGAGCACTTCTGCCCCCACTCTGGAAGCAAGAATTGCTCCGATAATAAATATAAATATTAAATTTTTAAAATGCCTAAACATTTTTATATAAAATAGTTAATGCCTAACGAATATGTTCCAGTATTAGTTTTGTCATTTGGATATCTATACAAAAGGTCAAAAGAATATTTTTCACTTACCCATCTTAACTTACTAAACCATCTCTGATTTATTAATTTATTGTTCACCTTGGCCGAAAGAGGGGTACCCCCGAGAATATTCCCGGAATATCTAAAAACATATTCATATCCTGTTCCTTCATAGCCAGATATTATTTTTAAATTTTCTAATAAATAACAGCCAATATGAAGATTCCAATTATGAAACCACCACGTTCCATGAACTTTATTTAACCAGGCAAAAATATCGGATGGCGTAGTCGTATAAACAACATCATTATCTTCCACAATACCAAAACGCCCATTCAAAGCACCACCCCAGGAAAATATTTTAATAATAAAATCCTGTTCGAAGTCTAAAGATAAACCGATGGATGGGCTGAATTGAATATAATTAGAATTCTCTTCTCTCGCTTTGTACTTATAATCATTAATAATTTTTGACAAACCAAAACTTCCAGATAAAATAATTTTTCCTGGGGGTTCATCCGACAATCGAGTAAGCTTGCTTGTGCGTTTCCCTGATAACAAAACAAAAACTCCCAATGAAACTTCAACCATATCATTCCTGACATTAAAATAATCATAATTGATATCGTCTTTATAGGCCTGAAGGCTATCAAAACCTAAGCCGTAAAATCTTTTTTGTTTTACTACACGACCATATCCTTCATCTGCATTAGCAACATAACAAAATGTTAGAATTAACAAAATAAATATTATAATTTTCTTAATCATCCTACCTAATCTCCATCAAAAACTTTCCATTTGGATCAAACTTCTGGATACGATCGTTGCCAGTGTCAGCAATGTATACATTGTCATTTTTATCAATGGCTATGGCTTGAGGATCCCTAAATTCTCCTTGCCCAACACCTGGCTTCCCCCAACGCTTAATTAATTTACCATCCCCATCAAACTTCGAAACCCGCGCTCTGTCATCTTCCAAAACATAAACATAACCTTTACTGTCCACTGCAATCCCAACAGGATCACTAAAATCCGGTTCAACAAGCAATCTCGGCGGAAAAACAACCACTCCGGTTATTCTGTTTCCACCCCACTTTTTAATGAATTTTCCATCCTTGGTGAATTTTTGAACCCTTTCCTGAGGATGTTCTTCTCCTGTCCCTCGCATCCATGATGGATAAAAGGCATCGGTAACATACACATAACCATTTCTATCATCTATTGCTATTGCCCATGGGTCTTTAAACTCGCCATTTCCTCCACCCCACACGCCCCAGCTTTTAATAAAATTACCACGATTGTCGTACTTCTTAACAGCAAATAATTTCTCCCCTTCTTTTGAATATACATAGTTTGTAATATATATATTACCCTCCGTATCCACAGCTATGTCTTTAGGCCACAATAAGTCAGCTTCACCTGTCCCGCTTTTCCCAAATATAAAAATTGTATGACCATCGGTAGGATCGATTATGCCTACACGATAATTTTTTCTATAAATATCCTTCCCGAGTGCATAAACATTCCCATCTGAAGACATCTTTAATCGCTCAGGATATATTATTTTCTCAATTATTGCTTCTAAAGTTGGGGCAACTTGTAAATATTTAGCAAAATCAATAATATCTCCAGGCATTATCTCTGTACCAAAGGCTTTTTTATTGTTCACGTATCTTGCTACTGAAATATGATCTTCAACAAAATTAATATCGTATATTCTTTTATTAATCACATTAATAAAATCACCTTTTAAATCATATTTAAATATCC
>JAYEFL010000268.1:0-10011 GCA_034658635.1 Bacteroidota bacterium | reverse complement strand
TGATTTTAATGAAAAATAATAATATTCGTCATTCGTATTATACTTCTTATCTTTTACCTTACTACCTTATGCCGTACCCTTTGCCTTTTGCCTTTTGCCTTTTGCCTTGTGCCTTGTGCCTTGTGCCTTGTGCCTTGTGCCTTAACACTTAGTTTCTATGTCTCCTTGGGTCATTGTTCTGATTTTTCTTCTGCTTTCTGCTTTTTTTAGCGGCTCTGAGATTGCTTTTGTTACTTCTAACAAGTTGAAAGTTGAGCTCGATCGAAAGCAAGGTAGAAGCTCAGCCAGATTGGTGGCATGGCTTACCGATCGTCCAGATTATTTTATTGCAACAATGCTTGTGGGCAATAATATCAGTCTGGTGGTATACGGGCTTCAAATGGTCATTATCCTCGATCCGCTTATCTCCAGGTTTATACAACCTGAAATATGGGTTCTTGTAATCCAAACAATTATTGCTACTGCAATTATTTTGCTCACTGCAGAATTTTTACCCAAAACCCTCTTCAGGCTTCGTCCAAACAAAATGATAAATAGTCTGGCTCTTCCTTTGCTTGTTTTTTATGTAATTCTTTACCCGATTACCTGGATTAGTGTCAGCTTATCTAACATCCTATTGAAGCGTATTTTTCATGCCAATAATGACAGAGATAATAATAACAAGGTTTTTGGACGCGTAGATCTGACTCATTTGGTTAAGCAGAATTTAGGAGGAGGAGGAGGAGGGGAGGATGCTGATATGGGACATGAAATGAAGTTGTTCCAAAATGCCCTGGATTTCAGCAAGGTACGCCTTAGGGAATGCATGATCCCTCGTACTGAGATCGTTTCAATTGATGTTAATGATCAGATCGATAATCTGAAGCAGCAATTCATAGAAACTGGTTATTCAAGGATTCTGGTTTTCGAGGATCATATCGATAATATCATCGGATATGCTCATCATAGTGATCTGTTTAATAAGCCCGATACAATTCGTTCAATTGTCAGACCCATGGCTATTGTGCCAGAATCTATGCCTGCTAACAAACTTCTTACTCAACTCCTGGAGGAGCAAAAGAATGCCGCAATTGTTGTGGATGAGTTTGGTGGAACAGCTGGTCTGGTTACTACTGAAGATGTACTGGAGGAGATTTTTGGAGAAATAGAGGATGAACATGATCAGGTCAATTGGGAGGAAGTGGTGGTTAATAAAAATGAATTCCTTTTTTCAGGCAGGCATGAGATTGATTATCTGAATGAAAAGCATCTCTTGAATCTGCCTGTGTCTGAGGAATATGAGACACTGGCAGGCCTCATATTATCTCATCATGAATCAATCCCCAGGGTGGGAGATCTTATTTCGATCAGACAGTTTGAGTTCAGAATACTAAAAGGGAGCAATACCAGAATAGAGTCAGTACGTCTTACAGTTTTACAGTCTTAAAACTTATCTAAATAATTGCTATCTTCGTAGCCTGAAAAATTTAGGCATATAATATAAATGGCAACGTTACAAAAACTTAGGAACAGAATGGGGATCGTGGTCGCTCTGGTGATCGGGATGGCATTGATTGCTTTCATTCTGGGTGACTTTCTGAAATCAGGTTCACAAATGATGAACAGCAAGCGCTTTGAAATCGGTGAGATAAATGGCAAATCCATTAATTATCAGGACTTTCAAGCCAGAGTTGAGAATTCAGTAGAGAACTACAAACGAAATTCAGGTAATCAATCACCTGATGATGGTGCTTTGATTTCTATCCGTAATCAGGTTTGGACCTCATATCTGAATGAACTGGTTATGGAGGATCAATTTAGCAGCCTGGGTATTGAGTGTAGTGCTGATGAATTATTCAACATGGTGCAGGGAAATAATATTCATCCGCAAATTTCATCTCTGGAGATTTTCAAGAATGAAGTTACCGGTGAATTTGACCGGGCAAAGGTTATCCAGTTCATGAAAAACATGGATAATGACCCACGCGCGTACGCAGCCTGGCTTGAATTTGAGAAGTCAATGATGAACGATCGGGTCTATACCAAATATCAGAATCTGATTATTAAGGGGCTGTATGTTACTCGCGATATGGTTGAAAGAGATCACCTCGATAGTAATCGAAAATACAATGCCTCATATGTGAGTCAGCGTTTTACAATGGTACCTGATAGTGTGATTACTATTACAGAAGAAGATGTTAAGGACTATTATGATAAGAATAAGGCAGATTTCACTCAGGAAGCTTCAGTAGATCTGGCTTATGTGGCCTTTGATATTATTCCATCTGAGAAGGATCGTCAGGTTGTACAAACCTGGATTAACGAGGAGATGGTTGAATTATCCAGAATCGAAAATACTAAGCAGTATATAAACCTTAATGGTGATACTGGTTTTAATGCTGAGTACATATTTCCATCAGAACTTGAAGAGAATTTGCAGACATGGGCTGAAGACGCTGAAACTGATTCAGTATATGGTCCTTATTTTGTAGACGACGTATGGAAATTGGCTAAGGTCACAGATGTTAAGATGATTCCGGATTCTGTTCGTGCCAGCCATATTTTAATTCGTCCTGATCAAAACAATCGAATTGAAGCTGCTCAGGTAACAGCAGACAGTCTTATTGATCTGATTAATAATGGAGCCGATTTTGCCAAGTTGGCTGCTGAATTTGGAACTGATGGAACAGTTGAGAAGGGTGGAGATTTGGATTGGTTCAAAAAAGGTCAAATGGTTGAGGAGTTCTATAATGCAAGTTTCTATGGCGAGAAAGGAGACCTTGTTACTGTAACAACTCAGTTTGGTGTTCACGTATTGAAGGTGACCGATCAGGGACCAAAGTCTCGTAAACTGCAGGTGGGTATTCTTGACCGAAGAATAACTTTTGGACAGGAAACATATCAAAAGGCTTACAGCACGGCCTCCCGGTTTGCTGCTACATATAATACTGGAGAAAAATTCGAAGATGGCGTATTGGAAGATAATCTTACTAAGAGGATAGCTAGTAGCCTGCGCCATGAGGACCGAATTATTGCCGGATTAGAATCTCCCCGTAGTTTGATCATGTGGGCTTTTGAAGCAAATAAAGGTGACCTATCTGAGATCTATGAGTTTGGAAATCGCTTTGTGATCGCCAAAATTACTGAGAAGAGAGAAGATGGAATCGCTCCTCTTGATCAGGTTTATGGTGAGGTAGAATCTATTGTTCGCAATCTGAATAAGGGTGAATACCTGGTTCAGGAGTTTCAAAAGGCAGGCAGTACCAGTCTTGAAGATCTGGCTACTAAATTGAATACAGACGTCAGAACCATTACTGATGCTTCTTTTAACTCTTTCTCAATACCTGGTATTGGTGTTGAACCCGGAATTTCAGCAGCATTCCCTTTCATGGTAGTTAATCAAATAAGTGATCCTATTAAGGGAAATAATGGAGTTTATGTTTTGAAGCTTACTGAGATTATTGAACCTGCTACTCAATTAGATTATGTTGCAGGAAAAACGCGTTTGACTCAAGCAATGACCTCTAGAGCCGGATATCAGGCTTTTCAGGCTCTTGAGAAATCTTCCAAGATTATAGACAGAAGAAATAATTTCTATTAAATAATACTTCCCTCATCTTTTAAAAAACCCGGAGTATTGTCTTCGGGTTTTTTGTTTGCCTTTTCGGGGCAGCAGAACAAACTCGCAAAGGCACCCTCCCGAAACAGCGCAGCAACCAACGCGCGGTCCCGGCTTCCCGGGATGACACCGTGGGAGTTTTGGGCATTGTTGGGGGCGGAGTGCTTTTGAGACAAACCCAAAATTTATAACTTTGAGAAATTTTTTTTATGAACCGAGCATGACAAAAGGAAAAGTATTTTGACACACGAGGATGATTATTTTTGTTATGTGAGCTACATACGACAATTTAAAATAAATATAAACGGATGAAAAAGATCTTTTTCTCATTATTTATTCTGCTCCCTTTGCTTCTCCTTCCTTCTTGTAATCCAAGCCCTCAATCCGGCTTCATCGGAATTGACAATACCTGGTTTATTGATCCTGCCGGACGTGAGATATTGTTTCATGGTGTGAATGTTATCTGTAAAGACCCTCGTAAGAACTATCTTACGCAGCTTACTCAGGCTGAACTTGAAGATTTGGCTTCTTATGGCTTTAACGTAATCCGATTGGGAATTATCTGGAGTGGAATAGAACCTGAGCCAGGGTTGTATGACGAGAAATACCTTCTGCAAATTGATCAACTGGTGAATTGGGCAACAGATGCTGGATTATACGTTTTGTTGGATATGCATCAGGATTTATACGGACAGAAGTTTTCTGACGGAGCTCCTGACTGGGCTTCTCTTGATCAGGGATTACCGCATTTTCATGGAGCCGTATGGAGCGATTCATATATGATCTCACCTGCAGTTCAGGCATGTTTTGATAATTTTTGGGATAATGCCCTGGCTCCGGATGAACTGGGCGTTCAGGATCACTACGTAAATATGTGGAAGATGCTGGCAGAGCGTTATAAAGATGATCAGGGGATAATTGGATTTGACCTGATGAACGAGCCTTTCATGGGCTCGCAGGCGCAACAAGTGATGCCTTTAATGATTCAGGCTTATGCCCATCAGCTTATGGATATGGAGAGTGCCTGGAAAGAGGGCTCTTTGGAAGATAAAATGCAGGAACTGGCTGCAAGATGGGCAGATGAACATGAACGTCTTGAAATACTTCGAACACTTGAGAACCCATCTTTATATGCTCCTGTAATTGAGTCTTCTGGCCCTTTGTGTCAGACTTTTGAATCTGATATTCTTAATCCCTTTTACCAAAAACTCCGCGACAGCATTCGTGCGGTAAATGCTTACCATATTCTTTTTCTGGAACATAATTACTTTGCCAATACCGGAATCCCGTCAGCTATCGAAATTCCTCTTAATGAGAATGGGGAGAAGGATCCCCTTGTGGCATATGCAGCCCATGGTTATGACCTTGTTACAGATACAAAGGAAGTAGGAAGTCCTTCCTCAGCAAGAGTCGATTTTATTTTTCGGAGAATCAAAAAGAAAGCCGATGAACTCAATGTGCCATTGCTTGTGGGCGAATGGGGTGCTTATGGCGGAGATCACCCGATCTATGCCGAGACATCTGCATTCATAATGAGCCTGTTTGAGGAATTTGGATGCTCGCATACATATTGGAATTATGGAGGAAAGGATTTTGCGCAGAAAGCTTATTTTCCTGTGCTGACCAGAGCCTTTCCAATTGAGGTATCAGCTTATCCAGGAAAATAGAGAAAATGGGGAGGTGATTATTAATATTATTATTCCGCCTTTAAGGTTTGTAAGAATAAGAAAAATCAGTTATCATTGACCAAATTATTGCTAACTAATTAAATCAATTGACATGAAGAAGAATCTGCTGTGGATCGGACTAAGTATGCTTTTTGTAATGAGTCTGACTTCACTTACTAATGCCCCAAAAGATGTTGATCCAACTGGAACCTGGACTTTTTCAGCTCCTGACGCGCCTTATGATTATCAAAGTGGAGATATTGTCATAACAAAGGAGAAGAAGGTTTACAAAGTCAAAATTATATTCAATGAGTATTATAAGATGGACGCCACAAACGTGAAGTATGAGAAAAATGAGCTCTCGTTCCGTGTTTATGTCGACGATGAAACAGTATATATTAAGGGCACCTTTGATGAGAAAACCGGTTTTGCCGGCAAAGCTATGACCAGTATGGGAGATATGCCAATGACAGCCAAGAGAAAGGTTGTTAAGAAGAAAGAAAAGAAATAGGACCTCATCCCAACCCCCCCGGATCAAGTCCGGGGCAGGCTCTCTCAAGCTGGAGAGGGGCTTTTTTTTGCAATTACTTTTGTGTAATTTTGGGGCCGTGAATTCAGTGGTCAGGAAAATAGTTCTACAGCTCATAGTTGTACTGATGGTCGCCCTGATGGGGATGATGATTGGAAACAGAATTATGTTTTTGCATGTACACATCCTCCCGGATGGTACCCAGGTTCACCACGCACACCCTTTTGATAAAAGTACTGAGAATTCACCAAGTAGTCAGCATCATCACACTGGTTCTGAGTTGATTGTTTTATCAGCACTCCAGTTGCTATTTCTTTTTGCCGTTATTGCAGTTATATTGAATAGTGTTAAAGGAGGATTTCTAAGAATCAGTAGTCGTTCAATCCTTACTATTCAGCCTCACAGCCTTTCCTTTATGGGGAGAGCCCCTCCCTCTCATTTCCAATGTAGCTAGTCTGCATTTTTCTATCTATAAACCTTTTTGTTGATTTTATATATTTTATTGGAAATGAAAAAAATATTTCTTTTTATACTCCTTTGTGGAGCCATATTTCATGTACATTCATTTGCTCAGAATAAATCTGATTCACACATTATAGGTCACGTGATCAGCAAAGGTCAGCATCTGGCCTTTGTGAATGTATCTATTAAGGGGAGCACTATGGGTACTCTTACCGATGAAACCGGACATTTTCGTATCATGAATGTTCCGGTGGGTACACATCGGGTAGTGGCTAGTATGGTAGGATATGTGCCACAGGAGGTTGTAGTACAGTTAATTGCAAATAAAACGGCCGAGGTCAATTTTGAAATTGAAAGGGATGTGTTGAACATATCCGAAGTTGTAGTATCATCTGACAGAAGTGCACAGAAGCGAACAGAAGCACCGGTGATAGTATCCACCTTGCCGTCAAAACTTTTTGAGACAACTCAGTCGGTGACCCTGGGCGAGGGATTGATCTTTACCCCCGGATTACGCCTTGAGAATAATTGCCAGAACTGTGGTTTTACACAGGTGAGGATGAATGGGATGGAAGGACCCTATTCACAGATTCTTATTAATAGTCGGCCCATTTTTAGTGGTTTAGCCGGTGTATATGGTCTTGAAATAATCCCGGCAAATATGATCCAACGTGTAGAAGTCGTTCGCGGAGGAGGTTCGGCTCTCTATGGGAGTAATGCCATCGCAGGCACCATCAATGTAATCCTGAAAGATCCGCTAGTGAATTCTTTCGAAATTGGAACCAATTATGGCCTTACAGGCATCGGACTGAATTCAGCACAGCCAGCTACCGATTATTCCTTGAATTTTAACTCATCTCTGGTTTCAGATGATTTTAAATCAGGGATGTCACTTTACGGTTTTACACGTGAACGGGATATGTTTGATGCCAATGGAGATGGATTTTCAGAACTGGCTAAATTGAAAAACCTGACACTCGGATCACGCTTTTTCCATTCTTTCGGCCATCGTAGCAAAGTATCATTGGATTTTTTCAATATTAAGGAAGACCGTGAAGGAGGAAATAAGCTTGACTATCCCTTGCATGAGCGCGATATTGCTGAAGCGGTTAATCATGATATCAAAACTCTCGCTCTGAATTATGAGCAGTATTTCAGAGACTACGATCTTTTGTCGGTTTATGCATCCGGACAATTCCTGACCCGTGAATCATACTATGGAGCCAATCAGTCCTTAAGTAGTTATGGCAGGTCAATTGATAAAACATTTAACATCGGGGCGCAGTACAAAGCTTTTTTTGGACATTCCACTCTGATCACCGGACTGGAACATACTGGTGGGTATTTGAAAGATGAGAAACTCGGATATCCGGATTTTGAAAATACTGTTACTTCAGGTGACTCAATTATTACTATTCCCCATGTGGGTAACACTCTGGTAGCACATCAGCGTTCGCTGACTACCGGACTATTTATGCAGTACGAGCTTACCTGGGGGGATGCCAAAATCAACATTGGCGGCAGACTAGACCAGTATGAGATCAAAGGAATGGAAAGTGATGCAGAATCAAAAAGCGGGATGGTTTTGAGTCCAAGACTTAGTTTGTTGTATGAAATTACTAATTACCTCCAGGGAAGATTAAGCTATTCACAGGGCTACCGTGCTCCACAGATTTTTGATGAGGATCTGCACATTGAAACATCCGGTTCTCGTCAGGTATTGCATGAAAATGATCCTGATCTTATCCAGGAAACCAGCCATAGTGTAATGGCTTCTCTTGATTTCAATCATCAGCTGGGCAGTGTATATACCGGGTTTCTACTCGAAGCTTTCAACACATGGCTCGTGAATCCCTTTGTTAATGACATTGGTGTGTCAGATGAAAATGGTACTGTGATCTATACCAGAATGAATGCAGATGGTGGAGCAAGGGTCCAGGGAGTTAATGTCGAATTTAAACTCCAACCTCCTGGTCGGGTGTCATTCAACTCTGGTTTTACATTGCAGACCAGTCAGTACGAGAAACCACAAGAATTTGGTGAGACCGGCTTTTTCAGAACACCAGATCATTATGGCTACCTGCGCCTTGATTATCAATTATTTGCTCAAACAGGTGTCAATATCAGCGGAAGTTATACCGGACCTATGTTAGTGCCATATTTTGGTCCGGAATCACAATCCCCGGATGGTGAGTTACGTACCAGTGAATCCTTCTATGATCTGGGCATCCGGGCATACCATAATCAGGCAATGAACGGACTCAATTTGCAGTGGTTTGCCGGAGTTAAAAATATATTCAATTCCTATCAGGATGATTTCGATATAGGGATAAACCGCGATCCGGCCTACATGTATGGCCCTAATACACCGAGGATGGTTTATTTTGGCTTGAAGATTTCGAGTGGACAAGGCTCAAGGCTCAAGGTACAAGGCTCAAGGCTCAAGGTACAAGGCTCAAGGCAGAAGGCTCAAGGTACACGGAAAGGTCAAAGTAGACAGAGAGTTAGGGGGCGTGGTAAATGATGACTATATTTGGTTCAAACTGAACCATAGTCATGAAGAAATCAATTGTCTCCCTATTCTTTACGTTAATTTTTTGTTTTCCTTTATTTGCACAGGTAAGAGAAGTTACCGGAACGGTTACTGATGTGGGGGGTATCCCGCTTGCCAGTGTTTCAGTATTAATCAAAGATACATATAAGGGGACAAGCACAGATGTTGGTGGAAATTATCAAATTAAAATCAAGTCTGGAGATGTTCTGCTATTCTCCATGCTTGGTTTTACCAGACAGGAAGTTCTGATTACAGATCAAAAAACCATCAATGTATCCTTAGTTGAGGGTATTAGTATTCATGAAGTAGCAGTATTGGGATCACGGAATGCTCTTCGGATTACTACCGAAACGGTTGTGCCTATGGATATTCTGGATATTAACCAGATCAGTGCCAATGCGCCGCAAGTAAGTCTTGGTCAGATTCTCAATTATGTTGCACCGTCTTTTTCTTCTAACGCGCAAACATTATCAGATGGAACTGATCATATTGATCCTGCATCTCTGAGGGGGCTTGGACCTGATCACGTACTGGTATTAGTGAACGGGAAAAGACGTCATACAACATCTATGGTAAATGTTAATGGTACAGTTGGACGGGGATCAGTGGGGACTGATTTGAATGCTATCCCGGTTACAGCTATTGAAAGGATCGAAGTTCTGCGAGACGGAGCAGCTGCCCAGTATGGATCGGATGCCATTGCCGGTGTGATAAATATTGTACTAAAAGAGAATACTAATCAACTGAATTTCTCTGTCACTTCAGGAGCTAATATTACTAGTGTCGGAGATCAGGTTGATGGTCAAAAGAACTCAATGTCAGCCAGCTACGGAATTCCCTTGGGTAAGGATGGTGGAAGTATTCACTTTTCTGGTGAGGTTAATCACAGAGAGCCTACCGACAGGACAGGAGAATTCGAGGGACAAATATTTAGCCGATACAATACTATGGAAAGACTGGCCCACCAGGATGGATATGATCTTTCGAATCTCCCGATTGATGTAATATCCGGCTATGCTACATCAATGGGTTTTGATGAGAGCACCCAGGAGTTGGATGACGGACTTAATGCCTTGCAAAGCTTTCTGAATGATGATGTTACTGAGAATGAGCTGGCTGCCCGTGGATATGATAGAAATGATTTCAAGATGCGAACAGGACAATCACGCTTTCGTGAAGGAAAATTCTTTGCAAATTTCAG
>JAYEFL010000267.1:0-2293 GCA_034658635.1 Bacteroidota bacterium | reverse complement strand
CTTTTTAGAAAACAACTGCTTGAGGTAGGTGCTGATTAACACCCCATCGTCAGTTGCCACCCCAAACAAGGCAATGAATCCCACCCAGACGGCAACCGATAAATTAACCGATCCCAGCTGGAATAAATCCTGCATATTAGTACCGGCAATACTAAAGTTTAAAAACCCCTGTTGTGCATATAGCCAGAGCATTATAAATCCTCCTGAAAGAGCCACCAGGATACCGGTAAATATCATGGCAGTAGTAGCCACAGAACGGAATTGGAAAAATAAAATCAAGAAGATGATTAGCAGGGATATTGGGATCACTATCAATAGCCTTTTGGTGGCTCTGATCTGATTTTCATAATTTCCGGTAAACACATAATTAACACCTGCCGGGAGATTAAATTCCCTGGAATCAATCCTGGCGTTCAGATAATCCTGAGCATTTTCTACCACATCCACCTCTGCATAGCCGGGTTTTTTATCGAAAATGACATAAGCCACCAAAAAGGTGTTTTCACTCTTGATCATTTGAGGCCCCCTCGTGTAGCTGATGTCAGCCAGCTCATTCAATGGAACCTGGGTGCCTGAGGGGGTGGGGATCAGAATATTCATCAGGTCCTCGGGATTATCCCGAAACTCCCTCGCATATCTCACCCTCACAGGATACCTCTCTCTTCCTTCCACAGTATTGGTTAAGGCCATTCCTCCAACCACACTTCCAATAATCATTTGAAAACTTTTTACTGATAAGCCGTACCTGGCCAGGGCTTTCCGTCTGATCTCCAATTCCAAGTAAGGTTTTCCAACTACCCGGTCGGCAAAAACCGACTGGGATTCTACTCCAGGCACTGATTTAAGATGACGCTCCAATTCAAAACCAACCTGTTCAATACTTTCCAGATCAGGACCATATACTTTTATCCCCATCGGTGCCCGCATCCCGGTCTGGAGCATCACCAGTCGTGTACTGATGGGCTGCAATTTAGGAGCCGATGTAAGTCCCGGGATGGAAGCCTGCTCAATGATGGCAGCCCAGATATCATCCGGTGATTTTATTTCAGGTCTCCATTGTCGGAAGTAGTTCCCTCTTTTAAATTCTGTCAGCTCCTCACGGGGGATTACCCTGAATGGGTCGCTTTTCGGATTGTAGGTGCTTCCATCAGACAAGATAAAAGCGCCGTCCCGATCGGTCTTGAAGCGTATCTTATGACCCTCCTCATTCAGGATAAATTCAGTTTTATATATTATTACATTTTCAAACATGGAGGTTGGTGCGGGATCCAGGGCCGAATTCACACGTCCCCATTTTCCAACCACATTTTCAACCTCCGGAATGCTGTTCACCTTTTTATCCAACATGGCAATCACTTCCAGGTTTTCTTCAATACCAGAATGCGGCATTGTAGTGGGCATCAACAAGAACGAACCCTCGTCCAGTGAAGGCATAAATTCTTTACCGATACCCGGCAGTGCTGAACTCACAGATTCATATACCTGGGTTTTCTGAATAAACCGGGGCATAAATCCGAATAATTTGTCGAAGCCCTGCCATATAGAAATCCCAAAAATCAGAATGAAGATCGGAATACTTAAGAAGGTCCATTTATTCCGTAAGCACCATGAAAGAATCCTGGTATAAAATCTAACTACCAACATCAGTACGCCCAATACCAAGCCGACCAGAACTATCACAAAGAGGAAATTGGCGAGAAGGCTGACTTCTGCTCCAAGAGGCATCCATACTTTGGTGAGCAAGTAAACAACTGCTGCAATAGCCAAAATGATATTAATGGTTTTCATCTGCTTGTTGCGTGGCTTTGGTTTCCTCCTTGATTTGATAGAAAAAATCAGATGGGCCAGGGTGGGGATAATAACCAGTCCGATAAGCAATGCCGACAACATGGCGAAGGTCTTCGTAAAAGCCAGGGGCTTAAAGAGTTTTCCTTCAGCCGCCTCCATGGCAAAAACCGGAAGAAAGCTGACAATGGTTGTCATCACAGCAGTAAGCACAGCACCACCAACTTCAGTGGTAGCTCTGTAAATCACTTCCAAAAGCTTTTTCCCACGAGCCCCGGTGTTTTCAGGAAGCCCCGTATGCCTTATAATATTCTCGGTAAAAACTACACCAACATCTACCATTACTCCAATAGCAATGGCAATTCCTGAAAGTGCAACTATGTTAGCATCCACACCGAACTTTCGCATAATAACAAAGGTCATAAGCGTGCCGATGGGTAATAAGCTGGATATTAACAAAGAAGCCCTTAAATTCAATATCAGTACAATAACTACCAGAATACTAATA
>JAYEFL010000266.1:0-2297 GCA_034658635.1 Bacteroidota bacterium | reverse complement strand
ATTCATTTACTATCTATGGTTAATCCACATTTCTGCCGAAAGGTAACCCCACTTTTTTGAAAAACTTCTATAAGTACTTGTTTTTTTGACGAATGAACTATTTTTCGCCACTATATATTAATATATTGTAACTGTTTACCAGGGTATGTTAGGCAATAATGAAATTTATATATTCACTTCGATTGCATCGCAAGCAGAATTAAGAAGATCACTTTCCCTAGTGCTTTTTGCGTGATTTGCCTCAGCAGCTACCCAGCCAGCGAAATCATTTACTTCATGGGTAGAAATATCAAGCACGACAAAGTCACCACGCCTCTTTGCTGATTTAAAATATTGACCACACGTATGGCTAATCATCCTGTTTGCCTTTAACGCCTCGAATTCATAAGAATGTAATTCTATCTCAACTCTCTCTGATTTCATAAAATTTTCGTAACCGTTTGTCAGGTGTATATTGTCCAGTAATGAAGTTGTGTCCTTCGAAGGTAGTGCATAATTCGGAGAAAACATTGCGGTTATGTTTCCTGACCGTTGAAACAAAGCTAGCTATACTGGCATAGATCTCTGCTCCTTCGAAAGAACGGAAGCAATTGGATACTTTCATTTTGACCTTAGCTGGTCTGAGATCTCTTTCAGCCAGGTTGTTTGTAAAGGGCACTTCTTCGTTGAAAGCAAACGCCAGCATAGCCTCCTTTTCCCTGATCAGTCGCTCCACAAGATTTCTTCCCTTGGTCCGTTTATAGCGGCCCCTCTTACCCAGTGTCTTTCTTGGCGGGGGTTCAGCTTTTTCACCCATACCGCAGATCAGGGTATACCTAACTTCAATTTGCTGCCGTCGTTTGACCCTCTCCTCAAATGGCATCTCAAAAAGATGCATCAGGAAAGTTTTGAAAACCCTGGCCCACTTACTTTGCTCGTTTTCGATCAGACCTTCCAGTTCCCGGAGGATATGTGCCCCGCATAGTGCATGACGTAGCTCTTTGAAATTGAAATAACTGCCCCAGCAATCATGAACCAGCCATCCGGTCAGCTTTTCCAAAATGGATTGCTCGCTTTCCAATGCCAGCCTCCCACGTTTCTCATGTACGAACAGGTAGGTGTAAAACTCTGTAGTTGCAACGTGCAGCCAGCGTAACATCTCTTCTACCCGAATTCCGGTTTCATCGGCATGGGCAGTAATCGCCTCAATGATCCGCGATTGGATGATCTCTATTGTCTTTGTCTTTGCAAGTCTTTCGCTGCATTGCCGGGAATTTGAATATACCGTGGATGCATTGATGGCGTACCCGAACAGGTCACTGAACAATATTTGTATTTTCTTGAATGGGATCCTATAGTCCACATTCAGCAATGTCGTAAGGGCTTTTACTCCTTTGCCGTACTGAACAGGAGCATTGACCCCTTCAGGTGCACTGCCTTTATGCCACTTACCACAACCCGGACATTGACCCTCTAATAACTGATGTTCGGTCACTTCCAACTTTGGTTGGGGTAAATCGAAAACCTGACGGGTCTCTGCTACGCTCAGTTCTTCATCTCTGAACACATGACCACAGTCACATGGACCAGGCTTATGCTTTACTGTCTTCTCAGGATGTTCAACCTGACGAAGGGTCCTGCCTTTGTGGCCCTGCTGGCCTCCCTGTTTCCCCTTCTTCTTTCTCGGGAAAGCGGGCTTCTTCTTATATCCATCACTCGACGGTGGCTTGCTGCTGTTCCGGCTGTTGCTGTTCAACTGGGCCTTTAACTTTGCTACTTCAGCCTTTAAGTCAGCATTCTTAGCTTCTAATACTGAAGTTTTGTCTTTCAGCTCACCGTTCTCCTGACGAAGATCCTTGTTCTCTTCCGCAAGTGGTTCCAACCGATCAATACGTTTATGCAACACTCGATTCTCTTTTTCCATCTGAACCTGACGTTGTAACAAAAACTCGACTTTCTTGGTAAGCTCGGATATGACTTGATCGGAAGACAAACTATTTTTTCTTTCAAAGCTACACCAATCATGCCCTGAATATCAAATATTTGGCCCCCTTTTTATGAAGAGTAGTACAATAAAAATGTTAATACCACTTCATTCTGGAGATCACGGAGAAACTGAAGAACAAATCAGTTCATAAACTGTTGATAACCCCGGATTTTCCTTACTTTTGAGTAGCAGCTAAACAGTTACCTTTATAATTACAATTTATAGACTTATGTTGTTACGAGTTATTCAAATCGGCAATTCAAAGGGGATCAGGTTGAGTAAAACTATTTTAGAAAAATATCGAATAACTGATGCCGTGGAAATACAATTA
>JAYEFL010000265.1:0-2312 GCA_034658635.1 Bacteroidota bacterium | reverse complement strand
GCATTCAGATTACATTACGTGATGTTTGGTTCCTGAAGCACAAATACGATTAATACCAAAAACTACTGAAATGATGAAAACGAAATTTATTGCCTTCGCATTTGGAATAATGTTTGCCGGAGGGGTAGTGATAGCACAAGACGATAAGTTTGGCTCTGATACTAAACTCTGTCAACGTAGCTATACTTTGTACAAGGAGTTTCACCGTCAGAAAAACTATAGTGACGCGTTGCCGTACTGGAATACAACCATTAAAATATGTCCGAAATTCTCCAGTGGAATATGGTCAGATGGAATAAAGATGTTCAAAGCTCGAATCAATGAAACGGAAGATTTGGTAGAACGCGAGATCTTAATCGACTCATTACTATGGATATACGATAAAAGAGTTGAGTATTTTGGTAATAATCCAAGATACCCTGAAGGATATATTCTTGGCAATAAGGGAGTTGCTATACTTCAGTATAGGAAAGAAGACGTGATGGCTGGATATGAAACATTGAATAGAGCAATTGAGCTTCGTGGGAAAGCTTCAAAGCCTCCTGTAATTCTGACCTATATGCAAGCTTCTCGTCAGTTGTTTGTTGATGGCCTTATCGATCCGGCTGATGTGTTGGAAGATTATGAAATGGTGATGAATGTGGTTGATGCGAATCTGAAGGATAAGCCTAATGATGTATTATACAACAGAGCTAAAGACGGAATCGAGACTCACTTTACCAAATCGGGAGCAGCCGATTGTGACGCACTTGTTGATCTGTATCAGCCACTGTTTGAGGAAAATATAATGGATGAGGATTGGCTGAATAAAATATCAAAACAGATGCGTAGAGCCGGTTGTACGGATTCCGAATTGTTCTCATCTACTGCAGAAGCATTGTATGCAGTGAATCCTGATGCGGATGCCGGACACAATCTGGCAATAATGTTTATGAGACAGGAGGAATTTGATAAAGCAGCTGATTACCTTGAGAAAGCTATTGAAATCGGACAAGATTCTGATGAATTGGGCGATATGTATTACGAGCTGGCTCATATAACTTTTAGTCATTATAAAGAAAACAGATCTGCTCGCCAACTCGCTCTTCAGGCAATAGCCACACGTCCTAACTGGGGACTGCCATATATTCTTATCGGACAAATTTATATCCAGTCCAGAGAGGAAATATATACTGACAGCTTTGATCGCTCAACAGTTTTTTGGGCTGCAATAGATAAATTTGCCAGGGCAAAAAGAGTTGATCCCGAAGTGGCTGATAAAGCCAATGACATGATTCGACAATATTCAAAGTTCTTCCCCAATAACGAAGTCGTTTTCTTTCATGCTCTAAAGGATGGAGATTCATACAAGATTGGTGGCTGGATAAATGAAACAACTACAGTTCGTTCGCGTAAACAGTAGGGTAAGCCCTGCTGAGCAGAATTTTAATGGACAAAAAGCTTAGATTCGTATTTAGAAGCATTGCTATTCCTGTTGTTCTGGGATTTGCAATGCTTTTTTCATGTGAAAATGATATTGCCAAAGTTAGAGAACTGCCTGATGTAGAAGATGCTCCTGCTGTATATGCCACTAACATTGTAACTATATATAGCGATTCTGCTGTAGTACGCCTTAAGATAACTGCGCCGGAATTGCTAGAGTTTATAGAAACAGAAGACCATCCGCCCAGAATAGAGTTTCCAAAAGGCTTGAAAGCAGTATTCTACAATAAAGGACAAGGGATAGAATCCACACTTGAGGCAGAATATGCTATTTATGACAAGAAAGAAAAAATCTTTACCGCTCGTAATAATGTGGTTGTGAAGAATTTTGCAGAAAAGCAGGAACTATATGCAGAATATCTGCTGTGGAATGAGGAAACGGAAATGATTTCATCAGATAAATTTGTGAAAATTGTAACCGAAGACGGTGTCACATACGGGGAAAATGGATTTATTTCAGACCAGAATTTCACAGACTTCAGGATTCTTAACTCAAGAGGTACTCTGAAAGTTGAAGATGATTTTAATGAAAAATAATAATATTCGTCATTCGTATTATACTTCTTATCTTTTACCTTACTACCTTATGCCGTACCCTTTGCCTTTTGCCTTTTGCCTTTTGCCTTTTGCCTTGTGCCTTGTGCCTTGTGCCTTGTGCCTTGTGCCTTGTGCCTTTTGCCTTGTGCCTTGTGCCTTGTGCCTTTTGCCTTGTGCCTTGTGCCTTAACACTTAGTTTCTATGTCTCCTTGGGTCATTGTTCTGATTTTTCTTCTGCTTTCTGCTTTTTTTAGCGGCTCTGAGATTGCTTTTGTTACTTCTAACAAGTTGAA
>JAYEFL010000264.1:0-2314 GCA_034658635.1 Bacteroidota bacterium | reverse complement strand
GAAACGGTGATCAATTTGATTTCCAAAACAACGACCGCCAAAGGGCTAAAGGTGAAATGTCGATTAGACCGGAGGAAGTATCCCATCGGACGAAAAGTTACGAAAAAAGAGATGGACGAAGTAAACCTGAAACGCGACGTGTTTCATGGTGAGTGGAATTATGTTATACAGCCGAACAATAAACCCTACTTTCCGCGGATCTGAAATCGACTTTATTCGATTTACTGATCATCATTTAAGCATACCAGAAGCTCTCTTCTGACATTTCCATAAGTTCTAATATTTTTACTTGAACCTCAGTAAGATCGTCCTTGAATTCATCTATACTCCCATCTTCATTCGTCAGCACTGCCCTGCATATATTTTCGAAAACTCTCAATATCTTTGTTGTAGTTGGATGTGGAGCGAACCTGTCTTCTGGATACAATGCAATCGCCGCTATCCTATTTTCTTTCATTTTACCTCGAACTTCTCGCTCAATCAATGCCTGGATTATTAAACTGAGGAAGAATGCAAACAGATTGGCTTCAACTCGCTCTATCTTTTTGAATAGGAGTGGCGCAGCCTTATGATACCATTTGAATTGGCAAAATCGCTTTTCAATCCTTGGCTGGTACTTATACGCCTCCAACACTTGCTTAGCGGTCAAGTTTATATCGGTACTGACTAATGGGAATGTGCCATCCGTTCTTGCTTCTTTCTTTATCACGCTTAGATGTCTGGACCATCCCAATGTGTAATATTCTGTATATTCTGTCCAGTATTTAGTATTTTTTCCCGGCCTGCCTTTTCCGATCTGTTTTTCTTCTTCCTGTTGTACCGTATTTATCCTCAATGTGATAAGCCCGGACACATCACACTTGTCCAGTATTGCTTTTGCTGCGTTTTCAATCGATTCTTCGGTCTTCAGGTTCCTCTGATTGATCTTGCAGGTGAGGTCTGCCAGATCATGCTCAGCCTTTTCCAGCCTCTGATCTCGACTTTTCCGATCTCGTTTCCTTTTCTCGCTTGAATGAATCAAATGGATTCGATATCCCCGCTTATTGGTAAAATATTCTCCATTATAAGCCGAAAAATATTCAATCTCTGACTCACTATTGGGCCTGGACTTCCGTAAGATCTCTTTTTTGGATAACCTTGTGGTTCGAAGCCGGTTATCCAATTCTTTTGCCTCGTTCCACGTGGCGGGCATTATTGTTACAGCCCTACCTCCATGACTGTCAATGTAGTGCAGCTGCTTGTCTGTACAGAGCTTGGAGTCTGCCACATAGAGAAAATCCACGCCATTGCCTAAGCGGCAAATCTTCTCCCACGTCTCAATATGCACTGTGTCATCGGTTCGATTGCCTGGATAGCAATGGCAATGGATAGGCACTGCACCATCTGCAGCAATAGTCATGTTGTATACCAGTTGCTTCAGGTCAGGACGATGATCTTTGCTGTGACCCCGTGCCAATTCAAGCCCATCTCTTGTGCGGCCAGCGATAGAGCCATAGGCTTTGATCGTTGTGGAATCGTTGTGTACTTGAGATAAATCCAATCCGAATTTATCTATAGCCGCAACAATAATCTCTGTCATCAGGGATGCTCGATCCGCAAAATACAGTTTGTCCAGAGCTCTGCCGAACCTGTCGTCATTAAATTTGCCGCCAGAAATACCCTCGCATCCCAAAGCCCGCTTGTCTAGGCCATCTACCCATTCATTCAATTCATATAGCGGTGCCTTACCAAGAATAAGATTGTAAATCAGCAATATCAGCGTTTCGACAGCCGGAATAGTTTCGTTGTCATGCGAGGGAATATACTTACTGAGGATCTTCTTCAATCCCAATCGCTCGATAACAGTACGAACTATCGGCAACCCACCAGCACAAAAACGTTTTAATTTTTTGGAATTAGAACTTGACATATTGATCATTATAGCCTATGTAATGATCAATATGCAAGCGAAAAATATAAAAAATATCAAAAAAAGTATTCGTGTGCTGGATGAACAGATCGGGAAGTTGACTGGCAAACTTCTATCGTTTGATCAACTGGTCAGAGGTTCAGTCGCTACTATAAAAACAAAATGTGGCGTCAAGGATTGTCGTCGATGCAGTTCAGGTGAAATGCATCCACATACGCGAATATCGTGGACAGAAAACGGGAAGGGTTATACGAGAAAGGTTCCCGCTGATAAAATTGACTGGACTGAATCTGCTTCACAAAAATACCGGAAGTTCAAGGCCATGCGACGGGATCTGAAGAAACTGGAATTGAAAAAGAAGGAAGCAGTCGATAGCCTCGAAAAATTGATGGTACTCGAAACAAG
>JAYEFL010000263.1:0-2319 GCA_034658635.1 Bacteroidota bacterium | reverse complement strand
CGGATTATGGTATCTGGGGCTTTGTGCAATTGCCAATGAGAAATACCAATCGGCAAAAGAGATATTTATGGGCTTCACTTCTCATGATGATGAAATGAGCAAGAAGAGCAGGCAGATTCTTAAGAAGATTAAGAACCAAGGTTCTTCGTACCCTCATTAATCACCAATCCCGAAAATAGAGGTGCTTTGTTAATCTGCCATGACATAATGAGTCAAAAGTCATATGGTCAAAAATCATATCTGGGACGATGAGTTTTTTTCTCACGGAAAACAGTCCCAAACCATTGTTGATATTCGAATAAAAACTATGGTCATTATCATCCAAACCATCGTAGATTTGGTAATAGTCATGAAAATAGACGTCAGAGATTAGGAAAGCAAAATCCATGTATTTGAAAAGTCTCGATGCAACATCCGGGTTATTTCCAATTTTTTGCACTAGTTTATTAAAGAATTGTTCTTCAAATATCCTGATATATAAAGTCTCTCTAACTGGAATATTCAATTTTAGACACAACTGTGCCTTGTGGTCAACCCATTGATCTGTATATTCCTGATAATAAAAATCGCACATAAATTCTGCATGCCTGATTCTTTCATCCTTAAGCGCAAAAGCGAAATAGGAGTGTTCACCACCATATAAGTTTAATCGTATTGGTGTGTGGGGATAGTGTAACATTGGTGCATCTGGTATTGGAACTTTAGAGTAAATGATTTGCTCAAACTCCGGGGAAGTAATTATTAATCTTAAATTGTCATAGATTCCTGCTTGTGGGGGATGGTATGATGTTGGATCTGGTAAGCAAAGTGTCTTGATTGATCTGTAAACACTTCGAGAGATAACATTTGATGATGAGGTTGATGATGTTGGCTCAACCAAACTAAAGCCTGTTTCCCATGCCTTGTATCCTGCACCCCAGGCTTCTAAAACAATTTCAGCATTATCTACCAATAAGTCCTCACCATTAGAGAAAACCTTACGTGCATCCGAGAGTGTTTGAAATGATTTCGACAAAGTAACAATACAAAAACTATCTGAAGGATCAATCTGGCAATATACCAAAGGAGTTGGAGTATGATCGATATATAGGTCAATATCATTTGAACATGAAAATGTCAAGTATAAAAGAACTATTGTTGAGACAAGAATATATCTGCTGAAGGCTCTCATTTTCTTAATCTTTAATACATCTGACGGTATTAACAATCTGAACATCATCAGAAAAATCGATATATATTTCCTTTAATAATGTCAGATCAATATTGTAATGGGTGAATGAACCATAGCTTACAAGTAGTATATCGTCATCAGTAAATGAATAATGAGCGCTCCAATATGTCGATTGGTTATAAGCCTCATGCAAAATTTGGTCTTTTCTCTCAATGAAAAACTCTGTTCCATCACTTAAATTCAGTCCTGATAAACCGTTCTCCCCATAATATTTTACCGCGTAAAATCCTGGCATTTCCTTGTACAAAGACTCCCACTCAATTTTTGTTGGAAGATGCCAACCCTCCGGACAAATCCCCTGGAGGTCATTTAAATTATGATTCATTGCTTCATGCCATGAATAGGTGCAGTATTCTTTTTGATTGTTGAAACTCCAAAAAAGATAATGTTCAACGATCTGATTATCTGACTGTGGCTGAGTCCAGTGATCAATGGTCTTTCCGAAGCGAAGACTTTCTGCCATCCACCACATCTCACCTATCCTGACAGTTCTATAAGTTTGCCCATCCCGAGAATCTGTTAAGGTTGAAACATCCATATTTTGTCCAAAAACAACAATAGAATCCGTGGCTATCGAGATTAATCCATCCTGGTCTCTCACCTGAACGGCTATTTGATAGGTTGATGGTATAGGAAAATATCGTACGATTACGGCATTTAACTCAAAATCTGTATCCCAAATCCCATTATCATCAAAATCCCATCTGAATTCAAGTGTTGGACTTAAACTTACATCATCAAATGATTCCTCAGCATTGATCTCAAATAAAGTAGTTGAGTCTCCTTTTGGGGGATAAACCTGAAGAATAGCTATTGGAGGATCTGAGACTTTACTGCAGGCAAAGCACAGGAAGATTAGAATACTAATAATAATGGTTCTCATAATGATATATAAAGGTGAAGGGAGGAGCCCCCCCCTTGCACCTCAAAACTAACAATATACTAATTAGGAATAACCATATCATCCCAGTCCAAATCACAATGAATTAACCAATCATCATCACCAAATGATTTATTATCATCTAACCTCCTTTCAATCAAATTACAGCATAGTACCTAAAGCTGTGGTCTTAAGCATTTAATGATCT
>JAYEFL010000262.1:0-2326 GCA_034658635.1 Bacteroidota bacterium | reverse complement strand
AACACTTTCAGATGTAAAGAGATATGACATTTCGTATGTTATTTAGAATCAATCTGCGAAGATAGGGAAATCTGGGGAATTGGTGAATTGGGTGATCGGGTGATCGGGTGATCGGGAAGTCGGGATGTCGTGACGGGCTTTGTGGTGGACGATTAATTTTTGTACTTTCATATCTGCATTTATAAAAGAAAAATTTGTGACTAATAAGCTCCAAATAAAGTATTTGTCAAAGCATCTTTTTTGGGATGTTGACCGCTCTGCTCTTGAACTTGAGAAGCATAAGTCATATATTATTAAACAGGTTTTGGAGTATGGATTAATGGATGACTGGAGTTTTCTACAAAAACATTATGGAATTGAGCAGATTGCAGAGGTGTCTAAAACATTTAGAGAGCTTGATAAGAAGGCACTTTCATTTATATCATTTCTTTCAAAAACACCGTTAAAAGAATTCAGATGTTACACCTATCAACAATCGATACCACAACACTGGAGCTTTTAAAATCGCTGATGTTAATTGAGGAGTTTTCTAATTTGAGACTGGTTGGAGGAACTGCTCTTGCACTGCAAATTGGTCATCGAAGATCAATAGATCTTGACTTGTTAGGCGAAGTCAATTTTGAAACTCTTGACAAGACCGCAGCGTTTAGAAACTTCGATAAAGTCACAGCTCTATCAGCATCTAAAAACATAAATATTTACTCCATTGATGATGTGAAGGTTGATTTCGTGAACTATTCTTATCCATGGTTGCAAGATCAGCTGGTTGAAGATGGAGTCAGATTGGCTGACATTGAGGATATTGCTGCTATGAAGTTGGCTGCCATTACAGGAAGAGGAAGCAGAAAAGACTTTATTGATATTTACTTTTTACTGCAAAATCATAGTCTGAGAGAAATGCTTGCTTTCTACAAAAAGAAGTATTTTGATGCGTCCGAATATCTGGTATTGAAAAGTCTCACATATTTTGATGATGCAGAAGACGATATAGATGTAGCTGTTGCAAAGGAGATCTCCTGGGATAAAATCAAAGCATATATTCTGAGTAGCGTGGAGGGGAGGGTTTAACTGTTTAACATGATGTCATCAGGGGCAGGGCAGACATGTTGGTCCGCCCCTACGTATTACCTATCCCTTGTAATACCGATCAGCAATAGACTTTGATAGTATTTCAGTCTTTTGTTCTGAGAGTGCCCTCAAGACATTTTTTTGATTGGAAGGAATTTTTGTACTTTTAATTTGTTATGATATTACCGAAGGGAAAAGTAATAAAGCTTCTGAAAACAATACCTGAAATTCAGTTTGTTCTCCTGTTTGGATCAGCCAAAACCGGAATAATACCGAAGGGATCTGATGTCGATCTGGGTATTTGCTTAAGTAAAGGCAATAATGAATTTGATATTATGCTTAAAATCAGTGCATTATTAGAAGATTATTTGCCTGAAATTCGCTTTGATATTGTAAATTTGTATAAAGCTTCCCCAATATTGAGATTTGAGGCTTTACAAGGTGAAGTAATTTTCCTGCCGGATGAGAATTTGGATAGTTATTCAGATTTCTATTCCAAAACATGTGCCGAATATGAAGACCAGGTTTTCTGGATGAAAAAACAATTGCAATACAGGGGATATGAAGTTCAATGGGGTAATTGAAAATAAACTGCGAATTATTGAGGGCAAAGTTACAGATATTGAAAGCTGGAATATTGCGTCATATAATGAATTCAAGAATAACTCATTGGTTCAGAATGCAGTTGAACGTGCTCTGCAGGTAGCTGTTGAGGCCATGATCGATTGTAGTGAAAGGATTTTGTCGCAGCTAAGAGTTCCTCCTGCAGCAAGCGGGAGCGAAAATTTCGATGCCCTGCAAAAACATGGTATTATATCTGATGCTGCTGTTTACAAGGATATGGTTCGTTTCAGAAATTTCATAGTGCATCGCTATGAGCAAATTGATCCTGAAATTGTTTATAGTATTGCGAGCCGTAAACTCAATCTATTTGCACAATTTGTTGACGAAATCAGGAAGGCGTAAGTGATACGTGAGGATTTAACAGGGCGGACACCTTGGTTGGGCAGACACGTTGATTGGGCGGACACGTTGGTTGGGCGGACACATTGATTGGGCGGACACGTTGGTCCGCCCCTACGTGTTGCTTTTTTACTCCCCGTTACCTCTTACCTAAATATATTATTGCGCTATAAGTAGCCAAAACCTGATATTTAGGGGTGGTTTTGGCTGGGTATAATGGGGATTGGGAATGGGGATATCGGGATGTCGGGATGTCGTGACGGGTTCTTACCTTTTACCTGTTACCCTGGTTTCA
>JAYEFL010000261.1:0-10157 GCA_034658635.1 Bacteroidota bacterium | reverse complement strand
GAAATAGTTGGTCATTTAACTTGTCTATGATTTATTTATTTGAAGAAGCTTTTTGATTCTGGAAAAAAAGTTTTGCCTTACCATCAATCCTCTCAATTAAATAGCCTGATTTTGTCTTAGTAACAGAACCTACATCAGAAATTGCACTAATGTATTTAAAGTGCTTTGGAATATTGATAGGTAAATTTCGAATACTTTGAGGGGCCTCTATATTAATTACCATAAACTTATTGTAAGTCTCAGCATCAATTTGCAGACTAGTTCTGGCTTTCCACCAGTCACCGTATTGACTAATTGTTCCAAACCATGCTTTGTTCTCGAAAAACCTAAGATACACTTCAAGGAATCGATATTTATGTCCCATTATATCTGGATGTATTAGAATATTGACCATACCTCCATAGTGCGCTATCTTTTCGGTGAGAACTATTGCCTCATTTATTCTTTGATCCATTTCAGGTAGCTCCTGGTCTTCAATAGTAATTGGTAATTCATATATGTCAAGTTCGTCATCCAGCATGTAATTATACATGGTGTTAACAGGCATATGAGTCAATAATTCATTGGCTGTAATGCTGGAGCTATATCTGAAACCCACTTCCTTCATGCAAATATGAAGTTTTTCAGGATAACCCAGATAACCAGAACGGAAACTTGTTGCATTCACTCCAAATAGTTGATTTGACACATTATAACTGGCTCTGATCTCATCCAGAAGAGTTTCATTAAATCTATTACTGAAATCGAAATAAAATGAACGATTCCCTGAGTATTCTTCAACGAGACTTCCTATCTCCATCCCCATGTTAATGAGAACGTAATATTTTGGGATATCCTCCTGACTAATTAAAGGTGTGGTCGTAATATTCTCAATATCAGTTGTTTGAATGTAGTATGTTGCCGGAGCATTATAGCTGGCCTCTAGGTTGGCATAAAGAAGCATAGTGTCCAGAGAACATGATTGATCAATGTCATGTGTAATAAGTATTGGAACCATTTTGTTCCCAGGTACTGTCCCTGTAATTATTGGAAAGTCAGCATACTCCATGTATATTGTTCTGATCATTCTGAAGAAAACGTCCAAAACAGGTTCAAATTTATTAACATAGGATCGCTGTATTTCCGGATCCAGATTTGCGTGAGCTGATAATGATAATAATCCCAGATCTATTCCAAATGCATATGCTGCACCATCATTAAAAATGTTTCGAATTATTGCAGCTGATCCGTCCTCAAAAACTGCCAATGGTGCAAATGAGGTCTCCAGATATCCTATAGTAATGGTGTTTTTAGCTGTTACATCCAAATTGCCGATTCTTAATCTCCCTTCATTGATATCCTCAATAAACCTGGTTTCAGGCAAGTCATATTGACTGATTAAAATGGTATCTCTTTGAGTACTGAATGTGCTTTTTTTGAATCCAAATACCTTGTACATTGAAGGTGCAACTACATTAAATGCCATTAGAGCTCCTCCATTGTAGGGGTGCTCTCTAAGCTTCTTAAGAGCATGTAAATTTAGGGTATGGCTTGCCAAACCGGGGTAAATCAGAACTACCTTGTGTTTTAATGCCTCATCAATGTCATCAGTAATTCTGAACGGAATGCCTTGCGCCGCAAGGCCGCCAGAAATCCCCAACCAGCTTGAAGTAGAATCAGTAAGGAAAATGCAAAGACGATTGGAATTGCCAATATCATATTTTGTCCATGAGGTTAAAGTTCTACTTGGAACTACAGTCTGCGCATTTCCCTGATTATGCGCCAGAACATATATCAGGAAAAATGATAGCACTATCCACGATATTTTGCGATCTTTAATGATATTCAAAATAACTAAAACAAATTGAATTATCTTAGCGGGTCAAGAAATCTCTTTTTTGAAGGTGATTTGTAAACTAAAAATAAAGTACTTCGTTTTTGCTATATCATTCTTGGGAGCTTTCCTTCAGGGGCATTCTGGTTTAGGGCAACAAACTCAAAGCACGATAAATTACGATAAGGGAATTGCTCTTGCGCACAAGTTGGCGATAGAGGGAAAATACGAGGTTGCCAGATTGTTATGTCATAGGATTCTTCAGGATGTTCCTGAATACTTTGATGCATATTTTATTATTGGGAATACTTATGCCTGGGATAAGCAGTTTGAAAAAGCCAGATTTTTCTACTATAAGGTTTTCGAGTTCAATAATGGCGATATAAATACTTTCAACCAGTTGATAACCTTGGAGCTGTGGGAGGGGGATCCTGGCGAAGCAATCGACCTTGTAGTTACTGCTCTGGAATTTGAGCCATATAATTCAGATATTCTTTTTAAAAAGGCTCGGGCTCATATTATGCTAGGAGAATTCCTTGAAGCAAAGAAGGCTCTCTTCTTAATTTTGTCGAGGGAGCCTGCAAATTCAGATGCTCTTCAACTATACTCCAAACTTATTAATGGTGTTTCACAAGAGATTGTAATTAATGACCGGGGAGTAATTAATATTGCATTTGTTGATTCGTTGTTTTTGCGGGCACGAGATTATGCCTATACTGAAAATTTCCCTAAGGCTTTTGAGTTAATTGACATTATTATTGAGAGTCAACCGTCCTATTTGCCGGCTTATGTGTTAAAAGCACAGACTCATGCATGGGTTAATGAATATGATATAGCCAGAGAAATTGTGAGGAATTTAAATGTCCGGGAACATAAGCTTAGGTCTGCTGTGCTTACTGCAATAGATATTGAATTGTGGTCAGAGAATTTCAACAAAGCCATTTTGTTGTGTGATTCGCTCGGACTAAGATATTATCCAGGCGATTATGATATCTTATTTCGCAAAGCCAAAGCACATGAAAATCTTCATGAATATTATTTTGCAAAGAGAATTGTTTATGATATGATGGAGAAAGATCCTGATAATGTACGGGCTCTCCAGTATTATAATGAACTAATTGACAGCGAGGAGCGTTATCAAAGAGACTACCTTGGCCAGATTCGATCAGATAGAATTGAAAGAGGCTTCGGAAGGGACAGTTTGCTTGCTACTGCAAGAGAGTTTGCTTTTGATAATAAATTTGCTGAGGCTCAAGCAATTTGTTTTAATATTCTGAGTCTTTATCCCGATGATTACGATGCGAAATATTTGTTGGGTTTGAGTTTTGCCTGGATGGGGGATTACGATGAAGCCCGAAAGATATTTAATTCGCTTATTCAGACCACATTTGATAGTTCAGAGCTATTATCTTCAATGATAGATTTGGAGATTTGGGATCATCAATATGGTGAAGCTCTTGCATTAGTAGAATATGGACTCAGGCTGTATCCAAAAGAAAAGGGTCTTTTATTAAGAAAGGCATCGATTTACCAAAGTACAGGTGAGCCAGATCTTGCGTCTGAGATTTTTGAAAATCTCCTAATTCTTTATCCGGACGATATAGATTTGCAAGAATCCTACATAGCTATGAAAGGGCTGGTTCAGCTAAATGCAGTTGGTGCCGCATACACTTTTAATAGTTATTCAGTACCCGTTAAGCGTAGTTGGCATATGTTTACTTCAAGCTATTACCATGCAAATGATATAGGTTCAATTATTGCTAAAGTCAATACTGGATATGCTGCAGATGATACCACACAGTTCATGGAGGGGGGAGGGATTCAGTTTGAGATTGATGGTTATCCCGTTTTTCATGATAAAAAGAGATATTTCTATTTGAATTATGGGTTTAGTCCAAGCAATGTTTTTGCCCGGCATCGTTTTGGTGCAAATATTTATCAGGATGTTTCGAAAGGCTGGGAATTGTCAGCCGGACTGAACTATAGTTATTACAAAAACACTATTGATACTACCCATGTTGTAATACTAAGAGCGGGAGTCAATAAGTATTGGGACTATTTTATGGTCGGATTGGGTGCTACTTTCGCACCAAGTTTTGGTAAATTGTCTCAGGGCTATACTGCCACCGCAAGAAAGTATTTGCAACGTCCCGATAATTGGATTCAAATAGCGATCAGTGCTGGGATTTATCCTGAAAATCCATTTTTTTATTTAAGTGACCCTATGGGGCGAACAGCTGGGCTTCTTCAAGCATATTCAGTAAATAGTAGTTTGCGATACCTGTTTCGCAATCGATGGATTGGTCAATTGTCTGTTGGCTATCAACGTCAGGAATATCTGGCTAACTTTATGAGAAATAGTTGGTCATTTAATTTAGCAATAATTTATTTACTTGAGGAAGCTTTTTGACTCTGGAAAAGAAGCTGAGTTCTCCCTTTAATACTATTTATTAAGTAGCCAGATTTGGTTTTGATTACAGAACCTACATCAGGAGTAGAACCAATATATTCTAAATGATCAGGCATAATGAGTGGGAGATTCTCAATATTGAAAGGCCCATCAAGGTTAATAATAATAAACTGATTTTTAGACTCAACATCGACTTGTAGTTTAGTTCTTGCCTTCCACCAATCTCCATATTGACTCACAGTTCCAAACCATGCCTTATCCTTGAACTCTTCAATATACATTTCAAGAAAGCGGTATTTGTGTCCCATGATATTTGGGTGGATGAGAATGTTAATTACTCCACCGTATCTGGATATCTTTTCAGTGAGAATTACAGCCTCATCAAATCGTTGATCCATTTCAGGTGGTTCATCGTCCTCGATCGTAATCGGGAATTCATAAACATCGAGTTCGCTATCCAGCATATAATCATACATCGTATTATATGGCATATGAGTCAATACCTCATTTGCAGTGATGTTAGAACCGTATTTGAAACCAACTTCTTTCATGACAACGTGAAGCTTTTCAGGAAAACCGAGATACCCGGATCTGAAACTTGTTGCATTTGCCCCAAAAAGTTGTTCGATTATGTAATGACTTACTCTCAATTCACCTAAGACAGTTTCATTGAAAGTGCTGGTAAAGTTGTAGTAATAAGGCCGGTAGTCAGGGTATGTCTCCTTGCCACTCCCAAGTGGCAGGAAAGAAAAAAATGGTGTGTGGCTTACACTATGGCTCCCGATTTCCATGCCCATTTTTAAAAGAGCCTGATAATTTGGTAGCTTTTCATGACTAATAAAGGGTATATCCATTTTGTCCTTTATATACTTTGTTTGAACAAAATAGGTTGCAGGTATATTATTAGCGGCCTCAAGACTAGCAAAAAGGAGCATGGTGTCTATTGAAAATGAGTAATCAATATCATGGGTAAGTAGTACTGGAACAAGTTTATCTCCAGGTACAGTTCCCTTAATTATTGGATAGTCAGCATATTCCCAATATATTGTTCTGATCATTCTAAACAGGACGTCAAGTGCTGGCTCAAATTTATTTACATAAGAGCGTTGGATTTGTGGATCAAGATTCGCATGAGCAAATAAGGATAAAAATCCAAGGTCAATCCCAAAAGCATATGCAGCACCGTCATTGAAAATATTTCGAACAATTGCTCCGGAGCCATCCTCAAAAACAGCTATTGGCTTAAATGAAGTGCCTAAATATCCAATGGTGGTGGTGTTAGCATATGTCATATTCATATTGCCTATTCTTAACCGACCTTCATTAATGTCGTGAATGAATTTAGTCTCAGGTAAGTCAAATTGTCTGATTGTGATAGTGTCTCTCTGAGTACTGAAACTATTTGTTTTAAATCCAAAAGTGCTGTAAATTGATGGGGCTTGAACATTAAAAGCAATTAAAACTCCACCTTTTGAGGGGTGCTGTCTGAGCTTTTCAAGAGTGTTGTAGTTTAAGGTTTTACTCGACAAACCAGGATAAACAATAACTACTTTGTGCTTAAGAGCCTCCTTAATATTATCTGTAATTCGAAATGGAACTCCATGAGCTGATAGTCCATCAGTAATTCCTAGCCAGCTGGATGATGTATCAGTAAGGAAAATGCAAAGCCTATTGTTGTTCCCTTTACTGTATTTATTAAAGGAGGTTATAACTTTTTTAGGTATAATAGTTTTACTGCTAGGACCCGGAGGTATACTTAGTCGATAAACATCTTCATCCTCAATCGCCAGATTCCTATGCTTGTATCCCCACTCAGTAATTAAAGAAGTTATGTTTGTATATCCAATAGGCTTCCTTAAAACATCTTCTTTCTTATTGTCCTGACCATGGGTGCTGAGGAAAATCCCAATAAACAGTGCAGTTAGTATGGGTGTTTTTACAGATTGTATAAAGATCTTTTTTCTAAGCATTTTACGGCCAGATATTGGATCGCTCAAGGTAAATAAAACAAATTAAAAATACTTGGAATTGTCAATCTGCCCTAGTGGTATTCCGAATTAAGTACTGCTAAGTTAATAAATTGTTTAAAATGTTGGTTTCTTTAATTTAGTCCATGGTTTTATTTGAAAAAACAATGGCTATCTTTCAAAAAAGCTGCAGAGTGTTTAATGGCAGCTATTTTTGTATGCCGTTAAGATTGTCTTATTAGACCTTAATGAATTGATAATGAAGTATTGGACAAGATATGTGTTGCTTGTAATTATAGTTAACTTCTGTTTGTTAACAGGGAGTGTTTTCGGACAGGAACAAAGAGTTTATAAGATTCAGGTTGCTTCTTTTCCAAGTGAGTATTCTATACAAAGGGTTAAATCTGACCTGGGAGTGAGTGATGAACTCAGTATGCATATAATCAAAGGCAGGTATAAATATTTTGTAGGTTCATTTGATTCTCGTGCTGCAGCTACAGCTTATTTACCTAATGTTCCGGTGAGTGGAGCCTGGGTAGTTCCTGTAATGGTTCCTGTAATTGGTGATGAGAAGGTTGTAGAAGAAGTGCCTGTTAAGGATATTCCGACAGCTGCAAAAGAGGAAAGGCCATTAGTCGAGCCGGAAGTTACTACTGAAATGGTTTTCAGAATTCAGATTGCTGCTGATCGCAGGTTTATTGATCCTGATCGAATTGGAAGGGAAAAGGGCTTACAGGACTATGACGTTGGCTATTATTATAATAAGGGTTGGTATAAATATAACATTGGAGATTTTGAAACACGAGAGGAGGCTGATAGTTTCTTGCAGGCAAGAAGTATCAGCGGATGGGTAGTTGAAGCCCCGATAGAACGTATTATTCAGGATTCTCAGCTTGATCAGGCAGCTTCAGACAGACTAATATCGTCTGCCTCAAAGGATACTATTACTGGTCTGATAGTGCAGGATTCATTAAAGACTGTTGAAGGGATAAAAAGAATACAGCTTGAATATAATAATTTGATCATAGCTGCAGATTCTGCATTTAGTATTGCAGATTATGAAGCTTCGAAGGGTTATTATACTCGCGCCAATATTTTGGATCCTTCTAAGAACTACCCGAAACAACGATTGACTGAGATCAGGAAACTTGAAGATAAGCAACGGAGCAAAAAATTCTCTGGGAATTTTAAAGCTTTAATTATTGGTGTATTAGCTCTGATTTTTATTATGATCGGAGTGCTGGTTTTTACTTTGATTCTGAGAACCCGTCGGAAAAGACAACAACAACGTAAAGAGGTTTTAAAAGATGACATACAGGACTCAATAACTGAATACCTATTTGATGAGGAAACAGTGAAGCCTGAAATGTTGGAGCGTATTCGTTCGCCAAAAGATAAGCAGGAGTTGATTGATGAGATAATGCAACTTTATGCAAATCTCTCAGGTGAAATCAGCAATAAACTGCGAGAATTATATATTGATCTCGGACTGGATAATGAGTCTGTTACTAAAACACAATCTCACCAATGGCATGTCAGAGCTAAGGGCTTCAGAGAATTAGCTCAAATGAATATTAAAACGGTTAATGAGGAAATTGAGAAATGTTTGAATTCTGATAATGATATTCTTCGAATGGAGGCTCAGTTAGCAATGATAAGACTGAATTACGAGGATCCTTTTTCATTCTTGAGTAAACTTCAAAAGCCTTTCACATCTTGGGAGCAACTTCATGTTTATGAGATGATTACCAGACATCAGATTCAAGTACCTGAGTTCTCAGATTGGTTAAATTCAATGAATGAAAGTATTGTAATATTCTGTATTAGAATGATTCGTGCTTTTAAGCAGGCTGAGAATTATAAAAAGCTTTTGCCATTCCTTGAGCATGCTAATAAAGATATTAGGGAAGAAGCAATACTGACTCTGGGCGAATTACGAATTTCCGAAACACTTGCTATTTTCAAAGAAAGATATGTTGTTGAAGACCAGGATGCCAGAGTCCTGATTTTACAGGCTATGTCAAAAATGCCTGAGGATTCAAATGTTGACTTCTTGCAGGGTATACTTGAGCCCAGCAATGCTCTCAGACTACAGGCAGCTGAGGCTTTATCAAGAATTGAATCATTTGGAGTTAAAGGAATTGAAACGATTCTACGTCGGTCAGATGATGATCTTCAAGCCGTAGCTCGCCACATTCTTGATTCCAAAACAAGATAATATATGAGCTTCTCCTCTGCGGTATTATATGGCTTTCAGATGATGATAATGGGAATAACATTGGTCATTATTATCTCTTATGTCGCTTTGGCCATTTATTCCGCTTTTACTTTAAGAGATTACCTCAGGAGAAATAGTTTTGTGGATTATAATTCGATTCTCTCTTGTCCTTTTATTCCATCAATATCTATTTTGGCGCCTGCCTTCAATGAATCTAAGACTGTTGTAGAGAATGCCAGAGCTTTAATGTCGTTATATTACCCTGATTTTGAGGTGATCATTATTAATGATGGGAGTAGTGACGATACGCTTGCAAAATTGGTTGATGAATATGACCTGGAGCTGGCTGATCTGTTTTTCGAATATAGAATTCCTACTCAGGATATTCGCGGTTTATACAAATCAAGAATTAAATCATTCTCTAAATTGTTGGTTATTGATAAAGCTAACGGTGGCAAGGCTGATAGCCTAAATGCTGGTATTAACCTGGCCCAGGGAGAATTGTTTATTGCTATTGATGTCGATTCAATTATTGAATCTGATGCTTTATTGAAAATGGTGAAGCCATTTTTGGAAGAAACTAAAGAAAAGGTAATTGCTGTTGGGGGCGTGATAAGGGTGGTGAACGATTGTATAGTTGAAGGCGGACAGATAGCTCAGATCAATTTACCCAGAAGATTTCTGCCCCGTGTTCAGGTTCTTGAATATACCAGGTCTTTTCTTATGGGTCGCATGGCCTGGTCAAAACTTGATGGATTACTATTGATTAGTGGTGCTTTGGGGCTATTTGACAAGGAAATTGTTATTGCCAGTGGTGGTTATTATGCACGAACTGTTGGAGAAGATATGGAGATTGTTGTGCGTATGAGGAGATATATGGTTGAATCTGATCAACCATATAAGGTTGGTTATGTGCCTGATCCTCTTTGCTGGACAGAGGTGCCGGATACATTGACAATTCTTGGACGGCAGAGAAATCGTTGGACAAGAGGCATGATTGACACTCTGAATATTCATAAAAAGATATTCTTTAATCCTAAGTATAAGGGATTTGGGATGCTGGGATACCCATATTGGTTTTTAATGGAATGGCTTGTTCATATTATTGAGTCACTTGGTATTGTCTATTTCTTATTTCTTATTCTTTTTGGTTCAGTGAATTGGCAGTTTTTCGGTCTCATGTTTCTTTTTATTTACTTTTTTGCTGTCGGCCTTTCAATTTGGTCAGTGTTATTTGAAGAATTAACCTACCATAAATACGAAAGACGGAGGGATGTTCTTACCTTGTTGTTTACTGCTTTTCTTGAACCAATATTTTATCATCCACTTGTTCTGTACTGGGCCATAAGGGGCAATATTGACTACCTTGCCGGGAATAAAAGTTGGGGAGAAATGATTCGAAGGGGATTTGGTGCAATGCGTGCCTTCATCAGAAGCTTTTAAAATCTTGCGTTTTATTTTTCAAAACACTACCTTTGCAGGCGCATTTATGCTGGTCTCGTAGCTCAGCTGGATAGAGCAGCAGCCTTCTAAGCTGCGGGTCGTGGGTTCGAATCCCGCCGGGATCACAAAAGCACATGCAATTAATAGCAAGGAACCAGATTTGTACTATGAATCTGGTTCCTTTTCTTTCTACTGACTACCCATGTATATATAATCACCTTGGTAAAGGGGATACGTATTTTAATCCAATACGATAATCTTTTTGGTGTATGACTCTTTGTTGTTTGTTATAATAACAAAGTATGT
>JAYEFL010000260.1:0-10170 GCA_034658635.1 Bacteroidota bacterium | reverse complement strand
AGTGCATAGTGGTTTTGTTTTAGGTTTGTCTAAAGGTACGAAAACAGGAAACAGGAAACAGGAAATAGAAAATAGAAAATAGAAAATAAGGCGAGGAAATAAAAATAATAAAGTCCATATTACTTCCGAATGACGAAAGACGAAAGACGAAAGACGAAAGACGAAAGACGAAAGACGAAAGACGAAAGACGAATACCCTAAACCCCAATCCCATAAACCAGCTTCACAATCAGTTGGTTTGATTGATAAAGCCAAAATCGTTCTTCAATTGGTTTGGCCATATTATGATTGTATACTATAAATAAATCACCTCTTGGTGCAAAAGTACAACGAAAGCGGTTATTGGTGCCAAACGAGCGGCTTTCAGTATCATATTGCACAAAAGAACTGAAATTGAGGTTTGAACTCATATTGAGCTGAACTCTCACGCCATATAAATCCTGTGTAAAATCTCCATATGAGAGCTGTCCAATGTTTCGTTCGAAGCTTCCTTCAAATATCAGAAAACTAAAAGGACGCCAATTCAGTTCGAGTTCGATCTGATGTAAACTTCCGCCATAAAATCCTCCAAACCACAAGGTTGCCTGACCGCTTATCCGTCGTTTACTGGCAGCTTCCCATTCAAGACGATATCTGATATCATGATAAGCCCCCTCAGGAATTGTTACACCTTCAGCAATATCGAAAGGCTCTTTGAGATACTCTCCTGCCGGAATAACATTAAACTCAAAACGATCGCCACTTTCTAAAGCAAAATGAACCGGTGCCGTAAAAATCCGGTAACTCTCCCATTGGTTATCCAGGTCTGTGTAAAGTGAGAAAGAGGATTCGAAAATAAACTTCCGGATGTTCCATTTTTCAGGACGAGGCATATAGTCAGCTCCAAACCTGTAATATGAAATTCCTTTACGCGGAACAAATCCAAGCGAGGGATCAAATGACTCCCCCAGGCGGTAGTAGGTTAAAGCAATATCCCATAAATCATTAGGATAATCAATTTTAAACCCAACTCCTGAGCGATCGCCCTCCAGATCAATCCGATCAGTATATAATCCCCATACGCCAATAAGGAAATTCTTATCTCCCATAAACTCAGAATTCTGGTAAGTAAGATCAACCCCGGCTGTCCAGCTTCCTGCCCGCCCCATCGGGTCTCCTATCATCCCGATCATCCCAATATTAGACTCTTTTAAGATGTTCTGCTTTACTCTTACCACACCCATGGTAGAGGCAGGAGCAATATCTTCCACCATTCCGGTGCGTGCAACCAGACCCCCAAACTGGGTATTCCCTAGCTTTCCATTCACCTTACCTCCTACCTGAAGTGGAACTGCCTGCCCATTAACCAAGCCTATTTTACGGCTCTGAAAGGCCAGCATTGAATGTCCGAGCCCAAAACCAAAATCGTAAATATCAGACCCCTCAAGAAAAAACTGACGCTTCTCAGGAAACATAAGTGAAAAGCGAGTTAGATTAGTTCTGCGTGTATCCACCTCAGTCTCAGCAAAATCTGTATTAAGCGTTAACTGAGCAGTAATATCGGGTGTAATTCTTTGGGTTAAATCCAGACTATTGTCCCATTTAACTTTACCAGGTATTTCTGCAGACTGTTTCCAGTCAAGAATTGTTGATCCTTTGGCAACCAACCCAATTCCAAGATTAAAATCCGGCAGATTGCTTAGATGCCCTGCATGTATAGTTTGGGCCAGCTGGTAATCTCGGGAAATGGCTGTCCAACGATCCACCTCAAGCAAACGTTGAATTCGTCTCTCAACATTAAAACCCCAGGTATTCAAACCTTTGCGAAAAGTAAGTGAGTTAACCGGAATTCTAATCTCTGCACTCCAACCATCCGGCAGGAGCTGAGTTTTGGCTTCCCAAATAGCATCCCAACTCTGATCTTCACTTTCACCACGGTTACTTGCCAGCGCATCATACCTCGCACCAAAAGCATTAATTGCAAAAATATAAGCGCCACGTCCATCACCATAGGTATCGAAAACAAACTTCACATAATCTTCATCATCCAAACCTGAATCGCGGGCTTTTGAGAAAACAACCATTTTCTCCGGATTCGGATCTTTACAAATAATCCCCAGATAAATATTCTTCTTATCCATCATCAGTTTCACCTGAGTGCTAAATGAGGGCTCATCATTTTCATTTGGCTCAACCATTCGAAAAGAAGAAATGACACCAGCAGTTTTCCAAGCCGGATCGTTCAGAAATCCATCAAGCTTTGGAGATTGCTCAATAAAACCAGCAGATACTGTTGGAGGGGTAACTGTCTGCGAGAAAGCAGAACAAAACTGGAAAAACAGTAGTATAAAAATGGTGAAGCTAAAGAGCATATTGTCAGATTTTTGGAAAAGTTTTAAGATAAAGGAAAATCTCAACTTAATCTTATTTTCTAGCCTTACTTACTATTTTCTACGTCCTATTTCCTCATTCAGCCTCCCACACTAGCAACAACTCCCACACTCTCAAACTGTCTAATAACTCGCTTAACATCCTCCTCTAAAGGTTCTTTAAGTTCTGCCTGCTCATATTCCTGTCCTAATCTAAGATGCTTTGCACTTGCAATATCATGGTAAGGAAGCAAATTAACTGTTATTTCACCGGGCAAACCTGCAACAAATTCAGCAGTCTTTCGAATGTTCTCCTCGTCGACATTTACTCCTTTGATGAGAGGAATACGGATATTTATTTTGGCTCCCGACTCTGCCAAAATCCGTAGATTTTCCAATATCTTTTCATTGCTCACTCCGGTGTACTTCTTGTGTACATCCGGATCCATCGACTTGAGATCATACAGAAATAGCTCAGTACGCTTAGCTACCTCAAGCAAAGTTTCAGTTTTAATGAATCCAGTGGTATCAACCGCCCTATGAATACCTTCTTCTCCTATGGCATCCAGCAATTCAATCAGAAAATCAGATTGCATCATGGGTTCTCCACCAGAAATCGTGACTCCACCATTCGATTGATCCAGAGTTAATGTTTCCTTTCGGATCAATTTCATCATGTCCTCCACAGAGACCTGTTTACCACTCATTTCAATAGCCAAAGTAGGACAAACATCAGCACATCTCCCACAAAGAGTACATAAATCAGTATCTGTCACGATACCATCAGAAGTCAGGGTCAAGGCATTCTCAGGACATTCCTCAACACAAGCTTCACATCCAATACACTTTTTCTTAGAATACATCTTCTGCACATGAGGAGAAATACTCTCTGGATTATGACACCAAACACAATTCAAAGGGCAACCCTTGAGGAATAAGGTAATTCTGATTCCCGGTCCATCGTTGATCGAGTAGGGTTTTATGTCGAAGATTAATCCAGTCATTCGTCTTTCGTCATTCGTCATTCGTCTTTCGTCATTAGACTAAAAACTCTCATTCTCAGTTCTTTCAATTACCTCCTGTTGCAAATCCCCATTCATATCGTTAAAATAATCACTGTAGCCGGCCATTCTTACCAGCAAATCCTTGTATTCTTCAGGATGTTTTTGTGCTGCTTGCAGGGTGGCTGTATCCACAATGTTGAACTGAACATGATGTCCGCCCATACTGAAATAGCTGCGGATTAGATGTCCAAGTTTTACTACATCTTCGTCACGTTTCAAAAGGCTGGGAAGAAAACGGAGATTTAAAAGAGTTCCTCCGGATTTTGATTGGTCTAGTTTGGCCAATGAGCGGATCACAGCTGTTGGTCCGTTAGTATCGCATCCATGTGAGGGTGAAGTTCCATCGGATATTGATTTGCCAGAAAATCTTCCATTTGGAGTAGCTCCCAATACCAGGCCAAAATAGATATGGCAGGTTGTGGAAAGCATATTAAGATGGAAGGTTTCACCCTTAGTATTGGGCTTTCCATCAATAGCTTTTACCAGGTCATCATAAATCCTGACAGCCAGAGAATCGGCCACATCATTATCATTTCCAAAGAAAGGAGTACGATTCAGAATGAACTGTCGCATTTTCTCTTCTCCCTGAAAATTGCTTGATATAGCATCGAGTAATTGGCTCCAGCTATATCGCTTATCCTCAAGCACATGCCTTCGGATTGCGGATAGGCTATCGGTAACAGTTCCTAATCCTGTACATTGAATATAGTTTGTATTATATCGCGGGCCACCATCATAATAATCCCGGCCTTTCGCAATGCAATCATCAATCACTACAGATAAAAAAGGAGCCGGAGCATATTTGGCGAACATACGATCAATGTAATTGCTCACACTAACCTTGGTTTCAACAATAAAGTTCAGCTGCTTCATGAAGGCAACATACACATCCTCGAAATCAGTCCATTTCTGTGGATCTCCACAATCAATACCTGCAGTCTTTCCCGTAATCGGGTTAATCCCCCGGTTCAATGTTATCTCAAGAACTTTCGGAACATTCAAATATCCGGTCAACAGGAAAGCCTCTTTTCCGAAAGCACCAACCTCAATGCAACCACTACATCCTCCTTCGCGGGCATCTTTAACAGATTTACCCATATTTACCATTTCAAGAATATATTGATCAGGATTGAAAACGGATGGATATCCATGTCCCTGCCGAATAACCTTAGTAGCAGCATGGAGAAATTTATCGGGAGTACGGGAACTAATATGCACCGAGTTACCAGGCTGGAGAACATGCAGTTCTTCAATAATTTCCAGCATCAGATAAGACACTTCGCTAACACCATCGCTACCATCTGACTTGACTCCACCTAAATTGATATTGGTAAAATCATTGTAGGTACCGCTCTCCAAAGCAGTAATTCCAACCTTTGGAGGAGCCGGCTGGTTATTCACCTTGATCCAGAAACATGAGATCAACTCTTTGGCCTCATTGCGGGTCAATGCTCCCTTAGCAATCTCAGCCTCATAAAATGGAGTAAGGTGCTGATCAAAATGTCCGGGATTCATCGCATCCCAACCATTAAGCTCCGTGATGGTTCCCAAATGCACAAACCAATACATCTGGATGGCCTCTCGGAAAGTACGGGGAGCATGAGCAGGTACCCGGCGACATACTTCAGCGATTTCAAGAAGCTCTGATTTTCGCACTTCATTCTTTTCATTCTCAGCCATGTTCTCCGCCAGATCAGCATGTCGCTCACAAAAAACAATAATGGCATCGCAAGAAATATCCATGGCTTTTAATTGCTCGGCCTTATCCGTTGCCTTCGAATCATTCAAATAATCAAGTGAATCCAGGTGAGCCTTGATATCAGCTTTAAAATCCAGCATTCCTTTCTGGTAAATCTTGCCATCAAGTACCGTGTGCCCGGGAGCCCGTTGCTCCATAAACTCAGTGAAAACCCCGGCCTCATACGCCTGACTCCACTCCTCAGGCACATGATTAAATATCCGCTCACGCATGGTCCGACCCTCCCAGTAAGGGATGACCTCCTTCGCATAAGTTTCCATATCCTCCTCAGCCACCAGGTAGCGCTGCTGATCACGGGTATTCAATACCTGAAAATCTTCAACGGAATGACAAGTAAGTTCTGGAAAAGTAGGAACCGCTTTGGGTATTGGTCCGCGCTCTCCAACAATCAGCTCATCATCACCGATATAGAGAGTTTTCTTCTCACAATGATCCAGAAACTGCAAAGCCCGCATCACCGGAACAGAATATTTACCGTTGTTTTTTTTATAAAATGCGGTTTGGTGCAGAGCACGCTCAATAGATATCGACGGTAGAGTTTCAAAACTTAATTTTCGAAGACCTTGAATGCGTTCGTTCATTCCGGGACCGATTTTATCAGGATCAGTAGAGTAGAAATTTCCTTCTGCATTAGCCTGGCGTTCAGGAAGGCAAGAGAGTTCGGGGGTAGTGTTTTGGGTATTCATTGATTTGGATTTTCGATTTACTGTGGTGGTACTGCGATCGGGTCCCGGATCAAGTCCGGGATGACAAAGCATTTTTGTCACGTCTGCGTCACGTTTTGCGTCACTCATGCGTCACTGGCCGACACATAGGTCGGCCACTACAGCGTCACTAGAAAATCAAGCACTCGAACAAGCGCTGATGATTTTTGCGTAGAGTATGTATCCAGGTTGTTGACATACAGTGCGAAGGTACGGAAAAAGGAAATAGGACGGTGAAAGCAGGAAATAGAAATTAGAAAATAGAAAATAGAAATTAAGGCTTCATAAGTTTTGATTAACATAATTTCTTGATGATGGATGAGGAAGAAAAAAAACAATGCAGATTCAAAACATAGGAAATACGGATTAGAATCCTGTAATATCATAATATTCTGGGAATTCAATCTGCAAAAATACCATGACCAGCTCTTAATTTTAGATGGAGATGATATTACAATTCAGGATTTGTTAAACAGGCCAAATACTCAACAAATAAAACAGATTATTGGGGGAAAAAAGATTGTGTTTATTGATGAAGCACAGCGGATACCCAATATTGGATTAACATCTAAAATCCTGATAGATAAGTTTAAGGATGTGCAACTAATAATGAGCGGATCCTCTTCATTTGATCTGTTTGGTAAGATTAATGAACCATTGACAGGCAGAAAGTGGACTTTTAATCTTTGGCCGGTATCCTGGAGAGAATGGCAAGAACATGTCGGATATGTAAAAGCGGAACAAGATATTGAAAACCGTATGGTTTTTGGATTTTACCCCGATGTGCTAAATCATGAAGAAAATCCGGGATTAGTCTTATCAGAGTTGGCAGAAAGCTATTTGTATAAAGACATATTAATGTATGAAGGATTGAAGAAGCCAACCGTAATAAAGAAATTACTGAAAGCTTTAGCCTATCAGGTTGGCAGTGAGGTTTCATTACAAGAACTTGGACAAACAGTAGGAATTGATCCGAAAACTGTAGATAAGTATATAGACATATTGGAGAAAGCTTATATTATTTTCCGGCTGGCTCCTCTTAGCCGAAACCTGCGAAATGAGATTAAGGCAAAAAATAAGATCTATTTCTACGATAACGGAATTCGCAATGCGGTGATCAGACAACTTCAGCCCCTGACTATACGGCAGGATGTTGGCATTTTGTGGGAGAATTTTATGGTCAGCGAAAGAGTTAAGCAAATTAGCCTCAATAAAGACTTGCGTAACTATTATTTTTGGAGAACAACGCAGCAGCAAGAAATTGACTACGTGGAAGAAGTAAACGGAAGATTCTTTGCCTATGAATTTAAATGGAGTAAAAAAAGGAAATTCAAATTCCCTAAAACCTTTTCCAATAACTATCTGTCAGTTAACAAAGGAATCAACAGAGGAAATTTTCGGGAATTTGTTGTGATCTAATTATCTAAGCTGTATCAGCAGGAAGCAGGATAAAATCAACAACACGGACCACTCCAGGTAGTTTCAAAATCAAGAAAAACTTTTTGATTGCATTGTTTGGATGATGTTGATGTGAAATCACTGCCCGGAATCGTGCTTGCTTTTTAACTTTGCTTTATGTACAACGAAATTAAAACGTGGTTGTACAATATTTTACAGGAAAACTTAAAATTTCGACCTAAAGCTGCCATTAGTCGAACTGAATATGCAGGCACACAAACACATAAAGACTCAGGGCTATGATGATCTTGAAAATCTTTCAGCATGTGAAGATGTTGTTGGAGGCAGTCAGTTCGAATTAAAACATCAATCATTCTAGTGGATAATTATTGAAATAATCCAAAAGTTCTAAAATTGCCCCTCCCGTCAAATCAATCCCTGTTTCAATTTGTATGGGGTAAAGAATTTGCTTCTTTTCATTGATGATAAATAGCAGGCGGACAAAAGGTGTTTGATTTAGCTTTCTGATCAATTCCCCTTCCTTAACATTGTAGCACACGTCAGATAAGCTATACTTGCGCTCAAATAGCTCTATTTCCTTATTATTCCGGAAATTGGATATAACTAAAAAGCTGTTTTCTCCAATTGAATCAATTAATTCTTTCAGGATATCCATATCTTCTTCTATGCAAACACTACAGGATCTTTTTTGATTGAACCAATATACAATGGTTAAACCACCAGCTATTTTTTGTGAATTATTCTTGTGGTGATATTCTATTTGACCAAAACGATTAAAACTAGATAACCATATATCAAATTCCAAATCTCTCCATATTTTATAATTCTCATTTTTCGATTCTAGTATTATCTTGCTTCTCAAAGCATTATAACAACTGCCTTCAAAATCAGACAAGTTCTTTTTAGTATTGTGGATTTTTAAAGCAAGAGAAATTATTATGATTAATCCAAGGAGACCAATAACGTAGCTTAGCTTTGTTTTCATACGATATAATTACTATCAATGCTACAAGGGTTACGATGCTTTCTAACTAATAATTACCTCAACAACTACTATAATTGGATTAGATTCGCATGTTATTTCTGATTCGAAAAGTCTAGAACTATTAATCTTTTGTATTTCTTCATCACTTAATTCAGTTGGTTGAAAAAAGCAAATAAATTTCTCATCTTGCCCATGAGAAATTGACATTTTTGGTAATCCTTCATTCTCTAACAGATCATTAAACCTAGCAGATTTATTATGCTCTTTTGAATAAACTATAGGTACTGCATGTCCTTTTTCACCAAACCATGCACCGTATATGAAATGTATTATGGATTTGTTTTCTATAATATTATCAAGCAAACCAAAACGTTTCCCATTCTTATACAATCTAAAAAAGTTTTCTCGTCCTTTATCAATATCCGATTCAGAAAAATTGAAATCTACAAAATCTACAAAATACTTCTTCTTGAAATTAGTTCCATCAATTTCATAAATGTAACTATCAGGTCTTCCTGAAATAAGAATTCTACCATTATAATAGCATGCAGGTTGGCTCTCAATAAAAGGTAAGTATTCTCTATTAATTGAATAATAACTGTTAAAACACTTGGAAAACTTATTGTCAACAATATGATATTTAGCAAATTCGGTTGGGTGGATAGAATTCTCTAAACTTGCACTACCATGTAATAAAACTTTACTATTGTCTAATCCTATAATTGACCATGCAAACCAACCTTCTGGCAGTTTGATTGAATGATCAAACTGCCCATTCAATGAATAGTACTTCATTTGGAATTGATCCGAAATCACAAGCATTTCGTTTATGATATCGAAATTTTCAACATCAACTATTTCGCCAGGCCCCTTACCCCGAGGAATCCTTTTTTCAAGAGTTCCGTCTAAATTGAAAATCAACAACGAACTTGTTTTCTTTTTGTCCAGAACATACAAATAATTTTTGTACTGCAATAATTTATCAATTGATCCAATTAAGGCTTCGTCCTGATTTGACAATTGGATGGATTTGATTACGCTTATGGAAAAAAGATCATAGTCGGAATCAAGTGGATGAATGACTATCACGTTATCCACATTTGAGCAGCTTCCAAAAAAAATGATAAATAAAAAACAAGTTACAGTTTTAATGGCCTTAAATTGAAATGTCATAATACTAAGGAGATTCAAATGCTATGATTAATCTTTTTAATGTTGAGATCGAATAATACAAAAAGCAATCCGTATATTTATTAAAGACGCTATTCTAGCTATTAATAAAGACTCACCTAGTCAAATATCATTTATCTTCGAAAACTAGGTGAGTATTATTTGTTAGTTTGGTTATTCAGGAAGTTTGCATTTAAACCCCTGTTGATTGTAAACGGTTGCACCACAACAATCTACAGTTCCATCAATGTACAATTTGGTATATTTGTGCATTTGACACTTGCTAACATTGAGACAAAAGGATTCTGATATACAGCTACCTGAAGCTTCTTCAGCTTGCGCGAGTCTTACACAAAAAAACAATGTGCTAAGAATTATGCCTGCGAAAAAGAGATTTGAGAGTTTTTTCCTCATAGTAAAAATTTATTATGACAATTAATAATTGTGAAAATTATAGAATATCTATATTATAAATTGACTTTTTACTGCTAAAATAACTTAACAGTATCTATCTCACAACCACACATATGTGATTTTCTCGATCCATCTCATGAACGACGCATAATCTTGTATGAAATACCCCCCCCCCCATTGTATAAACGATATCACCAGAGCGAAAGAGCGCCCTCTTTGAATTAAATCAGCACCTTAATCCAGTATAAACCACCAGTTTTCCTAACGCATCTGAAAGGTTACTCAGTTCAGCAGTTAAAGAACTGTA
>JAYEFL010000259.1:0-2340 GCA_034658635.1 Bacteroidota bacterium | reverse complement strand
CTGATGGGCCAAGCGGTATGAACTTACGGTTAGGTGGTTCACTACTTATTTATCAGGAAAAGGGAGAAAGAGTGAAAGAAAACATATTTAACCCTGAAGAGTATGCTGCTTTTTTTTGGTCTTCAAGTCAAGACCAGAAGATCATCCAAACCTATGATGGATTTTCGGTAACACAGAAGTATCACTACGGTTATTATCTGAATCCTACTGAACATAATGCCGGCGATCCTTTATCAACAGGCTTTCAAAGTTCTATCGATATTATTCATGTAAGAGGAGATATGGAGTATTACATAAAACATGATGCTTTTGCATATCAGGTTTCTGCTAAGTCTATAAGATGCATAAAAGATATTTTATAAGAGTTTTGCTGATTCTGATCGGAGCATTCTTAGTGGGATGTGAAACTGATTTTGAAACAGAATATGGTGGTTCAACACTTCCTGTTGTTTATTCGCTGATTGATCCTCAGGATAGCATTCATTACCTTAGACTTTCAAGAACATTCAAGGGTGGAGGAAATGCTTTTCTGTCGGCAGCAGATCCGGATTCTATTGCATTCGAAGATGCTGTTGTAAAAATTGAGTTTTATACTGATGAAGGCTGGAAATATAATGAGTTTTTGTTTGAACCAGTTATTCCTTTTGATAAAGATGAAGGGATTTTTTCAAGTTTAGGATATCAGTTATTCAAATTGGAAAGGGATTTATTTGATCGTTTTATTCCCGGAACCCATCTGCTCCTTAATTTGAATATTCCCGGATATCAACTCATTTCTTCATCCTTTGTAGAGCATTTAAGACCTCCCAGGATCACTGCGCCCAGAAAGGGTTTGATGACATATATTAGTTTGTATCCACCCAATCCAATTAAGGTTCATTTTGAAGATTATGAGCATTTTACCAATTATGAACTTCATGTCAGGTTAAACTATACCAATGTGTTTATTGATGAGCATGAAGAGTCAGCCTTTGTTGAGAAAAAATATCTCAGGAAGTCGTCAAACAGAAACCCTGATCGAATTTCTGAAATCATTGTAACCATAGCAGGAGATAATTTTTTTGCAGCTGTTCAGCAGGAGATTCCTAATGATCCTGAGGTTAATTATCGAAGGGTAGGTGTTATTGATTTTTGGGTCTTTACTGGTAGTCCGGTTTTCAACGAGTACCAGGAGCTTAATAAATATGCCTCAGATCATGCAGGATCCCCGGTAACCAATATTGTCAATGGTAATGGTATTTTCGCATTGAAATACCATGATGTGAGAGGGGGATATAGACTTGACATTATTAGTAAGGATTCTTTGGTCAACGGGCGTTTTACTAAGGGGCTTAGGTTTAGTAAGTGGTAGCCTCTCAGATCCTTACCCTGGCTTTTATTGTGGCAATTTCTTTTCCTTTGCTTTCGCCGAATGGGGTAATGCAATATTCTTTGACGGCTTCAGGAATTATGAAGGTTTCAGCATAATGCACTATGAAGGGCTTGAATTTTTCTGATGGGGAAGTGATGATAGCTTCCCTGCCTTCGATGAGGTTGAGTACGTTAACCGATCCTTCAGTTTGGTGAGTAACTGTTTTGGTGAACCAGTGCCGACGGGTTTCAATGAACTCAAGGTTGTGCAGACCAGTTCTTTCCTCACGCCAGCCATCGCCTTCAGCGATCTGTTCTGCCTGGTTAACCAGTTCATTTCTGGTGAATTCTGTTCTGCGATTCCAGTTTATCACTTTCTCAGCATGATCAATGTTGATCGGACGTGGTTTGCCATCTATTCCCAAGCGGTTCCAATCCCACATTTTGAATGTGAAAATATATGGTGTTGAGCTGATCTCAAGTACCATGGAGTTTTTGCCAGAGCAATGAATGGTACCGGCCGGAATCAGAAAATGATCATGTTTTTTTGCCGGCCAGATGTTGACAAACTCTTCTGCGGGGAATTCAGGACCACCGTTATTTGCCTCTCTCAGGGCATAGATCATTTCTTCTGGCTTAACAGAGTTTTGCAGACCCAGGTATACAGTTGCATCTTCTTTTGCATCCAGAAGATAATAGCTCTCATCCTGTGTATAATGCAGGCCAAATTTTTTCTGGATGTATTTCGTGTTCGGATGAACCTGAAAGCTGAGATTTCCGCCATCCATAGTGTCGAGGAAGTCAAATCGGATTGGGAATTCCTTGCCGAAACGTGCTTCAACAGCCTTACCCAGCAACTGGGTTGACTGTGTAAGAACCAGATTGATTGATGGTGTTTCAAATTCCTCGTTATCTATAAAGAATTTCAAAGAGTTTTCTTCAGGAACACAATCAAAACACCAGGCGAAATTATCTTTTTCTTTGTCGAGA
>JAYEFL010000258.1:0-2342 GCA_034658635.1 Bacteroidota bacterium | reverse complement strand
TGAAACCAGGGTAACAGGTAAAAGGTAAGAACCCGTCACGACATCCCGACATCCCGATATCCCCATTCCCAATCCCCATTATACCCAGCCAAAACCACCCCTAAATATCAGGTTTTGGCTACTTATAACTCAATAAACAGGTGATCCATTATTAGTTCATTTTGAACATGTTGTTTGCTGTATTGATTAGTTATTAAGCCATAAGTGGTTATGAAAGTGACAAATACGCTCTTTTTTGTTTTGGTGCTTAAGGAAAAGGCATTTAGTTTTTTGGCGATCTCTTTGGCATATTTTTTATCAATGGCATACTTTGTACTGTAGAATTTCACTTCACAAAGATTAATTACATTGTCATCTCTATCAATCAGCAAATCAATCTGAGCACTATTCATTGTGTTTTTTTCAATCCAACTACCATGCACTGCGTTGATTCCCGAAATTTTTAATCCCTCCTTAATCTGCTCCACATGCTTTATACAAATGGTTTCAAAGCTAAACCCAGACCAAATTTTGAAGGATGGCTGTAAGTGCAACTTCATCCATACACCACCAGAAGGTTTTGTCTTTTCAATGTATTTAATATAGAACATCGAATACTCATCTGATAGTCTATAGATCGAATCCTTGGTTCCTTTGTAGGGCACATATTTCTCAATGAATCCGGATTCTTCCAACTCCTGCAAGGTGTGAGAAAGAGTGCCGCCTGACTTGATTTTACTTTTAGATAATATTTCTGTTCTGGTTAAACCTTTACGAACAGCAGCCAATGCTCTTATAATTGCCTCATGATTTTCGTATTGGCTAAATAGTGAAGCAAAAACATTATTGAACTCTGATCTGAGGAAGCCATTTTTATCAAAGCATAATCTATCAAGTGCTTGTGCCACGCTTTCACCCGGTAGAATTTTTTCTAAATAATGAGGAACGCCTCCCACAGCCATATATATTTGTAATATATCGTATCGGGTAAGATTAACTCCATTTCGTTTTAGTAATTGCTCTGTTTCATACAAGTTAAAAGGGGCTAATTGAATTTTCCTGGTTAGCCTGTTATGAAGCCCTCCTTTGCTTTTAATTATTTTCTTTATCATGTAAGAGGCAGCCGAACCACAAATCACCACCACTAAATCATCTCTTTTTGATGCATAGCTATTCCAAAAATTATCGAATGCAGAAAGAAAGAAGGATTTTCGTGTATCGAGCCATGGAAACTCATCAATGAAAATCACTTTCTTTTTCTTTGAAGGAAGTGTCTCTATATACTGTCCTAATTGGTGAAAAGCTTCAATCCAATTTGAAGCTTTTCTGTAGCCGTAAATTTTATCAGAAAGAGTGAGATGGAAATTATTGAGTTGTTGTTTTAATGGTCCATTATGAATCCCCGAGAACTCAAACTTGATATTGTCTTTATAGACTTCCCTGATAAGAAAAGTTTTCCCAACTCTTCTTCTGCCATATACAGCAATCAGTTCTGATTTATTACTTCGAAAAGCATCTAATAAGATGGAAATTTCAGGTTTTCTCCCTACCAATATAGCCATGATTGATCCCTATAAGTAGCCAAATGTACATAAATTCAGCATGTTTTGGCTACTTATAGCGCAATAATATATTTAGGTAAGAGGTAACGGGGAGTAAAAAAGTAACCAGTAGGGGCGGACCAAGGTGTCTGCCCACACGATTTCACGACAAACAGTTAATCCACCCCGGCCCCCGGATCAAGTACGGGGCAGGCTCTCCTTAAGATTAAGGAGGGAGAATGCAATGCCCTGTATTTGTGCAGATTAAACCCAATCACCAAGCCAAAAAAACGAGCTGTCATCCTGAACTTGCCTGTCCCGATTCTATCGGGAATTCAGGATCCGGTTGAGCACCATCGCTGTCTCTAAGAGCGCATTTTCAGGCACCACTGCAACCTCAAAAGAGCACCCTGCAATAGCACCGGGAGAACCTCCACCCGATCCCGAATCAAGTTCGGGATGACAATGTGGGATGTTCTGGCGTTGTTGGGCTTAGCGCGTTTTTGAGGTTCGGTGAGTAATTGAAACCAGGGTAACAGGTAAGAACCCGTCACGATTTCACGACATCCCGACTTCTCGACTTCTCGACTTCTCGACAAACAGTTAATCCACCCCGGCCCCCGGATCAAGTACGGGGCAGGCTCTCCTTAAGATTAAGGAGGGAGAATGCAATGCCCTGTATTTGTGCAGATTAGACCCAATCACCAAGCCAAAAAAACGAGCTGTCATCCTGAACTTGCCTGTCCCGATTCTATCGGGAATTCAGGATCCGGTTGAGCACCATCGCTGTCTCTAAGAGCGCATTTTCAGGCACCACTGCAA
>JAYEFL010000257.1:0-2354 GCA_034658635.1 Bacteroidota bacterium | reverse complement strand
TCTTCAGGCGTTTTCAGAGGGTGAACTTGATATGATTTTGCAAATGATAAAGAGAGGATTGAATTCTCCCGTAACTTCAAGTGTTGGACGTTTGTTTGATGCGGTTGCGTCTATTGTAGGGCTCGGGCAGCATATCAATTTTGAAGGACAGATAGCTATGGCCTTAGAATATGCACTAGACGAAATTCAAACAAAAGAGTATTATAGATTTAAAATTTTGGATGACTCGAAGGACGATTCGGTTTTCGTGATTGATTGGCAGCAGATGATAAAGGAAATTATTGATGATGTACGTTCTAGAGTGAATGTAGGGGAAATATCGGCCAAGTTTCATAATACATTAATTGAAAGTGCCGTGGAAGTTGTTAGGCGTGTAGGAGAGAAGAAAGTTGTTTTAAGCGGCGGTTGTTTCCAGAATAAGTATCTAACGGAAGGGATTATTGAGCGTCTAGAGCAAGAAGGGTTTATCCCTTATTGGCATCAGCGTGTTCCCCCGAATGATGGAGGAATTTCGTTGGGGCAGGTGGTTGTTTTAGCCAACAGAGTACAAAAGTAGCAAAAATGGTTATCCAGTGACTCTGGGTTGCCTACAACCTTAAGAAGGATTCAAATGTGTTTAGCTATTCCAGGAAAAATCGAAAGTATTGACGAACATCCGGACCCATTCAGCAAGAAAGGAAAAGTGAACTTTTCAGGTGTATCCAAGGAGGTTTCATTTGGCTTTCTTCCTGCTGCTAAAGTAGGGGATTATGTTATTGTACATGTGGGTTTTGCTATCAGTAAAGTAGATGAAGAAGAGGCATTAAAGATATTTGAGTATTACAAACAGATGAGAGAATTCAAAGAAATATAATATCATTGCTGTCCAAATTAGACGAAGTTGAAATTTAGCTGTAAATTGCCTGGGGGCTTGTTGTTTGATTGCTGATGATACGGATCATTCAACCAATCCCAGATGTATCTTCTTGAAAAAATGTTTACTGGTAATATTTCCATTAAAGTATAAATTGACCATTGAAATTTTGATTTGAATTTTAAATAGGAAAGCATCAAATAAGCAATAAGGGCGATCCACAATTGAGACAGCAACGCGTTTTTTGAAGTACCAAGAAAGCTTTTCACTTTTAACTGCTGCTTTATCGCTTTAAAGAATAGTTCAATTTGCCATCGATCTTTGTAAATTCTTGAAATTGTTTTAGCTGACCATTTGATTTGATTGGTTAAGACAACAATAATTTTTCCGGTCTCAGAATCTCTGCAGCGAATGCGCCGTAATAGATAAGGATATTTTTGTTTTGTGTAAAATCCTTTGAGCTCAATGATGTGATCGGAATAAATGTCTTTAAGGTGTTTGACTGATCTGCGCTCGACAACTTTGTAATTAGCATTTTTCTTGAGTCTAGTTACAAATAAGATTCCTTTATCGACGAGAGTGCGGTACCAGCTAAAGTCAGTATATCCTCTATCAAAAACGACAACATCATTACGCTCTAAGGGGATATCTAAGACAGACTTTTGTTCATGAACGGCAGCTTCTGTGATTACAGCAAAGTTTGGAAGATAACCGGCATGATTCAATTTAACATGAAGTTTAACGGCACCTTTAGTTGTACGAAATTTGGCCCAATCATAGAGCGACAAGCATAAATCGATGGTTGTGGCATCTAAGCTATAAAGCTTATTTTTGAACTGAAATTTATGCTTTGGCGCCAATGGCTGACATTTGGACAGCATCTTGAAAAAAAGTTTTTTAAAAAGCTCATGCGGCCGATGTTTGTTTGCATAGGCCAATGTTGAACGATGAATGGGCTTGATACCTAAGTGATAAAGTTTTTGGCCTTGTGTTGCTAAACCAGCTTCAACTCCGCGAAGGCTATCATGGCCAGCAAACTGAGCAAACAGCATTGAAACAAAATGATTCCAGGAACTAAATCCTCGGGAATGATATTCACTCTTAGTTTCAGAAACAGCATTTTGAAATTCATATCTCGAAATCATTTGTAACAGTTGTCCTATAATTGTGTTATTATTATTCATGGCCTAACCTCCTTGTTTTGTTATGGTTGTGAGCTCTTACTCAATACCATTATAGGATGTGTTAGGCTTTTTTAAATTTTAATTTAGACGTACATGAACCGAATTATATGAAAAATGAAGGTTTTTATTATGGGATATATGGCGCACTGACAGTACGTACACCTATCAAAAAAGAAGAGAGTTTGTATGGAGACCAAAAGGATCAAGGAGGGGCTAGTTTTCTTAGAGTAGAGGTGACTGGTAACTGGGCCGAGGTCGATTATTCTTCAGAAGGAACTGGTACTGCAGGAGGGGTTGATGATTATGTGATAGAGGCC
>JAYEFL010000256.1:0-10241 GCA_034658635.1 Bacteroidota bacterium | reverse complement strand
CAAAGCTTGTCTCTTTGCGTTTGATGCTATCTTTATACCGATCAACGGCAGCCTTTCTGTTTCCTTCACACCACTCGAGATGACCAAGGTTCATCAGGTCAAACTGATTTGGAGTTTCTTCCAGAAGCTTTTCATAATACTTGCGGGCCTGATCAAATTTCTTAAGTACAAATGAACACCAGGCAATTGGTCGCCACACTTTATGATTGGAAGGATCCAGATACTCTACTTTAAAATAGGATTTTAGAGCTTCGTCAAACTCCTCCATCTCTAGCAAACAGTGTCCCATGGAGACTTCCGTATGCAGATCATCGGGGTCAAGATGCTCTGCTTGTCGGAAATAGGGCAAAGCCTTATCAGGCTGATCAAGATATCGGTAACACAGACCGATTTTTTTCAAGTTCCATTTGTTTTCCTGTAGCATCAGATCAGCCTTCAGGTACAGGTCAAGGGCTTTTTGATAGTCACCCTGCTTTTGGTAGCAATACCCCATTTTCTGAAGAACCTGAGGACTACTACCATCCTGCCCATCTGCTAATACCTGGTATACCTGGGCAGCCTCGGGATAATATTTCTTTTCGAAATAAAACGTAGCCATGGTGTTCAGGATACTCTCATCGTTAACGAAAAGATCCTTGAAAAAACTCTTGTTGTGAAAATCGAGTGGCCAGCCATATATATCATCAAAGGCTTTTCTATCGGGGAATAACTTATAAAACCGGTACAAATCTTGAGTATATTGACGAATGATCTTGCCTGCTTTCTTTTGGTTATCCAGCAATTCTTCATCTTTGAGAATCTCCCCAATCTGCTCTGATTCAGCCTTCAAGCCATCTGACAGAAATTTCTTCATATCGTCTGGCATAGACTGAATTCCGTAGCAGAAAGAATACTTGTCTGAATTACACATGAAAGCACTATCAGAAATAGCTTCCAGAAACTTAACAAACCAGTCTTCCTGATTCTCTTTGGCCAGCTTCCTGATCTCAGGATGCTCACCGGTAAAAGGGAAAAACCAATTGGCCATATCATTGAAAAAGGGGAAGTGCTTGAGCATACTGAACGAGCCCATAAATACATCAGAGCCTTCCATTTGAAGTTCTGTCAACTCTTCCATCTTGCCCAACAACTCAGGAGAATCGCCCAGAATCTCTTCCCACTCAGGGTTTTTATCCTCCTCTCCCAAACTTTCTTTTAAAAGTTTATCCAGATCCAGTTTTTCCTTTAAATGAGGAGTAATTTTCATCATTTCCGGCAAAATTTCCTCCTGCATGCGCTTGGTCAGCTTATCTGTATCCTTACTCCTGATCAGCTGTATCACCACTTCCTCAACCAGCTTTTTGAATTCATGATTCTCATCAAAAAGAAGGAAACGATTCCGGATATCCGGATATACCTTCAAACGATCATCGTACTTATAAAAGGCTATAAGCAATCCTACCAGGGCACGATAACGGATTTGATCATTCTGATTTTCATAAAGGTCAAATAAAAGGCTGAATTTTTTTGGATCAAAGAACCGCCATAAACTCAGGTTCAATGCTGAAACAATAGCTACTTTCTCTTCTAACAGCATATACTCATGGACTATGAGATCATTAAACAGAGTTCGCTCATTTTCTGCAAATTCATCACTGAGCCACAGTAATCTGAAAAAAAATGACAATTGCTTATTATATTCCCTTGCCTCTCCTCCGCGTAAACGAACCAGGTCGTTAAGCCCATGGCTTACCTGCTTTCCTCCCCATTCATGCAATTCATCCCTGAATATCCTTTTCTGAACATGCTGATAAGAAACCGAATCACGGGTAAGAAGAGCTTCTATCACCTTGTCAGTTAGTCTGTATATCCTGGCAACCAGCTTCTGATAAACTTTTTGTCGCTCCGGATCCTGAACTCCCTCAACAGTGTACTGAAGCATATATTTATAGGTGGTATTGAGCTCTTCCTTTTCATTCATGAATTCTCCCAATCCAGCATCAATTACTAATGGATTCAATTCATCCAGAGCCTCTTTCAGCCGGTTAGCTGACAAAAGGTCAGATATTTTCTGATAATTGCTTAAAATTTCTCTTTCTATCATAACAATAGTAGTACTACAAATATCGGGCAAAGAATCGTGACGCCGATCGTGACGCTGTTCGTGATCATATGAATTCAGATCCCACAGTGCGGACCATTACTAAAAATGTTCTTTTTAACTACATGTCCTACCCCATCAAGTTTAACAACTTATCCAGATCATTAATCCCCAGTCTTCCTTCTAAACCAGTAAGCTCAACCGTTTTATTAATATGATCAAGTGGAACTCCAAAAAAAAATTTATAGTCAGTTTAGATCTAATCTATTGATGAAGATAGAGAGAAATTAGTAATTTCCCTGTCAATTAATTGAAATACCCAAGATCAAGAAGAAGAAGAAGAAGATAAAATGAAGCAAAAAGCATTTATGGCAATTGTCACCCTTCTGATCTGCAGTATTGGAGCCGCCCAAAACAATCATCAAAATCATCAGATCTTTAGTGTAAATAAGCTTCCACCCAAAGCAGACTTCTTTGCCTTTGAATCTGAATATTTGGCAAAGATGGCGGGCAATCGGCATCAGGACTTGTACCACTTACCGCAAAGCATGGGGCAGATTGGCGCATCCTGAGTATTGTATTCCGGTGAAAAACTATCGCTATCAGGTGGTATTGTCGCCAAAATCCTATTTTTGATCCATGATATTCCTAAAAGAGATTCTGCATAGAAAACTGAACTTCACAATAACCGTTTTGGGAGTAATTGTGGCCGTTACGCTTCTGGTTTCATTTTATACACTCACAAAAGCTACCTGGAATGAAACCAGACTACTAACAAGAGATATGGGATTCAACCTGCGTATCATTCCGGCCCAAACGAGTATGGATGAGTTTTGGATTGAAGGATTCTCGGATATCCACATGCCTGAACAATTTCTGCAGCGTCTGATAGATCAACGCTCAGTTAACTATGCTCACCTCACTGCCAGCCTTCATGCAAAACACCAATGGAATAACCAGGATGTAATTCTAAGTGGGATATCTCCGGATGAAAAAGAGCCGGGAGGAAGCAGAAAATCAAAAATGATTTTTGCAATTCCCAAAACCAAGGTCATTCTTGGCTATGAAGTGGCTGCAAAAAGCAATCTTGAAGTGGGGGAAAATATTGAGCTCAAAGGGCAAGAGTTTTTGGTAGACAGAATTCTGGCAGAAACCGGAAGTATAGATGAGATTAGAATCTATTTTGATTTAGCTGATCTTCAAAGTCTTCTGCAATTGCCCGGTATGATCAATGAAATAATGGCTCTGAATTGTATGTGTTCAACCAAGGGAGACAATCCTTTGGGAACCTTAAGAGCCGAGCTGGCCAAAATTATTCCGGAAGCAAAAGTAATTATGAATAGTACTATTGCAGTAGCCAGAGAGAGGCAACGAAAAATGGGCGATAAGTACTTCTCAATGTTGGTTCCGCTTCTCATAATAATCTGCATGATATGGATTTCGATTGCAAGCTTGAATAATGTCAATCAAAGGATGAAAGAGATCGGCATACTGAGAGCGCTTGGTTTCAGTATAACAAGAACTGCACTTATTTTCTTTGCACGCGCCGCTTTGGCCGGATTACTCGGGGCCGTTTTGGGATACTTCATTGGAACCGCAATTGCTACCAGTTTTGGTCCGGAAATCTTTAAGGTTGCACCAGATTCAGTCAAAAAATTACCCATGCTACTGTACTGGACAGCGATCGTGGCACCCATTCTAGCATGCGTATCGGCTTTTATCCCTATAATGTGGGCCCTTAACAGAGATACTGCAAAAATATTGAAAGAAGACTAAAAGTGATAACATTACAAAACATAAATAAGACCTTCAGGAAAGGGAAAAATAGAGTTGAAGCTCTCTCTGATATTAACATTAAAATCTCAGAAAACTCTTTTACACTGATAAAGGGACATAGTGGTTGTGGAAAATCTACGCTGCTCTTTACCATGGGAGGATTGTTACAACCAGATTCTGGCTCAGTGAATCTGCTCAACCATGATCTTTACAAGCTCAATGAAAGCAACAGAAGACGCCTTTCAGCCCGGAATATTGGTTTTGTTTTTCAGGCCTATCATTTGCTCCCATATCTTTCAGCTAGAAACAACATGCTGCTCCAGAACCAATTATCTTATATCGAGGTTGATTTGAAGTATGTTGATCAACTCATTACAGAATTAAAATTACAGAATAGATTAGAACATAAGCCCAACGAGTTATCTGCAGGCGAAAGGCAACGAGTTGCACTGGTAAGAGCTCTCGCTTCAAATCCCGGGATTATTCTGGCCGATGAGCCAACTGGAAATCTCGATCCCGAAAACTCTGAGATAGTTCTCTCATTCTTCAATAAATTTCAGCGTGATGGAGGCACAGTAATAATGGTATCCCACTCATCCGAAGCTGATAAACTGGCTGATAGAACAATCCATATCAAGGATGGTAGGATTCTAGCTATTTAGTATATTTAAAATCTCTAACCCTCTGGTCATGAAAAATATCTACTCATTCTCACTGATCCTGATTATAGCACTTCTTGCCAGTTGTTCGCAAGTTGACATATCTATTTCTGATGATTGGCGACAATACAAAAGCGACAATTACCGATCAGGAGTGAGTTCAACATCGATCAGCATCGAAACCCTCGGGGAAGTATGGGAATACTCTGCCAGTCAAATGCCGGTTCGGGCATGGTATGGTCCGGCTTATGAAGACGCTTTCGCTAATTCAGGTCCTTTGCCATCTATGAGAGATTACGATTTGGCCTATTATCCTATTATCGTTGGTGATAGACTATATTATGGATCAACATCAGATGATGCTATCCACTGTCTTGACAATAACACTGGTGAAGAACTCTGGCATTATACCACCAATGGTCCGATTCATATTTCGCCGGTCTATGATTCCGGAAATCTCTATTTTGGATCTGATGACGGATATGTCTATTCTCTGAAAGCCCGGAATGGAAAGTTAAACTGGAAGTTTTCTCCTTCAGATCAAAGCCAAACCAAGGTGCTGAATAATGGAAGATTGATTTCATTCTGGCCTATCAGAACCGGAACATTAATAGAAGACGGAATCGTGTATTTTGGAGCATCTCTTTTACCCTGGAAGTCATCCTATTTTTGCGCTATCGATCAAAAAACAGGCAAGCTTACCCATGATAATTGCTATGTAAGGAAAGTTGAGAATCGAACATTTGAAGGTTCAATGGCTTCAACAGGAACTGCCCTCATCCAACCACAAGGAAGAATTGCTCCGGCATTTTTTGATAAAACAAGTGGAGAACCCCATGGCAGTTTGCCAGGCACAGGTGGCTGTTTTGTTCTGGTTACCAAAGATGATCATATTATTCATCCTCATACATCACGAAAGAAAAGTCTTCATGAATTATCAAATGTTGAAGAACCTGATTTCATGACCTTTGACGGAGGAAAAGAAATAGTAGTTAAAGGAGATACAAGCTTCGTGCTTACTGACAATGCTCTGTCTGCCTATGAAAGATCAAGTAAAAAACTAATCTGGCTCAGACGTAATTTCAAAGCTCATAAAATTATTCTGGCAGGAGATTTTCTTTTCGCCGGATCAACGGATAAGGTCTTCGGAATTTCAACCCGAAATGGCCTTCCCATTTGGGAAATTCAGGTTGAAGGAACAGTTTTTGCCCTGGCAGCTGCCCAACAATCGATTTATGCCTCAACTAATGAAGGAAAAATATATCGTTTCAGTGCCGGAAGAGGTGAGAATAAGCTGTTTGCTCTGAATTACAATTCCTTACCTGAGATAGAGGAAAAAACTGAAAAACTTGTTATTGAAAGAGAGAACAATGCTGCCTTTTTATTAGCGGGACCTTTTATTAAAGCCATATCCGAAAATAAGATTTTAGTTACTTTTCAAACCCATGACAATATTGATTGCAGCCTTCACTGGTTACTAGATAACGAGGAAATTGACTCTCGAAAAAGTATCTCTAAGAAAGAGCATTCCTTCACCCTCGATGTCAGGAAAGACTTCAGGTACCTTGGTCTTATCAAAACTGCAGATGAGCAATCATTCCATTTTGAATATGATAATTTCTTCAATTTTAAGAAACCGAAAATGTCCTTTTCAGAGTCTAAAGATCTTTCTTCTGAAGAAGAAGGAATGATTGCCACTTTGTTAAATAGTGAGAAAACAGGTCATGGTACATGCTTTATTATAGGCAGCACAGAGTCTGCAATTCCACTAAGTATACTGAAGCAATCTGATCACCACATTATCCAACTCGCTCATAATCTGGGGAAAATAAACAAGCTTCGTGAAAGGTTGTCGATCAATCATATTTATGGAACAGAATGGTCTGCATATACTTTATCTGATATCCCTCTAAACCAAATAATGAGCAATCTGGCAAGCTCTATCTGGCTCGAGTCTGCAGATAAATTTCATCCTGATCAGATTATCCAACTTTTGGCGCCTGAAGGAAAAGCAATTATCAGAGTGAGAGACGGAGTGTCAAAATGGTTGGATAAAGCAACTTTGGCATGGCAAATCGAGCATGAAGAATTCAGTGAGTTTCTAGTCATCACCAAAAATCAAATTGAAAATCAGGGTGAGTGGACGCATCAGTATGCGAAACCAGATAATTCAGCATTTGGCGGTGAAAGCCTCTGGGGTTCAACCTCAACTGAAGAATTTGATGTTCAATGGATGGGACGTCCGGGTCCGCGTTTTCAAACAGATCGCAGTGGACGAAAGCCTTCACCATTATCTATCTCAGGGAAACTTTTCATTGAGGGAAAAGAGAGGGTTCTTGCCCAAGATGTCTATAATGGTGCTATTTATTGGACTAAACATTTCCCCGGATTTATACGAATGAATATTCATCGCGATTGCTCTAATTGGGCAGCTGATGAAGCGCATCTATATATGGGAATTGGCAATAATATTTTGAAGGTAAATCAGGATAATGGAGATGTTGATGAAGTCTTTCAAGTTAACAATGATGAGGCATATGAATCTGGCTTTGTGAGTGTATTGGGCGACTTCATTGTTGGGAGTACTTCTCCCGCAGGATCGCATTACACTGATTATCATGGTGGTGCAGGTTGGTATGATTGGGCCGAAGGTCCTATGGCTGAGAAAGTCATTAGCAAATCCATATTTAAGAAAAGTAAAAAAACAGGTACTGACATCTGGAGGTACAAATCCAGAGGCGTTATATTAAATGCCACAATCACTCACTTAAACAATACGATTTACTTCGTTGAATCAAGAACTCCCGAATTAATGCTATCTGAGAAGAAACGAGCAAAAGATGATGTATTCAATAGCATATTGCTCATCGCACTGGACTTAGATAGTGGAGAAACAGCCTTTGAGAAAAAGCTCTCACATCATCCCGGAAAAACTGCCTATAGCATGGCTGCAGGTTCAAATAAACTTGTAATCCTATCATCAGGAGATCAAAATTATCATTTGTATACCCATTCCGCTGATGATGGAAACCTCATTTGGAAAGATGAAAGTCCATGGTTTCATGGAAATCATGGCGGGCACTTATCAAGGCCTGCAATTGTTGGAAACAAATTGATTGTTAAACCATCAATATATGATTTGACGACCGGTATTCCGCTCGATTATAATGTTCCGAAATCCGGGCATGGATGTGCCAGCTACGCTTTGACAGAACAATCCATTTTTTATCGTGGGGGCAGTGTCACTCAATTTAATTTTGATACAAGAGAATTTTCAAGATGGGAAAGACTTAGACCTGATTGCTGGATTAGTACGATTCCGGCCCAGGGAATGATTTTGTCACCCGAAGCAGGAGGAGGATGCAGTTGCGGCAACTGGCTTGAAACATCTATGGTTCTTGCACCCTTTTCTAGAGCTCCAATAACAATTGAGAGGGCTGGTGATGAGCATTTCATTGACTTCAAGGATGAAACCTATGGTCAATATCATCAGCAATATTTACCCAACGAATTTATCGATAACCTCGAAGTTAAGATCACATTGAAACCAGGAACAAACGCCAGCATTTACTACACTATTGATGGCTCAGAACCCACAGAAAATTCTTCACAATATTCCAGTCCAATTTCGGTCGCAGGAACAGCTCAGGTTAAAACCCTGACGGTTGTTAAAACAGAGAAGGGTGACAGGCGTTATTTCCGCAATAAAACTTTTACAAAAGTAGATCCTGAAGCAGAATGAGGAAGCTATTGATTGTGAGCATATGTATTCTAGGCAGCACAATGGCGAGTTGGGCTTGCAGATATACAGTTCGGGAAATAGGATTCTCAAGTTTATCTCATTCGGTCTATTCGATTGTTATTATCAATAGTCAAGCAGACCCACTGTCTGAGCAATACGAAAGAATTCGCAAACAGCTCACTGACAGCAATATAAGGTTGATTATTCTAGACCCATCTAAAGATCAGGAACACCCGGCTCTCGTTAGTGCTCTCCAACAAAAAATTCCTTTTCCAACAACCATTCTTTGGTCACCTTCTGTAAAACGGGTTTTCCGGCCTCAAAGTGATAAATTGGAAGAACTGGTAAGCACTATACTGTTCTCTCCTTTGAGGATAAAAATCTCAGATCTCTCTTTCAATCATTTTGCCTTCACTCTACTCATTGAATCCACAAAGCAGGAGTTGAATAATAAAGCCTTTGCTATTCTACAAAAGTCTTGTGATGATATTACTAATCGAATGCCCAACATGCCTAAACAGGTTACTTATGGTGCTAAAGCCATAAGGATCACAAGCGGGCAATTTGAAAGTGAAAGAGTATTATTGTGGGCGATAGGCATCGATCAAATCCCTGAGACACCTTTGGCTTTAATCATGTATGGCAGAGGAAGAATTATTGGAGATATCCTTGATTATGAGTCCATCAATAATCAGGAAGCCTTCAAACGGCTGGCCATGATCGGAGCAGATTGTGAATGCGGATTAGACAGGAAGTGGATGCTTGGACCACAGATCCCGATGAACTGGTCATCAAAGACCCGCCAGCTATTAGCCGATGAATTGGGGTTTGATGTTGATAACCCAATGGTATTGGCTGAGATGAGCCACATACTGTCGAAAGAACAGATTACTGACCTTGAAACTGATATTACCTTCGCTCCGGAGGAGATTGATCTGGAACTTTTATTAAATGGCAATTCTGAAACTGAGAATACAGAAGAAAAATCAAATGTAGAATTCATTATGCCTACGATTTTGATCATTCTCGGGGTATCAGTCGTAATAATTTTTACAGGCTTATTGATCCTTCGAAGAAAACGGTAGAATTCTCAGAACACGCTTGTGCAGTGACCCTACTCACACATAAATTGAACTCCCAAAACCTGTAGCATATCCAAGCAAAAAGCGTCATATTAGAGATAATTCTTATTTATTAACTAGTGCCTGCAAGAAAACCTTCAATTAATTGGCTTACAGCGCTTTATTGTTAATAACTTGCTTGGATCTACCGGGGTTTTGCCTTGGTATATTTACCGAAAATACAGATATTCAATGCGTTAAGCTAATGAGATTCGCATATTTTCGGTAAACCATCAATGAAACACCTATTCCGACAGGGATGAGAGGTGGCGCACTACCAAAATTAGTTGCAGCTATGATGAGACACAAGGATAATAAGGCTGCTGAAAGAGCATGTCGAGAAAGTCGTCATGCCCAAGAAAGGTAAGCGCAACAAGCAGGAAGAAGAGGAAGAAAGCCAGCGGCATAGTCATTTCAAACGATATGTTGGCCTGGCAATCTCAGCCTATAACCTGAGACGCATCGGGCAGAAAAAGAGTGACGCAGGGAGTGACGCAAAAGTGACGCAGGGAGTGACGCAAAAGTGACGCAGGGAGTGACGCAAAAGTGACGCCGGAGTGACGCGGGAAGTGACGCGGGAGTTACGCGGGAAGTGACGCGGGAGTGACGCGGGAAGTGACGCGGGAAGTGACGCGGGACTTTTTTCTTTCTGAAAACTTCTCCCCCGAATAGCCTGCCCCGGGCTTGATCCGGGGACGAAAGACGAAAGACGAAAAACTATTGACTAATGACTAGAGTCTATTGACTAAAAACTATCGCCCCTCCTTCATCACAAACTTCAACTCCCCACCATCCAAAATATCCTGATGCGTTATCCAGGTGCGATCAAGCTTCTCTCCATTGAGGTAAACTTCTTCAACCAG
>JAYEFL010000255.1:0-2360 GCA_034658635.1 Bacteroidota bacterium | reverse complement strand
TGGGAGTGGAAGTTGATGATGGAATTAGGAGAATCTCATAAGTTAGATGAAGGATATTCGATTAAGGTCGACAATGTGGAGGGGGACAAAGCGTTGTTTGTATTAATTCCTTAACTTTAGCTCACTTCAAACTTTAGTTCACTTCAAACTCTTGCAATTTAAAAGTGAAACATACGTGTCGTCTCTACTGACGTATCATTCTTTTGATATCAGACAGTTAGGGCTCTTTAACCGTGAACTCTCCGAGGCGTAGGCTCTACGAGCCGGAGGCCGTGAACGTTGAACCGCTTAACCTATGGTATGAATAAATACCGATTCAGTCGAGTTCTTTTTCATCAACAGACCCGACAATATGCAGCAGTGGAGATTCGGATAACTGGATTATTTTTCCTTTACCGATTTTCCGGCCCAGCCCGTCATAAAGTATCTCTATTGTGGGCCTCATTGGCCGTCTTTGGTCGGTACTGATGACACGACCGATGGAACCATTATTCAGCTTCACATGGGTATTAACAGGAAACAGAGAGATTTGATTCAAGAAGGCTTTGACCACGTTAGTCGGAAATTTTCCTTTGCCAATGTCTAAAACGGATTTTACCGCCTGGGTTTGGATGTACTTGTCGCGATACGGCCTGTTCTTGATCATGGCCATGTAAACATCTATTAATCCTATTATTGATGCAGCCTCTGAGATTTCCTCCCCTTTCAGACCGCGGGGATAACCGGACCCATCCGATCTTTCATGGACCTGCAAAGCCATTTCTCCCAATTGTTTAAAGACCTCTCCCATACCGCTGAAAATCTGGGCGCTTAATTCAGGGTGTTTCCTGATTACAGCAATTTCATCCGGACTGAGTTTTCCCGTTTTTTTTAAAATATGATCAGGGAGTTTATACATGCCCACATTTTCAAGAAAGGCCGTAAATCCCAATCTCAAGAGCTTCTTTGTATCATAACCCATTCCTTTGCCCACCTTCAAAGAGGCGAGGGTAACGGAAATGCTGTGAGCCGGTAACTCATCATCACTCGGAATGGAAAGTGCGTATTCATAGAGTTGATCAATCAGATCCTGATCGATTATATCATGGAGTAAGGAGAGGATAGGTGAATGGCTTAATCCCTGGTTTGCCTTTACTCTCTCCCTGATTTCCACTGCTTTCTCAAGAAGTCCGGCGTAGTATGTCTTTACATCCTCACTATACCTATTGACTGAAAAAGGATCAGAAAAATCAGGGATTTGTTCCGGACCCAGAATTTGTGAATCGGTCATCCGCACTTTTTTAGTCCTGGTGTCCTCTTGTCGGGATTTTATCACCTTTTCGGGCTTTGAGGGCGGTGTTTCTTCTCCATGTTTTTTATCGTCTTGAAGAATATCAGAAAATCTCACCATCTTCTATAATATCCCTTATAACGGCTGAAGTGATCATTTTAGTTTTCTGTCCAAAGCCGACAAGAAGGGCCATGTCGCAAAAGTTATTGATACTTCTGGGCATTCCGTTAGAGTGCTTATACACCATTTCAATGGCCTGCCGGGTGTACACATTTTTCCTGCCGCCTGCTTTTTTTTGTCGAAATAAGATATACTTTATTGTTTCCTTAAAATTGAATGGTTTCAAAAAATATCTGATAGCGATCCGCTGCTCTAACGCTTTAACCCGTTTGATGTTTTCAATCAGTTCCGGCTGTCCAAGTAGAAAAGCTGTTAACAAAAATCGGTTTGACAATTGAAAATTAAGAAGCAGCCTGATTTCTTCCATGGTTTCTTTGGACAACAACTGAGCCTCGTCAATGATCAAGATGGTTTCTTTATTCTTCCTCATGTTTTCGGTAAGCTTATTATGCAACTCTCGGAGGATTTCAAATTTATTTTCGGGGATATCCGTGATTTTAAATTTATACAACACCTCCTGTAACAATTGTTTGGGTCCCATGCTCGGGTTTGAAATAATCGCGACATCATATCTTTGTTCAGATATTCTTTTCAAAAACACTTTGCTCATCGTAGTCTTGCCGCAGCCAATATCTCCGGCCAACATTGCACACCCTTTCCGCATTTCAGCGGCATATATCAGCCGTGTTAGACCTTCTTTATGCGGTTCCGAAGCGTAAAAGAAGTCTGGATCAGGCACGTTATCAAAAGGGAACTTCTCAAATCCCCAGTAATCAAGATACATTATTTCTTAATCCAATAATTTATAAATATAATATATTTATATTAAATGATTTTAAAACCTTTTAAATATTAAACATTAACTACCATTAATGTAAGACAAGATTTCCTTGCCTTGGACATAGTATCTTTTGCCTATTCTGATAGACTTGAATTTGGCATCCTTTCTTAACTTCAAGATTGTCCCGTA
>JAYEFL010000254.1:0-2361 GCA_034658635.1 Bacteroidota bacterium | reverse complement strand
GCAAAGTGTAAATGTGTATAGAAGCCGCTCAAGCGCAATACGTTAGCAAGAATAGATGAAATAATATGCAACCAACTAAGTCGCTCAACCTGATTCTCCTTATCTTTACATTTACCAACTATTCATGTGTGGAGCCAAGATATGATCCTGAAATCGAGTTGATTGGTAGTTGGCAGTATGAGTATGACCAAGAGCTGGACATAATTGAATCGTCAGTAAACCAAAAAGTAATACATCTTCTTCGCGATGCTGATTATTCCGTTATTCACGATGGAATCATTTCCATTTCTGGTACTTATGAATACGATTTTACAAAATTTAAAGCACGGAAACCTGGTTTCTTTCAACGGAAGGAATTAAGATTTTACTCTGAGAGTCTTTGCTCGGATGATAATGCTTGGAGTTCAGAGCGAGGAGAACACCAACTTAGTATTTACAAATCAGATGATGTTGTAATTGCTTCTTACTACAATTCTGATGACTGTGAAGATACGCTTAGAGCACAATACGCTAGAGAGTATTTCGAATACATTATTGATTTCAATACGGGTTCATTACACATTCCACCAACCTTTCTTTATAGTGTAGATTCCGTTGATTCTATATTGGTTCAAGGCACAATCTACTTTCCAAATCTTGTTAAGTTATTCTCAGGTGATAGATACGTTCTTTCTTCAACAATAGAAACTGATGCTCCTTACGGATTACCAGTTTCTGTGGATATGGAAGAGGATAAAACGGCATGTGCTTCAATAGACTACTCTTTTTATGATGGCGAATATTGTGGCACCTGGAATGAGTATCAGAGCCACGTTCACATAAATTGTTATGACCAATCAGATGGACCTATAATGAGCTTCGATTATGAGTTACATAATGACACTTTATATGCTCTAAAAGGTCCATACACTTCAGCCGAATCGAACATGCTTACATTTGATGAACATGTATTTTGGTTTGCAGAGCATCCTAGAGACTTATCGTCGTACCGGGAACAGACATACTATTATTCAAAGATGGAATAATCTTGCTAACATGCTGCTTCGAGCGGACTCACACCAATGGATCGGTTTACTAAAATGATGTCGCAGGATACACTGTTTTTACAAAAGGATAAATCATGCGGAAGCCGCTCAAGCGCTGGACGTTAGATGCACCAGAAAGAGTGGGGGAAATCATGATTAAAGACTTTGGCTTAACTGTTTTCTCGGAAGTGCAAGTGAGAGAATCATAGCTTGCGCTAGGTGTAAGCATGTCTTACCTTTAACAAAAGGAGGATTTATGAGCACATTTGAAATTACCAGTATGTCTACAAAAGGGCAAGTTGTCATCCCTGCAAGTCTAAGAAAAGGGCTGAATATGGGGAAGGGAGCAAAACTAATTGTAGTGAGAGAAGGTGATAACCTTCTTCTAAAGCCGATTGAAGGACCAAAAAAGGATGAATTCAAAGAGATCCTTAAGCTAGCAGCAGAAATTCGTGAAGAACTTGATTTAACAGAAGCTGATGTGGAAGAAGCCATCAAAGAAACGAGAAAAACTCTTGCGAATCGTACTTGACACAAATGTACTGATATCTGGTTTATTTTTTGGGGGTAACCCAGAAAAAGTATTGGAGCTTTGGCAGGAGAAATCAATCAACTTATTAGTAAGTCAATCTATCCTGGAAGAATATGATGGGGTTATGACAAGGCTTCATAAGCGGACAAAAAGATTAACCCCTACCTTTTTAGAAAAGATGATGAGGACTCTTGCCGAGGATACAATTTTTATTACTCCATCTCATGATGTATCACTTTCTAGAGATTTAGATGACAACAAATTCATTAATTGTGCATTGAGTGGCGCTGCTTTTTACATTGTAAGTGGTGATAGTGATTTATTAGAGTTGCATGAAGTGGAAGGTATACAAATAGTTACTGCGCGGGATTTCCTTGAAAAAATGGGCATCTAACAAAAGTTTCGAGCGGACTCACAAAAATGGATTGGTTTACGAAAATGATGTCTCAGGATACACAAATATTGCAAAAGGATAAATCATACGGAAGCCGCTCAAACTCAGGACGTTAGCTAGATGAAGGGACCTTTAATGGGAATATTACGGATTCACTATTTACTTAGCTTAGCTGTATTTCTATCGTCATGTGATTTGACTGAGAATGGTGATGAGGAATCTCTATTCTCTACTCCAATAGTGTATTCTAATTCAACAATAAATTGGGGTACCCTGGACAAATATGTTCAAATAAACAGGGATATAATATTCGATAGTACAACAACATTGATTATCGAACCCGGAACAATTGTTATGCACGCGGAAGGGACAATGTTAGTCCAAAATCCCGCAGGTGATATGGAACGACC
>JAYEFL010000253.1:0-2362 GCA_034658635.1 Bacteroidota bacterium | reverse complement strand
CCGACATGGGAGGCCTCTTAAGGGAGGCGGAAAAATTTCATCATTTAAGCTAAATTTGTGTCCAATTAAATGGTGGCGATACACCCCAGGAATGGAATTGAAATAATTATCGCAGTCTGAAGGACTGCAACATTGGCTGTTTTCATTGGTGCCGTTACTCAAGAGCATCCAAACTGCGGTGCACCTCATATCACAAAGTAACATGCCGCTAGTTCAGATTCCCAAAGTGTGGAGAATGGACGTCTATGCATCTTTTAAACGTCGTCGTTGGAAAAGAATAAGGATATGGCACTTCACAGCACTATAGTTGAAATTTTAAAAAAAGACAAACTCCCTTATAATAAAGACAGTTAATAAAAAAATCCTTAATCAAACAAAGGAGTTTGTCATGAAAGAAAGCAAAACTAATTCTCGTCCCAAAAACAAGCTTGGCTATATTGATCCCACTGTAGCAGGTATAGACATTGGATCAAAGCTAATACATGTTTCAATTCCAAATAAAGATGGAGGTGTGAATGTTATTGAATATGAAACAACGACTCCAGATCTTCTTAAGATAGCAAAGGATCTAAAAAAAGCTGGTGTTACCAAAGGTGTAATGGAAGCTACTGGTGTATATTGGATTCCACTCTTCGAAACACTAGAGTCTAAAGAATTTTCAATTCAACCAATTCTAGTAGATGCTAAAAGTGTCAAAAATGTTCCTGGTCGTAAGACTGATGTAATTGATTGTCAGTGGATACAAACACTCTATTCTAATGGTCTTCTAAGAGCAGCATTTCGCCCTGCAAGAGACCGTCTACCACTGCGAGAGTATGTCAGAGCCCGTAATAGTTTGATTAGAGATCGACAAAAGGTTTTAAACAAAATAGAAAAAGCTCTTCAGTTGATGAATGTTAAACTGAGCACGGCTGTTGCTGATATAGCAGGACTATCAGGTATGGCAATAATAAGAGCAATTGTTGCTGGTAAAACGGACCCAAAGCATCTAGCATCACTTCGTCATAAAAGCTGTAAAAAACAGCCAAAAGTATTTATTAATGCGTTGACAGGGCATTACAGGCCACACTTAGTGTTTATTTTAAAACTTGAGTTAGATCAATATGACTATTTATATGAACAGCTGAATCAATTGGATGAACAGATCTTAAATGAACTTGAAAAACTTCCAACTGTGATGGATGAACCTCTTCCTCTTAGAGATAAAGACAAGGGCGACGATGGTCGGTATAAAACAGCAAGGAAACCAAAAAAAAATCAGTGTACCTTCGATATTCGAACAAAGCTTTGGGAAAAATCTGGAGTGGATTTAGGGAGTATAGTAGGAATTTCTGATTTATCATCTCTTACAATCTTTGCCGAGCTGGGGGGAACCGATATGAGGTCTTGGGCTTCTGAAAAAGAATTTTCTTCCTGGCTTAGATTATGCCCTGGCAATAATATCTCAGGCGGGAAAAGGAGGAAGTGTAAACACAGAGCCAGTGTAAATGCAGTCTCACAAACCCTAAGAATGAGTGCTGTTTCTTGTAAGAACTCTAAAAGTGGAATTGGATCATTTATTCGAAGAATTTGTGGAAGAACAGATAAACCTAAAGGAATAAAAGCTGGGGCTCATAGGTTGGCGATTATACTTTATCAAATGTGTAAGTATGGAGCCACTTATGTTGAAAAAGGAGAAGCTCGAAGGAATAGGGAGCATGATAAAAGAATTCGTAAAAGTTTAGAAAAGCGAGCCAAAGAACTTGGTCTCAAACTTGTCTTAGCTGAATAAAATAATGGTGTCTGTTTAAACTAAAAAATTTTCTAGAAACAGGTGTGATGAAATAAATTGTCCCGTCGAGCAATGGTGCTATATAGCCCGTTCAAGAGCTTGGTCGGATTGAATTAAGATCATATCATTGGGAAACCTAGTTATCCCGTTCAAGAGATTAGCCTTCATGGTATTCAATCCTTTGCCACCTGTTTCTAGGCTTTACTTAGAAGGAAGTTGTCATGGAAAAGATATAATTTAAAACTGATATCTAAACATTATCACTTTCTATTACCCAATAGCCTCCGAGGTAGATGGCGTTTTACATCCTTAAAATAATTATCTTTTTCCTTATGTCACAAACATATCCCATTGATCCTTAACTCTATAGCCACTCCCTACTATTCTCTTTCTTCCTCCTCTGTGTTCTCTGTGTGCTCTGTGGTGAATCTTTCTGTTACTCAAGAGCCTCCAAACTGCGGGGCACCTCATATCACAAAGTAACACGGCCGAAGGTAGGGAGCGTGGACGTCTACGTATCGTTTGATACCCCGTCCACGTAAAATAGTTAAAAAGACGATGCTGCGCATCGTCATTGTAATGGGCGTCCCC
>JAYEFL010000252.1:0-2366 GCA_034658635.1 Bacteroidota bacterium | reverse complement strand
GGCGCTGAGAATTTTGACCACCATACGTCCTCGCTGTCTGAGTCATTTCTGTATGGAGGAACTCTCATTGAACTGAAAATATCTGTAGAATTGTGATGAATTAGGTGGATTCCAAAGAAACCCACAGTATCAGTTCCAAAAGAATCATCGCCAATTCTATCTGTATCCCAACAGTAGATGAGATTGGACATACTTATATAGGTTAAACCCGAAAATGGATCAAATCCTTCAGCATCGATAAAGCCGACATTATCATCGCTGTAATCCAGGTACCCACCAATCTTGAGGTCTCCTCTCATCCCAACAACAACAGAATCCATGTCAGAATCGCTGATATTTATCAAATCATATGCTACGAGCAATGCATCCTCTAACTCAACAGTTTCCCACTGATAAGTCCATACACCGACCTCAATTCCTGCTCCTAAATAAGATGTATCAGAATCAATCGCTGTAAACTCACCTTCATGGCGCGCATTAAATTTATCGTTCATCACATAATATGTTTCGAGATTTGCAGCAGTTGATATGGAGGCGGATATCGAAGGCCATGATGTCCACGAATCTGGCCATGTAGATGCATCATCATTTCGGGCGATTGATGTATTGGGGTCACCAGCCGTATAGCCTGATACAGGTTGCCACTCATTCTCTCCACTACTTTCCGATCCATTATTGACGCCACCAACGGACAGACCATCTGTGAAGAAATAGATGGGTTCTTGATCATTTCCTGAAATTTTTGACCCAACTAGTAACCCAAACTCAAATGCATATTCTTTTCCTGAACTTGCTGGCCACTCGAAGGAGGGAGCCACCATCGTTCTTCCAAGTGTCCCACTATTAAAATTCAAGGATCGAACTAAATTTCCATCTAGTACAATGTCTAGCCTGTCATCAACGTCCATTGTCGATGAGAATGCAGAAGCAACTGCAAGTATGAGGGCCAATAGCGCTATTAGTGATGTTTGGTTTGTCTTTTTTTTCATATTCACTCCATTTCTCTCAATCATTAATTATTCACTCTAACGTACCGCGCTTGAGCGGCTTCCGTATGATTTATCCATTTGCATTTTCAGTGTATCCCTGTAAGCCATTATCCTTAACGATGTCATTTTTGTGAGTCCGCTCGAAGCAGCATGTTAGCCACTTGTTTTGATTCATTCGCAATTACCAGCATTGAGAAACAGTTCATTTTTAATGATGTAAATATACTCAGAACTATTCCACGGCGTATTTTCAGATCTAGGATCACTATCATTTAATATTGGACCCACAAATTCAAGACAAAGAGTTGAATCTAACATCAAAGTCAAGTAAACAGAGAATGTAGAGTCTAAAAAGAACATTTCATCAGGTGGGGATGGGACAGTAAACATGAATACTATGGAGTCACCGCTAGTTACCTCAGCATAGTCCTTCTCAATTTCCCGGTATGGACTTTCGAATGCAATTGCTAAAGCAGTCGAGCATTGGTTTACATACAGGTATCCAATATCAGTAGGTGTACAATCTTCGCAAGGTATATCGCATTGTATGAAAATTCCCATCACTGGGATTAAAGAAACTAATGTAATTAATTTTCTCATTTTTTTTAACTTAATGCATCGTGCCGGGCTTTTTTATGTAGCCTGTCAGTTCCTTTTTCAAAAGTGGTGCAAAATAGAAAGCACCATAAAGAAAGAGTCCAAAAATAAAAGCATTCGGAATTAGTCTAAATAAATAATAAAAAATTGCCTGATCAGATGAAGCCAGAATTGCATAGCTATTCATGATTCGAGAATTTTGAATATTGATTGCGTCAGATACTACAAAATTTTCATCTTTATCGGTTGGGATCAGGATGGAAGTGCTAAAATCTTTTGTTTGAGTGTAATAATTAACAACAACCCAAGAGTACTTAACATTCCTTTTGTTACGTCTTTCCTTAATCTTGAATTTTTGCATTACGCGGCCTTCTATCAGATTCTCATTATTATATGCATCAACCGATAGTACTAGTTTGAATAGACTGCTTACTGAATTGTATCCTGTGAAAGGAATTATGGATACAAACAATAATACTATGAATAGAATCTCATATTTTGAATAGCTCTTAGTGTCCTTCATCATTTGCTCCAAATGTGGCTAACGTACCGGGCTTAAGCTGCCCAATACAGCTTTTTGGCCTTGTATCAAATTATGTATATTAATATCCATAATCGTTTTGTACGCTCCCTTTGTTGTCAGCTTGAAGCCCTTGTTATAGTGAATCGTTCAACCAAAGGTGTCCTGATAAGCAGTCGCTTGGCAATAAGCAAAAGTTTGATAGATGATCCAGGGCTCATCGATTTCTCCAGTGATCCAGAAGCGGTAAATCTCTCAGC
>JAYEFL010000251.1:0-2374 GCA_034658635.1 Bacteroidota bacterium | reverse complement strand
TTCGCAGATTCTACCGTAGCAACCATTGTCAAATCATAAAGGTCATTTAAAATGATAGAATAGTATTGTTGAGAAGAAATATCATCTTCAACAATTAATAGTTTTTTCTTTGGAGGGGTCATTTTCATACCCTCTCAGACTTTGGGAAAATCATGGTAAAGGTCGTTCCCACATTCTTTTGGCTTTCCAGTTCAAGAGCTACACCATTTAGCTCGAGATAGCGTTTGGTGAGAGCCAGCCCAAGGCCAATCCCCTGAAAATTCTTTGTAAAACCTTCACTTTCCTGAGTGTAGGGGTCAAAGATCCTCTTTTGATACTCCTCAGAAATTCCGATGCCAGTATCTTGAATGGAAAGTCTAAAGCTATCTTTCTCTTGTTTCAGACTTATTTCAATCTCGCCATCATAAGTATATTTCATTGCATTGTCGACGAGATTATGAATGGCCTGGTGAATGCAATAATTATCCACGAAGACCATGGCGTGTTGATCAGTTGGGTGATATTAATCCGGCGGTCATTGGACGTATGATTAACCGGCATAAGCAATGTTTTGATGTTTAAAGTAATTCATGACTCGAGCCGGTGTTTTCTGTAGCATTCTCATGTGTGATAGAATGCTCTTCTTTAGGCTCTCCTCGTCTCTGAATATAGTTTTAGAGTGAATCCCCTGTTTAATATCATTGTTCAAGTATTCATCTGGATTGAGTTCAGGAGAGTATGAAGGCAGAAAAAAGATCTCTAGCTCATCTTTCTTGTTTTCAAGCCATTCTCTGACCAGGATTGCGTGATGTACCCACAGATTATCCAAAATTAGAAATATCTTTTGGTCACTGACTTTAATCAGTCTTTTTAGAAATCGAATCAGAACTTTGGCATTCATTTTCTCACTGTAAATCATGAATCTCACATTCCCCTGATTGCTAACAGTAGATATCATATTTGATCTTACACGCTTCGCCGGAAGACGTAGTATGGGTGTTTTGCCTTTGGGAGAATAGCCCCTGCCGTAGTGGTGATCATTTCGAAATCCGGTCTCATCACCCCAATGAATCTCGGCCTTCTCTTGCTTTGCTCTGACTTGGATTTTGGGGTACTCCTCGTCCAACCATTTTTGGACTGCTTCTGGCTGCTGCTCATAGGCACGCTTAGCTGGACGCTGAGGAGTAAAGTTCCAGCGCAGCAAATAATCACCAATAGTACGGATTGCTACCGTTACTCCATACTGCCTTACGATTAGCTCCTTTACTGCTTTACGGTCCCACAAAATAAAGGGAAGTTTTAATTGATCTGGTGTCTTATCAATAATCATTTGCTGAATCTCTTTTTCCTGATCAGCTGTAAGCACACGGCCTTGACCTGTTTTAACTCCACGTTTTTTTGTATGTAACGCCTTTTTTCCACCTTGCTTGTACTTGCTCCTCCATTCAGAAACTGTCGCTGCCCTAATGCCCAATATCTGTGCAACCGTAACTTGTTTATGCCCTTGTTTTAATAGCCTTATTGTTTGATCCTTGAGTAAATTAAGACTCTCTTTTGGTAATCTTCTTGCGTCTGTTTTTTCCATGCAACAATATAACAATTTTTAATCCATATCATACGTTATATATCCGCCTGGTTAATAACTAAATAATGATTCCAATACCGGTTTCAAATCCCGGATTTCTACAGGTTTTATAAGAAAAGCAACAGGATTTATCTTTTGAATACGCTCATCAACTTGCTTATTTTCATAACCTGTCATAAAAATAATAGGAATATTTGAGGTTTCTAATATTTTCTCAGCAGCTTCGATTCCATCAATTTTGCCCGCGAGACTTATATCCATAAGAATTACACCAGGCTTTGTGGTTTCTACAAATTCAATTGCTTTCTCTCCTGTTGTGAAGCAACCGCAAACCGGGTAACCTTCATCTTCAAGCTGCATTTTCAAATTCATTGAAAGAATAACTTCATCTTCTACTATTAAGATACTTTTTTGTTTTTCCATTTCACACCCTGTTTTTATGATCTTCATCTTTAATTTTGATATGCCATTTTAAACCTTTTTCAGATTTAATTGAAACTTCTCCTTGTAGCTGAGACTCTACAATAGAAAATACAGAAGCCAAACCCATTGAACCATCCTGCCGCGGATCAAAATTACGCGGCAATCCTATCCCATTATCAGCCAGTTCAAGATTTATAGTTTTATCTTTCTCTCTAAATAAACGAATGGATATTACACCTTCCTGTCGATCAGGAAATGCGTGTTTAAAGATATTAGAAATAAGCTCATTGATAATTAAACCCAGAGGGACAGCATAATCGATTGAAATTCTAATATCATGCATTTCAAAGTTAATTTTAATTTTCTCTGCTAAAACACCGTAACTAC
>JAYEFL010000250.1:0-2380 GCA_034658635.1 Bacteroidota bacterium | reverse complement strand
ATCTGGGCGATTGCGAAGGAATTTGTATCTCCAGGGATGGAACTCAAATTTTTCTGTGCTTTGAAAATGAAAGCTTCGGATATGGCCCTCTGCCCTTTGTCAGATTCCTGGAGAATGACAACCTCCCCATCAACCTCTATCCATTTCAATAACCCTTCGACTCCGCTCAGGGACCAGATCTGTGAGTCACGGAGTCCCCGAATCACGCCTTCGAAACGCATTTCAATTTTTAAACTACTTTTACCCTCATGACAAAACTACTCCTGCTCCTCAGCTTATTCTTCTGTTCAATCATGCTCAACGCCCAGGACCTTCGCCTGTGGTTTCAGCAACCTGCATCTAACTGGAATGAAGCTCTCCCCGTTGGTAATGGTCGCCTTGGAGCCATGGTCTTTGGAGGTGTTCAAACAGAAAGACTACAGTTAAACGAAGAAAGTGTCTTGACTCACAGCGATTCCTATCGGGATTTACCAGATGGAAATAAATACATTGATGAAATTCGTGAACTGCTGTTTAATGGTAAATATGTTGAAGCTGAAAAATTGTGTGATGAAAAATTAATGACCGCCCGCCTCCCCTCCGGCACAAACACTTATCAAACATTGGGAGATCTGATCATTAATTTTGAAGGTCTCGATAATTACCGCAATTACCAGCGTGAACTGCAACTGCAAAATGCTCTTGTTCAGTCAAGTTTTACAGCTGGTGGCAGCAAACACACCAGAACAGTTTTTTCATCTGCTCCAGATCAGGCGCTGGTGTTCCTGGCTGAAGCAAATAAACCCGAACAAATATCCTGCAGTATAGAATTGAGCCGTCCCGGAGATGGAGAAATATTAACCATCAAGAATCAGATGATCGTAATGACCCAACACATCCGCAATGGTGAAGGAGTCAGGTATGAAGCCCGTGTTATGGTGATCCCACATGGTGGTGAATGGCATATTGAAGGTACAGTCTTTCATATTGCCAATGCCGATAAGCTGGAACTCCGACTAGTGGCAGCTACCGATTACCAGCGACAGGAACCCGGAGGTCTTTGTGGCGAATATCAGCAGCTTACGGCAAATAAGTCTTATGAACAAATATTAGAAGATCACATCAATGAATATCAGGGCTACTATAACCGTGTAGCTTTCGAAATACCAGAAAATGACGCGGCAAAGTTTGCTACAGATGATCGGATTGATGCTCAGAAAAGAGGAGTTTATGATCCGGCACTAACAAACCTGTACTTTCAATTCGGACGCTACCTGCTGATAAGCAGTTCTCGTCCTGGTTGTCTCCCTGCGAACCTTCAGGGAATCTGGGCTGACGGACTAAAACCCCCGTGGAACGCAGATTACCACATTAACATCAACATCCAGATGAATTACTGGCCGGCTGAAATCACTAACCTGTCTGAATGCCATTTACCATTCCTGGATTTTATTGGAGAATTGCGTGAAAGCGGACGTAAAACAGCAAAAGAGCTGTACGGAGTTAATGGTTTTGTAGCACATCATACAACTGATGCCTGGCATTATTCAACTTCTTTTGGTTCACCAGTCTATGGAATGTGGCCCATGGGTGCTGCCTGGGCTTCAACTCATATATGGGAACACTATCTATTCACTGAAGACAAGGAATTTCTGGAGGATTATGGATACCCTGTAATGCATGAAGCAGCCCTTTTCCTTTCTGAATATATGGTAAAACACCCCGAAACCGGAAAGTGGATAACCGGCCCATCCATGTCTCCTGAGAATGTTTTCCTGACACCCGATAATAAACGAGCATCGGTAAGCATGGGTCCGGCCATGGATCTTCAAATAGTATGGAAATTATTTAACTCCTGCATTGAAGCATCGAAAGTATTGGATACTGATCATAAGTTCAGAAAAACTCTTGAAAACCAACTGGCCAACCTGACTCCTGTTGAGATTGGAGAAGACGGTCGTATCCTGGAATGGTCGGCTGAAGAATTACTGGAAGCCTATCCCGGACACCGGCATATTTCTCATCTGTTTGGATTGCATCCATCCTCTCAATACACCTGGACAAAAACACCCGAGTATATGGAGGCTGCTGCGAGAGTTCTTGAGGAAAGACTCAAACATGGAGGAGGACACACCGGATGGAGCAGAGCATGGATCATAAACTTCTACGCCCGATTGCTTGATCATGAAAAGGTTTGGGAAAGCCTCACTGCTTTGTGGGCTAAATCAACCCATGCCAACATGTTTGATACCCACCCACCCTTTCAAATAGATGGAAATTTTGGCGGAACAGCAGGTATTGCAGAAATGCTACTGCAATCTCACGCAGATGAAATTCATCTATTACCAACCCTTCCGGATGAATTACCGGATGGGAAGATAAGCGGACTTATGGCACGGGG
>JAYEFL010000249.1:0-2393 GCA_034658635.1 Bacteroidota bacterium | reverse complement strand
AAAGCCAGCTGACCTTTGTCTGGTGCTTAATGGCGAGAAGCTATACAGAACCAATGAATTGAGGAAAGCAAATGAACGAGAATGAAAATTCATCGTGTGCGCCTCGACATTATAACTGAATTGGCTGAAATGTAATATCGCTAAGGTTGCATAAATTTGCAACCGGGTTCACTCTGAAATGAGTCAGCCTTATTAGTGCTTGAGCCGTATGATGGGAAACTATCACGTACGGTTCTTAGGGGGGAAGGGGGGGGTGTATCCCCCTGACCTACCCGGTTGAAGCATAATAAGATTGAACTCATAGGTGATTAAAGAACTCAATAATTTGGAAGCAATCTGAGATTTTAGAATTGTATCTTTGGATAAAGACCTCTAACATGGAAACTTCTAGAATATCGATATATCAACTTGAAAATGGGCAAGCTGAAATCAGTGTCCGATTAGAAAGAGAAACAGTTTGGCTTAGATTGAATCAACTAGCTGAATTGTTCAGCAGGGATAAATCTGTAATATCCAGACATATAAACAACATTTTTAAAGAAGGAGAGTTACATAAGGATTCAGTTGTTGCAAAAAATGCAACAACTGCTGCAGATGGAAAAACATATCAGGTTGACTACTACAATTTGGATGTTATCATTTCAGTTGGATACAGAATCAAATCTAAACAAGGAACTCAATTTAGGATCTGGGCAAATAAAATCATTAAAGAATATCTGATTAAGGGGTACGCTTTAAACGAACAAAGATTGAAGCAAAAGACGCAACAATTTGATGAATTGAAGAGCTCAGTCAAAATACTTGGAAATGTATTAGAATACCAAACCTTAAAAAATGATGAGAGCATAGGTCTTCTTAGGATAATCTCGGAATACGCTTATGCTCTTGATATTCTAGACCAGTATGACTATCAAAGTCTGCAAATAAAAAATACTTCAGGTGCTGTAACTCATAGATTAACCTACAAAGAAGCCATTGAACAGATTCGTTTAGCTAAGGTGCATTTCGGAAACAGTGAACTATTTGGAAGAGAAAAAGATGAATCTTTCAAAAGCTCAATCTCAACCATTCATCAAACTTTTGATGGAAAAGAGCTATATCCAAGTATTGAAGAAAAGGCAGCAAACCTACTATATTTAGTAACAAAGAATCATTCATTCTCTGATGGGAATAAGAGAATTGCCGCATTTCTATTTCTATATTTTCTTGAACGGAACGGGATTCTGCATGATAATAACAAAAACAAAAGAATTGCTGACAATACTCTAGTAGCATTGACCCTAATGCTCGCAGTGAGCAAACCAGAGGAAAAGGAAGTAATGGTCAAAGTGATTGTCAACCTGATAAATACAAGAAACTAACGCTTCATAATGCAAACCCAACAGCAAGCTCACAAAGTTGCAATCACCGCCTCACGCCCGATCGACTATCCTAAAGGATACTCAATCTCACGCTCGGCTTGCAGCTGTGTCTGCACCAACCGTTGTAGGTAATTTAAAGAAACACTCGCAAATAAGAATAACTTGAACATGGAAAACGAAATGCAAGAAATTAGATTGATGCCTAAAATTGAATTGCATGTTCATATTGAAGGAGCGACTTCGCCCAAGACTTACTTTTCATTGGCAGAAAAAAATCAAATAGAATTACCTTGTGATAATTTAACTGAATGGGAAAAATATTTTGAGTTTAAAGACTTTAACCATTTCATTGGTGTTTATGGAATGGCTGTTTCAACCATTAAAAGAGCAGAAGACTTCGCATTCATAATAGAAAAATTCCATGAATTTCAAGAACTGAACAATATAATTTATTCGGAAGCCTTTTTAAGTGCCTCATTTCTTGTTGAGACTTTTGGTAATCAAGAAATTTTGGAAGCAATTCAATTTGGATTACAACAAGGAAAAAGCAAGTATAAAACAAAAGTAAACCTGATTCCAGATATATCAAGACATATTCTTGAAACTCAAAGTAAAGTATTGGAATTTGCAATTGAAGGTTTCAAAAAAGACATATTTATTGGACTTGGACTTGGTGGAATGGAAATTAATTATCCAACAAAAATATTCACTGACACATTTGCAAAAGCGAAGGAAACCGGATTAAGAGTTGTTGCTCATGCCGGAGAAGCCGTTGGTTCAGAAAGTATTTGGGGAGCAATTCATGACCTAAAAGTTGATAGAATTGGACATGGAATCAGAAGTATAGATGATAAAAAGTTGATTAGATATCTTAGTGACAAACAAATTCCAATTGAAGTTTGCCCAACACTTAAGTATCGTTTTCCGGGCGAAGCCGGAATATGTACTTTTTGTTGAACTAAACCACGCTAGCAGAGAGATATAATATATTATTGTGGTATCAATTTCCCGGAGTTAACCCTGGGAGTTCGG
>JAYEFL010000248.1:0-10352 GCA_034658635.1 Bacteroidota bacterium | reverse complement strand
CCCCCCCCCCATTGCATAAACGATATCACCAGAGCGAAAGAGCGCCCTCTTTGAATTAAATCAGCACCTTAATCCAGTATAAACCACCAGTTTTCCTAACGCATCTGAAAGGTTACTCAGTTCAGCAGTTAAAGAACTGTAGAGTTCAAAAGCTGCAACACATTTGCGACTGACTGATATCCTGAGGCTCTCTTGTTTTCCATTCCGTCTGGGTTGAGTATAATGAGAGTTGGAAAACCGGCAACTTTGTATTTTTTGATGAGATTCAGGACTGCCCAAATGCTATCATGGCATTGCGATACTATTATGAAGAACTACCGCTGCTGCATATAATTGAAGCCTGGCTTGAGTCTGACAGATAGATGCAAGTCAAAAAGAGAACTCAGTTTCAACCTTACACGACACCTATATTTCACTGAATAACCGAATAACTGAGTCCCCGAGTCCCAGAGTCCCAGAGTCACGGAGTCCCAGAGTCCCAGAATTATCCTACCTTTGCGGCCTCAAATTCAATAGACAATCATGCAGAGTATCAGAAACATTGCAATCATAGCTCACGTTGACCACGGCAAAACTACCCTGGTTGATCGTATTCTTCACCAGGTAAAAATGTTCAGGGATAATCAGGAAGTGGAAGAACTGATCCTTGATAGTAATGATCTGGAAAAAGAAAGAGGAATAACAATCCTTTCCAAGAATGTATCTGTTAGATATAAAGATGTCAAAATCAATATCATCGACACACCTGGTCACGCAGACTTTGGTGGAGAAGTGGAGCGGGTACTGAACATGGCAGATGGCGTGCTTCTTCTGGTGGATGCATTCGAAGGCCCTATGCCCCAAACCCGTTTCGTTTTGCAGAAAGCAATTGACCTGAACCTGAAACCAATCGTTGTAATCAACAAGGTAGATAAGCCAAATTGCAAGCCTGATGAAGTACAGGATCAGGTTTTTGACCTTATGGCCAACCTGGATGCATCTGAAGATCAGCTTGACTTCTCAACTATTTACGGATCTTCCAAAGAGGGATGGATGAGTGACGACTGGCAAAAGCCAGCTGAAGATGTAAGCTATCTCCTTGATCAGATCATAGAACATATTCCTGAAGCTCCTGTAGTGGAAGGTACTGCACAGCTAATGATAACCAGCCTGGATTATTCGTCATACGTTGGACGGATTGCTGTAGGAAGACTATTAAGAGGAACACTGCAATGGGGACAGCAGGTATCCCTGGTAAAAGCTGATGGCACTACCCACAAATCTGTGATTAAAGAACTCTACCGATTTGAAGGTCTTGGGAAAGAAAAGATAAAAACTCCGGTACAGTCGGGTGAGATAATTGCCCTGATGGGATTGGAAGGATTTGAGATTGGCGATACTGTTGCTGATCTGGAGAATCCTGAAGGACTCACCCCGATCTCTGTGGATGAGCCTACAATGAGCATGATGTTTACCATCAATAATTCCCCTTTCTTCGGACAAGATGGCAAATTCGTAACCTCTCGTCATTTGCGTGACAGACTGTATCGCGAGACAGAAAAAAATCTGGCTCTCCGCGTAGAAGAAACCAATTCTCCCGATATGCTGAATGTATACGGAAGAGGTATTCTCCACCTGTCAATCCTGGTGGAAACCATGCGTCGCGAAGGCTATGAATTTCAAATGGGACAACCAAAAGTTTTGCTGAAAGAAATCGATGGTAAAACTCATGAACCATTTGAGCATCTCACAGTTAATGTGCCCGAAGAATTTCAGGGAAAAGTTATCGAGGCTGTCAGTCAGCGAAAAGGCGAAATGCTTGATATTGAGTATCGTGGAGATCGTAATAGTCTTCAATTCAGTATTCCCTCAAGAGGACTCATGGGAATGTCAAACCAGATTCTTACACTCACACAGGGGCAAGCCATCACGGCACATCGTTTTGAATCATACCAGCCATGGAAAGGAGAAATCAGCTCTAAGCGAAGTGGTGCACTTGTTTCTCTCGAAACCGGAACTTCCATCCCTTTCGCAATAGACAAACTGCAGGATCGCGGAATATTCATCGTACCAACGGGTGTACCAGTTTACCAGGGACAAGTTATAGGAGAGCATATCCGTCAAAATGATCTAGTAGTTAACATCTGCAAAACAAAGAAACTCACCAACATGAGGGCATCAGGAACTGATGATAAAATGGGTATCGCTCCACCAAAGACTCTCTCTCTGGAACAGTATATGGAGTATATCAAGGAGGATGAATATCTGGAAGTAACACCGAAGAATTTGCGGATTAGGAAGATTAATTTGAATCAGAAGCCGTAGTCGGTTATTCGGTTATTCGGTTATTCCGTTATTCGGTTATTCCGTTATTCGGTTATTCGGTTATTCGGTTATTCGGTTATTCGGTTATTCCGTTATTCGGTTATTCCGTTATTCGGTTATTCGGTTTTTAGGGACTTTATTAGGTTGGTTAGAAGTTTGCCGGTGTGATCCAGCTTATCCATCAGTTCAGGGCCAGGATAACTTAGTTTCAACATTTGACAAATTTGAATTTGGGTGTTTAATTCGCTCAAAGATCCCTGCGAAATATATAAGAATCGTAATAGTTCTTTTTTGGAATTCCTTCCAGCACCTTCAGCAATGTTTGAAGGAACAGACACAGCTGCTCTTTGCATTTGTGAAATAAGACCGAAGCGCTCAATCTTAGGCAGCTTGCCAACAAATTCATAAATAAGAACAACCAGTTCCATAGATTTTCTCCAAACAATCAAATCTTTATGTGTCATAATAATTAGTCTTTAATAGTATAGATGCATATAAAGTCTGATTATGGAAAAACTTTCTGCATTATCTAAATAACCGAATAACCGAATAACAGAATAACCGAATAACCGAATAACCGAACAACAGAATAACCGAATAACCGAACAACAGAATAACCGAATAACAGAAATTTCCTATCTTGCCCTCTTAAACTCAAAATCATAGGAAAATGAAAAAACTCACCGCAATATTCATTGGTATCGCCCTGATGCTCAACTTGTCAGCTAAGGCTGATGAGGGTATGTGGCTACTGCCTCTTTTAGAAAAACTGAACATTGGTACCATGACCGAGATGGGACTGGAACTGACTGCAGAAGATATTTATAGTGTTAATCATTCAAGCCTGAAAGATGCTATTGCTATTTTCGGTGGTGGTTGCACCTCAGAAATCGTATCAGCACAAGGATTGCTACTCACAAACCACCACTGTGGATATGGAGCAATTCAATCTCATTCAACCGTCGAGCATGATTACCTAAAAGACGGCTTCTGGGCCATGTCGAAAGAGGAAGAGTTGGCAACTCCTGGTCTTCGCGTTATTTTTCTTGATTATATCGAGGATGTATCTGACCGGGTCAATGCACTGTTGAATGATGATATGACCGAGCAGGAACGTGCAACTGCTATCCGTGCTGAATCTGGCGTAATTGCAGGAGAAGTTGAAACCAATAAATTTCGCTCTGCCCGTGTTCAACCATTCTTTGGTGGAAATCAATTCTTCCTGTTGGTTTATACCCAGTACACCGACGTTCGCTTTGTAGGCGCTCCTCCTAGCTCCATTGGTAAATTTGGCGCCGATACTGATAACTGGATGTGGCCACGTCAGACTGGCGACTTCTCAGTATTCCGCGTATATATGTCACCCGACGGAGAACCTGCTGATTATACTGCAGACAATGTACCGTATGAGCCAAAACATTTTCTTCCGATTTCCATGAAGGGTGTTAATGAAGGTGATTTTTCAATGATTCTTGGATATCCTGGTGGAACTACCAGATTCATGACTTCTTACGAAATTGATAATGTATTGAGCATCACCCATCCCAACAGAATTAAAATTCGTGGCCTTCGTCAGGAGTTAATGCTTGAGGATATGCTTGCTGATCAGGCGGTGCGTATTAAATATGCTTCAAAATACTCAGGATCAACCAACTACTGGAAGTTTTCCATTGGTCAGTCTAAAGGACTGAAACATCTCAAACTCAAAGACAAAAGAGAAAGCCTTCAGGAAAAATTCACGTCTTGGATCAACATGGATCCTGATATGCAGAAGAAATATGGTGAGGCGCTAACTATGATCAAAAGCTCTGTTGACGCTGCCGCGCCTTATGCTAACGCAGCACAATATTACAGCGAATGCCTGACCAGAGGTAGTGAGATTCTGGGTTTTGCAAATCGTGCAAATCGAATTTACAGACAATTATCTGACAAAGCAGATGATGAGACGATTGCTGAGATAACCGAAAGCATGAAGACAGGTGCTCAGCGTTTCTTCAAAAATTATAACGGTCCTACCGATCAGAAGATAACTGCCGCTATGATGGAATTATTTGCTGCAGATGTACCTGCTGAATTCCATGCCGATATTTTTAACACCATCAAAAAGAAATACAAAGGCGACTACAAGAAGTACGTCGACAAAATGTTTGCCACTTCCGTATTTGCCTCACAAGAAGCCTTTAATGCCTTCCTCGATAATCCCAGCAAAAGAGTATTGGACAAAGATATTGCCTTCCAGGCTGCTAAGTCAATTTTTACAAAAGCCGGAGAAATTCAGCGCGAATCACGTCAGTTTGGTACCGACCGGGCAAAAGGCCAACGCTTATGGGTTGATGGTATTCTGAAAATGGAAAAAGACTGGCCTTATTATCCCGATGCCAATTTCTCAATGCGACTGACTTATGGATCAGTGCAATCTTATGAGCCTCAGGATGCGGTGAAGTACAAGTATTTTACTACTCTGGATGGCATTATGGAAAAAGAAGATCCAAATAACTGGGAATTCGTTGTTCATCCTAAACTGAAAGAACTTTGGGAAGCTAAAGATTATGGCGATTACGGAGATGGTGACCTAATGAAAGTCTGTTTTCTGACTACCAACGATATTACCGGTGGAAATTCAGGTTCAGGGGTCATTAATGGTCGTGGAGAACTCATCGGACTAGCATTCGACGGTAACTGGGAAGCCATGTCAGGAGACATCGCTTTCGAACCAGATCTGCAGCGCTGTATTAATGTGGATATTCGTTTTGTCCTCTGGATTATGGATAAGTTTGCGGGGGCTACGCATCTTGTGAATGAGATGACACTCGTTTATTAGACCAAGGCTTGAGGCTTGAGGCTTGAGGCTTATGTACAAGTATAAATAATTAGTGATGAGAGTTTAGTTAAGTGATGAGGGAAAGTACTTCTACTTAACTAAATACTGAAAACTCAATACTCATACTTGTACATAAGCCTTACGCCTAAAGCCTAAAGCCTTAATAGAGTTTTCCTTATCTTTGCAAATTATCACTTAAAACTCAAGTCTTGCATTTAAACTTTCTCGATATTGTCTCTGCATTCATGGTTTTATTTGCCGTGATTGACATACTGGGGTCTATCCCCATCATCCTGGCTATAAAAAGTAAGGGAGGACAAATAAAAGCTTTTCAGGCAAGTCTTGTTGCCTTTTTGCTATTAGTTGCTTTTCTTTTCTTAGGTGAGCGTATCCTGTTTTTATTCGGTGTCGATATTTCGTCTTTTGCTATTGCCGGCTCATTGATAATTCTGTTCCTCGCACTTGAAATGGTATTAGGAATAGAATTATTCAAGGGTGACACACCAGCCAGTGCTTCAATTGTACCTATTGCTTTTCCTTTGGTGGCCGGGGCTGGTTCTATCACAACTCTCCTCTCACTCAGAGCCGAATATGAAAGCATCAATATCCTCATTGCACTGTTTCTGAATATTGTTGTCGTTTTCCTGGTACTCAGAATGACTCACTGGTTTGAAAGAATCCTGGGTGAAGCAGGAATCTTGATTTTAAAGAAGTTCTTCGGAATTATCCTGTTAGCCATCGCAATAAAATTGTTTATATCCAATACCGGTATCGAAATTAAATGAAAGGCCCTCAGATAATAATTTATACCGATGGGGCTGCCCGGGGAAATCCTGGTCCGGGAGGTTATGGAGCTGTATTGAAACATAAGAACAATCGAAAAGAACTATCTCAGGGTTTTCGCTTAACAACCAACAACCGGATGGAGTTGCTGGCTGTGATTGTAGCACTGGAAACCCTGAAGATTGAAAACTCTCAGGTTACAGTCTATACAGATTCAAAATATGTTTCAGACACAGTAGAAAAAGGCTGGGTTTTCGAATGGGAAAGGAAACAATTTAAAAAAAAGAAGAATCCCGACCTTTGGAAAAGGTTCCTCAAAATATACCCTAAACACCAGGTGAAGTTCATCTGGGTAAAAGGTCATGCAAACATTCCGGAAAATGAACGCTGCGATCAACTGGCAGTAGAAGCATCTCTGGGCAATAATCTTCCTGCCGATGAAGTTTATGAATCAGAAGATCAGGGACTCTGGGACAGCAAACCGGTCCCTGAGCGGAGTCGAAGGGGGGACTCAGAGAATACAATATAATTATTAATAAGCCCCCTACTATTAGGGGGTTGGGGGTTAAAACTTATTAAATTATGAACTTCAAAAAAGTTAACATCATAAGCGGTTGGGTGGTCTTTGCGATTGCCTCTTTGGTTTACCTGCTTACAATGGAACCCACTACCAGCTTCTGGGATTGTGGTGAATTTATTGCTACAGCATATAAACTGGAAATCGGTCACCCTCCGGGAGCTCCTCTTTTCATGATGCTTGGACAGTTTTTCTCTCTTTTCGCCTTTGGCAACCTGGAAAATGTGCCGGTAACTATGAACGTATTATCGGCCCTGGCATCGGGATTTACCATCCTGTTCCTCTTCTGGTCCGTTACCCACCTGGCTCGTAAGTTATTCAAAGAAAAGGAAGAACTGAACCTTACTGAGAACCTGCTGGTGATTGGAGCCGGATTAGTTGGAGCTCTGACATACACCTTTACCGATTCATTCTGGTTCTCTGCTGTTGAAGCTGAGGTATATGCACTTTCCTCGCTGTTTACCGCTGTGGTATTCTGGGCTATCCTGAAATGGGAGAATGTTGCCAATGAACCATACGGAAACCGCTGGCTGATGCTGATTGCTTTTTTGATGGGATTATCTATAGGTGTTCATATCCTTAACCTTCTGGCACTGCCAGCTATCGTTCTGGTATATTATTTCAAGAATTACACCTTCACAACAAAGGGTTTCCTAAGCGCTTTGGTAGGATCCTTCCTGATAATAGCTATTATGCTATTCCTTGTTATCCAGATGACTATCAAGATGGCCATGAGCTCCGAATTGTTTTTCACAAACACTATCGGCTTGCCTTATCATATTGGTGCGGCTATATTTATATTGATCCTGATAGCCGCCCTGGCTTTTGGAGTATGGAAAACACACCAAAAAGGAAATGTTTTATGGAATACTATCATTCTGGGAGTAACTATCGTGATGATCGGATACTCCTCCATCCTGATTATCCCCATACGTTCACAAGCTAATCCTCCACTGGATGAAAATAATCCTGAAAATACCATTAGCCTGCTTTCTTATGTGAACCGCGAAGTATACGGACAAAGGCCTTTGTTACACGGACAATATTACAATGCTCCTGTTTCTGATTATAAAGACGGGAAAAAATTCTACTACCAGAACAACGGTAAATATGAAGTTGCAGATACACGAACAGAATATGTATATGACGATCGGTTTACTACGATCTTTCCAAGAATGTATAACAGTATCGAACAAAGATATATTGATGCTTATAAACGATGGGGTAAAGTAAAAGGAACACCTTTGCAGGTGGAGGGTCAGGATGGACAAGCAACAACAATTTACAAACCAACCTTTACGGAAAATATGCGCTTTTTCTTCCGCTATCAGTTGGGGCACATGTACGTAAGATATTTCATGTGGAATTTTTCTGGTCGCCAGAATGATGAGCAAGGACATGGAGATATTACCAGTGGGAACTGGATTACAGGACTGAAATTTCTGGATGCTGCCCGCCTTGGTCCGCAGGATAGTCTGCCCGATAGCATCGCCGGCAGTAAAGCCAATAACAAATACTACGCAATTCCTTTATTACTCGGTCTTATTGGTGCCTGGTATTACTACAAAAGAGAACGGAAGGGATTTTGGGTCGTCAGCATGCTATTTCTGATGACCGGCGTGGCTATCATAGTGTATATGAATGAGGTACCGGTCACCCCGCGTGAAAGAGATTATATTTATGTAGGCTCATTCTATGCCTTCACCATGTTCATCGGGATAGGTGTGATTTATCTGCATGAACTGTTCTCAAAGATCCTGAAAGGACCAGGAGGAGCCATCGCAGCAACAGCTGTAGCACTCGTTCTCGTTCCCGGGATTATGGCCGTTGAAAACTGGGATGATCACGATCGTTCAGGAAGATATGTGGCTCATGATTTTGCATATAACTATCTGGCCGGACTAGATGAAAACGCTATTGTATTCACCAATGGTGATAACGACACCTTCCCCCTATGGTACATGCAGGAAGTGGAAAACTTCCGTACTGATGTCAGGGTAGCCTGTATGCCTTTTATGCCTCAGGAGTGGTATCTCCAGCAAATGAAACGGAAATATTATGAATCCGAACCACTACCCCTGAGCATGGATTACGAACATTTCCGTCAGGGTAAACGAGGATATACACCCATTCAACAAGATCCAAGATTAACAGGACCTCAGGACCTTAAACAAATTATAGATTTTGTTCGCAGTGATAATCCCTCAACTACAGTCAGCTCTTCTACCGGCCGAACATTCAACTATATTCCCGCAACTCAGTTCAAGCTTGCTGTGGATTCAGCTAAAGTTGTGGCCAATGGTACGGTTTCTCAGGAGAATGCCGATAAGATTGAATCTCCTATCGTCTGGTCAATGGGCAGACAGGCCATTTATAAGGACCAGCTGATGATTCTCGACTTGCTTGCCCACAACGATTGGGAACGTGCAATTTACTATACCACACCGGGACAGGGAGGATCGGTTAGCCTGGATGAATACCTTGAGCTCTCAGGACTCACATACCGTTTGGTACCGATTAAAGGAGAACGACAGTCATCTGTCAGGGGTCGGATCAATACAGAAGTCATGTATGACAACATGATCAACAAATTCCGATATACCAATTTTGGTGATGAAACTATCTATTTTGATGAGACCTGCCGACGTATGATGACCAATATGAGAAACAATTTCAATCGTCTGGCAATGGCACTTATCGATGAAGGAAAAACCGAAAAGGCGGTCAACGTTCTGGAGAAAATGGTGGAAGTGGTTCCCACCAGTGTTATCGGATATTCTTTCCTGGATGTAGCTTCTGCTGAGGCCTGGCTCAAAGCCGGTAAAACCGAAATAGGAATCGAAGCTCTGCAATTGGCTTATAAAGGAATTCAGGACAACATGGACTACTATCTATCTCTTGGTCAGCAATATATACCAGCTGTTGGCCAGAAGGTTCAAAATGCTCTGCAATATGAGATGAGAGATTTAATCAGAATTGCAGAAGAGCATGGCCAAACAGAATTAAAAGAAGAGATTGAGGTAAAATTGAATCAGTATTACAACACCTACCTGCAATTAATCGGTCAGGTTTAGACATTTGAGAATGAAACGTATTTTTTTATTTATTGCTCTCCTGACAGCGGGGCTCTGGGCATGCCAGAATCAGTCTGAGTCTGAACAAACAACCGTGATTTCCGGCACCCTTTCAACAGCAACAGAGGGTTACATTTCACTGAATTTCGGAGCATTCCTGGATAGTGCAAAGATTTCGAAAGAAGGGAATTTCTCTATGAGCCTTAATCCTGAAATGAGTGGTACCGGCATGCTTATTTTCGCCAACACTTTCACTCAGGTATATCTTGAACCAGGCAAGTCTTTAACCCTGGAGATTACTCCTCAAAACTTCCCAAACAATGTGGAATTCGGAGGTGAACTTGGACCTGTAAATAATTATCTGCGATTGGCGAGAAAACTTGACCGGAACACAGCCCTTACAAATGAAGAATTATACAGACTGAAACCTGATCGCTTCATTCATCTGACAGATAGTATCCGTGGATTAAAATTGCAGCTACTGAAGGAATACGTCATGCGTTATCCTGAAATGGATTCTGCTTTTGTCACTCATCACAAAACTGATGTACAGTATGCCTGGGCAACACAAAAATTACGCTACCCGGGATACCATAGACTGTTAACCGGACAAATACCGAACCTGCCTGATTCCTACCATAACAGCTATCTGATGCAGGTAGAAATCAACAATCCAAACCTTATGATCAGTACGGTTTTCCAAGGCTTTCTTGAAGAATACCTGGATTTCAAACAGGCTTTATATCAAAAGGATAATCCCGGAATTGATAAACTATGGTTTCCTGAATCAGTT
>JAYEFL010000247.1:0-10354 GCA_034658635.1 Bacteroidota bacterium | reverse complement strand
AGATAAGGTTTAGATTGGACTTCTTTATCGAAAATAAAATGCTTGGTTGATTTTTGTATAAATTATGCAACAGTTACTATAAGAGTTTTGATTTTTTTTAGGCAAAACCAAAATAATCGCTTAATCATCGCCGTAGCATCAGATCCTGTTATTGATGCTGCTTATGTGTGGCTATGTAAACAACGCAAGGATTGGCCGCCAGACAATGACATTTGGCATTTGCGAATTAATTGGAATAAGCTAAAGCCAACGATTCAACGAATGCTTCGCGATGGAACCTACAGTTTTAGCGCATTACAAGAAATAACATCAAAACATGAAACGCTTGAATTGTGGAGTGCAAAGGATGCTTTGGTATTAAAAGCATTAAGCCTTGTTTTGTGCGATGATTTAAAGCCACATGTTTCTCACCAATGTTACCATTTTAAGGGAAATGGCGGTGTAAAGCAGGCAGTTAGGGATGCACAAATGGCAATGAATAGCACAAGTCATCTAATGAAGTCGGATATTAAAGGATATTATGCCAATATTGATCATGAGATTTTGTATGATCAATTGCGAAAGTTGATTGACGATAATAAGATCCTTGCACTATTAAAAGGGTATCTGAATAGGTTCGTTTATTGCGGGTATTACAAAGAAGTAAGAAAAGGGATATCGTTGGGTTGCTCGCTATCGCCTCTTATGGGTGCGATTTACCTCTCATCACTTGATGAAACCATGCAAAAGCTGAATGTTTTCTATGCACGTTTTATGGATGATTGGATTATTATTGCACCCACCAGATGGAAGTTGCGTAAAGCAATTGCCCTGACAAATCAGCTGCTTGAGAAATTGAGATTAAAGCAGCACCCCGACAAGACCTATATTGGGAAAGCTATAAAAGGTGTAAACTTTTTGGGGTTTCATATCAACCCCTACGTTATTGAAATTGCTTTATCATCTATACAATCGATGCTACAAAATATGGTCCGGCTTTATGAGCAAAATGCAAACAATCAGCGCATTGGGCAATATTTTAAAAACTGGAGTAAGTGGTATAATATGCAGTTAGACAGTGAGAAATGTCAACACAAAATCAAAACTAGTGTGGTGACTTTACTTGGGTGTAACGGAGCCCTTGAAACATACCTACATCCAGATAGGACCACTGAAATTGAACTCGGGTCAAGCTCTTTTTCTTCCTGTTCGGTCATGTAATAATGGTATCCGGGGGCCCGCTGAAGGTGACGTGATTTCAGGGAGATTGATATGTAAAAATGGGGGTACTTATATTAGGAGGGTCCAAATTTGGGCCCCATCTCCTCGTCAATCACGGCCTTACCGCGTGTTGTCTTTAATAACAGATCAAGAATTTGGGGCTTCGTCCATGTGTCTCTAGTGGGGGGGGTGACCGTCTCGGCCTTCTTTGGTTTGATTGCTTCCATTTAATGATTATTTGGTTATTTAATTATAGCAAGATAACAATAATTTTTTAATAATAATAAATAATTATTCTCTAAAATTGGCTTTTATTTAGGTGATATGCAGTGACTTATATGGGATTATTATAACCTAACCTAGACAAGCCAGAACCAAAAAGGAATTAAGTTGTAACTTGTTGGGATGGAATTATTGACAACAGCTCATAGCAAAAACATTAGTGGCGTACTAAGCTGCCTTGACAGGGTAATAATAACAGGCACCCTTCCACAGGTTTGCCATTCAAAAGGACTGACATCTTACCTGTATTCAAAAGGGGTACGCAGATTGACGATAATAAGATCCTTGCACTATTAAAAGGGTATCTGAATAGGTTCGTTTATTGCGGGTATTACAAAGAAGTAAGAAAAGGGATATCGTTGGGTTGCTCGCTATCGCCTCTTATGGGTGCGATTTACCTCTCATCACTTGATGAAACCATGCAAAAGCTGAATGTTTTCTATGCACGTTTTATGGATGATTGGATTATTATTGCACCCACCAGATGGAAGTTGCGTAAAGCAATTGCCCTGACAAATCAGCTGCTTGAGAAATTGAGATTAAAGCAGCACCCCGACAAGACCTATATTGGGAAAGCTATAAAAGGTGTAAACTTTTTGGGGTTTCATATCAACCCCTACGTTATTGAAATTGCTTTATCATCTATACAATCGATGCTACAAAATATGGTCCGGCTTTATGAGCAAAATGCAAACAATCAGCGCATTGGGCAATATTTTAAAAACTGGAGTAAGTGGTATAATATGCATTTGGACAGAGAGAAATGTCAACACAAAATCAAAACTAGAGTGGTGACTTGCTGGGGGTGTATCGGAGCCCTTGAAACATACCTACATCGAGATAGGATCACTGAAATTGAACTCGGGTCAAGCTCTTTTTCTTCCTGGAAGGTCATATCTTAATGGTATCCGGGGGGCCCGTTGAAGGTGTTTATATTCTGGTTTTTAGGTATATTGAGTATTGGTTATGATGGTCCAATTGTCTTTGGGTCTTCATTCATTGCTAATTCATTAGGGGCGTAGTAGGTTTTCCCATGTGTTGTTTCAAAAGATAAATCATAAACGTGGGGTTGGGACCATTTTTCTTTTACTGTATTTTTGAGATCTTGTTCGGGCTGTGGGTTGATGTCTTCCATCTAATGATTAGTTGGTTACTAAATTATGTAAAGGTAACAATAATTCTTTCTTATTTAAAAACTGGCGTTTATCTAGCTGATATGCAGTGATTTATTTGGGAGTATTATAACCTAAAGTGTTAATGATGGGAGTGTAAAACATACCTATTCTGAAATTGATTAATGAAACGTTAGTTCTGTATTAGAGATGTAGGGAGCAATTATGATACCTATGTAATAGTTTAAATACAGAATTCGTGTTACATGAGTTATTGAGCAGCGTCAATTCCTTTATTACCCGTCTGATTGTGTACGAGATCCAGAAGAATGTTTTGGTTCTGGTGATCCTGCTTACTCAAAGATATTATCACTGATCTTGAGTCTTAAATTAACCAGAATATTGTTGCATATCCAGTGTTTAATACTCCTGCACAATACCGTGCCGGTGCAAAGATCTTTACAGTAATGCTCAATACTCATATCAGGGTCCCATTTAAGAAGATCGAATGGTGGTACAACGACTTGTTTGGTCAAGAGACCAATGCATCGACTATTTAATCTGCTACTCGGGAATATTACATAGCACTGGCAAAGAGCGAAGAGCAACTCAAGGCCAAGTAACCGGCTCGTTCATGGTTGCTGTAGCAGTTAGTTCAAATGTTAATATTGTCTGTTGTATTGTGATTGATATTGCACATATTGTTCGGGAACTTGAGAGTTTAGTGGAGAAATTCCGAAGTGAATGTGCTTTTATTAAGCAATTTTAAAATACCTCGGGCTTGGCATCTGAAATGAGTCAAAGAAATCTTATTATTGCAGTTCATTTTTCATTTGAAAAATAAAATAGAAGCGAGTTTGAGAAAAAGTATAAAACGTCTGATAAAATCCCCTGTCCCATACGCGGTTTTTACTTGGCGTTACTTGTTGCCAAAACAAAGCCTTTCTGTAAATCTGCATAAAAGAGTTTTTCTAAATGCATTCCCGAATTATAATAGAATTATTTGGTGCCTGATCGCTTTTTATAGTTTTACTTTTTGGTTTTTCTTTAGGGGATGGATTCAACTTTGGGGAGTGTGGAAGAAATTCAGTTCCGTTTTGGAAAAGGAAGAAAAAATATCCTGTTCAAAACAGCTTTCTGATTTATTGAAGCTTGTTTTTTTACAAACTACTCCTCCCTGGTTTTATTATCGCTATAGCCTCTACCGTTATTCTTCAATAGAGTGGTTCGATTTTATTTATACCCATGAGCTTCCCAACTGGCATCAGGTCATGTCGCCAAATTTGAGCTCTGTAACCCGGGAACTTCTTTCAGATAAGTCGGCCTTTGCCCGGCACATGCAAAAACAGGGGCTTTCTGTTATTGATGGACATGTTGTTTATAAAAGAGATATTTTTAAAAAGGAAGACTTATTTCAGGGCAGGTCGCTGTTTTTCAAACCACTATGTGGTAGCCAGAATATAAATACCTATTCATTGGAATGCGACGCTAAAATAGATTCGTACATACTTAATGTGTCGGAAGACAAAGTGCTGACATCTCAACAGGAAATAATGTCATTTTTGCAAGAATTGCTAAACCAGCAAGACTATCTCATTCAACCTCTTCTGCAAAACCATAAAGAATTGCAAGGACTGTCTGAATCAGATGCTTTAATCACGATTCGTTTAATAAGCATTTGGGCAGGAACCACAGCTCAGGCTATTTCTGCCGTAGTAGAAATCCCAATAGATCGCTTTAACAACCGTTTTTATCAATTACCAATTGAAATGAAAACCGGTATCATTCAGCCCCTTGAAAAAACAGTATTCTCTGTTTCGAATGAAGTCCATTCTAAAATGCAACATATATCCGGGCATCAGATTGCACATTGGTCTAAAATAGTTAATACTGCGATAAAGGCGCACAAATCTTTCCCAGATATTTTTAGCGTAGGGTGGGATTTGGCCATTACCCCAGAAGGAGTAAAGCTGATAGAAGGCAATATTAACTGGGGTGTAGCCGCTCACCAGACTAGCAAACCCTCTCTGATGAAAAGTCATATTCTATATACCCAATTTGATACAAATAAAAGTCACGTTAAATAAGTTATGAGCACAATCCACTGTTGTTATCAGGCCAATAACCCTCTCAGCTCCGACCTTGTAAACCAAATGCTTCAAGCATCAGACTATTGGAAACCTGATGACACCAGTTGGGCAGTCAATGAGCAGGAAACGTGTCAATTGGGCAAAGCAAATTTATTTAACACCAGCCTGTCGAAAAAGGATCGTGTTTATACTGATAAACAAACAGGATCTATAATCAGTGCCAATGCACGTATTGACAATAAAGAAATATTGCTGGAACAATTGAATATTAATTCAGATGCCATATCGGATGGAGAGTTGATCTTCCATGCCTACCATAGATGGGGCAAAGCGTGTGCGAAGTATTTGCTTGGCGATTTTGTCTTTATCATTTGGGACAATACAAAGCAAAAAGTGTTTTGTGCAAGAGACCATTTCGGGATAAAAGTTTTGCTATATAGCCACACAGAAAAAGGAGTGATGGTTTCCAATGAGCCCAATTCTTTCTTCACCTCCGGTTGGCTTCAAAAGAGCGTGAAAGAACCCTGGTTGATTGATAAGCTATGGGGCTTGGGTTCTAGTCCTGTTGCAACCGCATATGAAAACCTTGAAGTTGTTCCCCCCGGGCATTATTTGGAGATTGATGCCAATGGGGTTGATTCTCAAGCATACTGGATGCTAGCAGACCACAAACAGTGGGATGGCATGAGCGATGATGAACTTTTAAGAGAATTCAAAAAACGCCTGTATGATGCTGTTTCAGTGCGTTTAGACAGCGATTATCCTCTTGCCTGCGAATTAAGCGAAGGACTGGACTCCAATGCTATTGCTGGTTTTGCGGCAAAGATAAAACCCAAAGAGACGATTTATACCCTATCTTATCAATGCGAGGCCTTAACTGAAAAAACACGCCCTGTTTATGAAAAAACGTATAAGGATATTTTCGAAATGCTGAATTTGTATGATAACCTTGATCCTATCTGGACCGAGGAGCAAGTTTCAACGGAGGATATCCATCGCCTGACTTCAAACACAGCTGGTGCCTTTGATCTTAAGGGGGGGTGGTTGTGGCATTGTAAACTGGCTAGTAAGACAGGATCAAGAGTGCTTTTTTCAGGATGGGGCGGGGATCATTGCGTATCAACGTATGGTGACTTTTATGAAAGTGAACTTTTCAGCGCATTAAAATGGCGCAAAGTGCATCGCTTGTTTCAGGATAAGCACAAACGCGGCCGTGGATCCAGACCCTATAAAGCCTGGGCTATCCTGCTATTAAAGAATTTTACACCTTGGTTATATAAATGGTTTAGAAGAACTCGTCCGGGATTGGAACAGGCATTGTTGAAGAGAAGCCAGTATAGTTTTCTAAAAGAAGATTACATAAAGCTCTATGGTTTAAGACCAAAACTTAAGGCCTTTAATAACGGATACCATAACTACTTTTCAACCAAGGCTCATCATAGAAGGGAACTATTTGACATCGGCGTCGAACAACGCCTTATTGATTCTGAATTATCGGCACGCATGTACCGGGTGGAATTTCGATATCCATTGCTGGATGTGCCCTTGGTTGAATTTGCATATAACTTGCCATCTCACCTAAAAATCCATATGGGAATAGAACGTTACGCTTTCAGGGAGATTTTAAAAGGATATACTACCGAGCGGATACGTATGCGCTTAAAAGCAGATGTAGATCATCCAAATATAGAGATTTTACAACTATCAGATATCCAGAAGCAGGACTTGAAGGATCTGTTGGAAACGCCTTTTTATAGGAAATATTGCCATACAAAATCGTTTGACAGTGAAGATGTTGCCGCAAGATTTGTTTTGTTTCAGTTTAAGTGGAATGCGGCGTTGTTTCAGTATTATGCTGACAATAATGTTGCTGTTAAAAAGAGTGTGAGTTGAGATAATCAATATTTTAATATATTTTTTTTAGCAATTTGTGTTATTTAGCTATTTTAACCGATATGATAGATAACTTAAAGATAGTTGAGAGTGACTCTATTCTGCCTGTGCTTGAGAACGCACTATTCCAGCGATCATTTTTACGCCTCAACGAGCAGGAGTTTGCATTAGATGTAAAAGACGTAGCTCAATATTACGTTCGAGACGGTAAGGAAATTCATTTCAAGGTTTATGAGCAATCTGACAAGGCTTCAGTGGATCTTTATCTCGAGGGTAGTGTATTAGGTGCCTTGTTGCACCAAAGAGGAATTTTGCCCTTTCATGGCAGTTCATTTTTGCACAAGGGAAAAGGGATTATGATTTGTGGACATTCCGGTGTAGGCAAATCATCTTTAACCATGTCTTTTTGTCAAAAAGGGGACTTACTTATTAACGATGACATCAGTCCTGTTCTCATTGACCAGCAAAACATTGTTCTACTCCCCTTAAAAACAAGAATAAAGCTCTGGGATAATACACTCGAGCAATTACAAATACCGTCGGAGGGATTGACGAAAATTCGTCCCGATATGAATAAGTATTATCTAGAGGATCTCGACACATCTAAAGACCATGTCGTTCTTGATCACCTTATCATACTGGGTGTTCACAACAAGTCAGAGTTTGTTGAAACTGAACTAAAAGGCACTGAGAAATACAATGCTCTAAGAATACAAGTTTACAGAAGAATGTATCTAAAGGGTATGCCCAAGCGTGAGCGCATTTACTTTAAAGAGATGCTGCAGCTAGCCAGGCAAGTTAAGGTAACGTGCCTTGTTCGGCCTCAGAAAATTAAAATACAAGATGTCCAAGCCCGAATAAAAGAGATCATAGAAAAATGAAGAATATTGTTTGGCTCGCATCTTATCCGAAATCCGGCAACACCTGGTTTCGTATGTTTTTAAGTAATTACCTAGGCGACAAAGACGAACCAGCTACTCTAAATGAAATCTACCACTCTTCCATTGTCAGTGCAGCTCAAGACTTTGAAGAAGAGCTTGGTTTAAATCCCTTTGAGATGTATGGTGATGAGGTGGACTTGTACCGTCCTGAATTGTTTAGAATTTTGTTAGATTATCACACCGATGAAAAGGAACCTTTGTTTAAAAAGGTGCACGATGCCTATACCTTGAATTCGAAGGGAGAAGAGTTCTTCCCTGGAGAAGTATCAAAAGCGGTTTTGTACTTTATTCGGAATCCCCTTGATGTTTGTGTTTCTTATGCAAATCACATTCCTGTTCTGGCGATTCGTTTTATTGGCCTTTCTGATGATCCTGATCGAATAAAAAAAGCCATTGAATTTGCCAGGTTCGATAGGCTCAAAGATTCAGAAAAGAAAGATGGGTTCAACGAAAAAATGCAGCTGTGTGAAAACTTTTTCTGGAAAGGCAAATCTGGTTATTATCGTGATCATTTAACGCAGGAGCAGATCGATCAGATTATTGAATCAGAAGGGGAGGTAATCCGAGCCTTTGATTATATTGACAAAAATGGAGATTTAACCATATAACAAGAGAATAACATGGATAGATACGAAAGAAATCACCAAATCATCGATGGCGAACTTGATGATCAGCAAGTGATGATGCATATTGATAAGGGCATGTACTACGGATTAAATCCGATAGGAAAGCGCATTTGGGATATGCTCGAGAAGCCAAAATCATTTGAAGAAATGACTCAAACTCTGTTGCAGGAATTTGAAGTTTCTGAGCAGCAGTGCAAAAAAGAGGTGCAGGAATTTTTAGATGATGCAATTGAAAAAGATATTCTGAAGAAAGTTTGAATTATTTTTTTAAATACCTGAAACTGAAGAACCCAGACAGGAGGCTACTACACGAGGCTATCGTCTTCCTTTTTTACGAAAAGTTTAGAGTGCACACTCTTCCGTTTAAAAAGCTGGTTGGCTCCAGAGAGCAGGATGAGTATTCTGATTCATTAAACGATATGGTTTTACGCAGGATTCGGCTAGCCATACGCAGGGCAAATAAATTGGCATGGTGGTCAAATGTTTGCCTGGTAAAATCACTAGCAGCACGAAGGATGTTGAATCGAAGAAGGATATCGTCAAGTTTTCACCTTGGACTTCGTTTTGAGAATAAAAATAAACTTGCTGCCCATGCCTGGTTAATATCAGGAGACATGGAAATTACACCTAAGGGGCGGGAACGATTAAAAGAAATAATTTGCTTTTAATTGCGGCATGAAACAAACAAACAGAAAGCATAGACAACTTTATGGTTATTTGGTTTACCGGTCTACCAGGATCTGGAAAGACTACCCTGGCCAAAGAGTTGGCCATAAAACTTGAAAAGTTAAGCCGACCATGTCTATTGCTCGATGGTGATCAGGTTCGTTCAGGGGTGAATCATGACTTAGGATTTTCAGAAAGTGATCGTTTCGAAAACATACGACGGGTAGCAGAAATGGCAAAGCTGACTTTAGACTCAAATATTACGGTGATTGCGGCCTTCGTTAGCCCTAGTGAAAGTATTCGACAAATTGCCCGAGACATCATTGGCCGTGAAAAGATGTTTGGAATTTACCTAAATCCATCCATTGCTGTCTGTGAGGATCGTGATCCAAAGGACATGTACAAGAAAGCTCGTCGTGGAGAAATTCCCAATTTCACAGGAGTTGGCTCTGCTTTTGAACCGGTTGTTAATCCAAATCTAACTATCGATACAGGAAATCATTCTGTTGAGGAAAGTGTTCAGATAATCATTTCAGCGTTATCGCTCACTTGAGTATCACTTCATCTGTATTATTGTGATTTGTCTTGGCAGTTTTCGGTGGTTTGAAATTGTCAGTAACTATTTTTTCGAACCCAACTATACTTAGTAATAATTTCTTGTTTTCCTCTCTGAATGATGCTGTTTTGATCTGCTCATGATAATTTTGCTTGAAGTTATTAACCAAAGTAAAAATCGAGTCGTTCTCGATGATACTTTTATCTCCCAGAGCCTGAAGAATTTCATTCCTGTATTTTTCAACAGTTGCTATTATCTTCAAAGCTTTTTTCGCTGATACTTCATTATTATTATATTTTTTCAGAAGGGGACAAATGAACCGTTCGCAAATAGAATATGGGCGATTATTATATATCGCACAGGAACGATTTTTGAGATATGCGCATGGCAGTCTAAAAGATTTCTTTTTGTTTTGATTTATACTAAAGTTATAAGCAGGATTGATCGTTTCATTATTTTTTATATTTGCTCTTGCAAAAAGAGTTCCATCACAGCATAATCCACATTGTACGCATATATTTTCGGCTTCTATCATTCTTTGATTCGCTTCAGATCAATAAATTATCATTTATTCCTTATTTTAGTAGACACCTTAACTGTTCAAAAGGTGTTTTCCAGTATGTATTCCATACGGCCTGACGCGGTTTTTGGGAGTCGACATACACCATTCTTGACAATAGTTCTTGTAACGGTTGATTGTGAAGTTTCAATTCCGTAGTACCGTTCTAAGTAGCATTATATTCTCGCTGGACCCAATTGATATGATCTTCTGAGCTCAATAAGTTCTTCGGCATTTTTCTCTACGAGGTTGTCCAAATTATTCATAATCTGCTGGTTTAGTTACACTTCAAATTTACTTTAAAAGTGTCCGGCAGGGTATGATGTACCTACAACTTACATCTTATGTATTTTCTGTTGAAGCTGTGATGCAGCATTTTGCATCATTAAATGGAGAGGATGTAGAAAAGTGGGGAGTTATCGGACTCAT
>JAYEFL010000246.1:0-2396 GCA_034658635.1 Bacteroidota bacterium | reverse complement strand
ATACAATATGAGATTGTGTTTTACTTCATTCTTCAGCAACTCATCAAATGGATGAATGGTGTCATTATTGAAATCTACATAGATGATTGATTTATTCAGGTGCATTCCAACAAAGTTAATAGTATCTATGCCTAAATCATTGGAGGAAACCCCCTCCGACTCTTTGTTTTTTGTATTACATGCAGTAATGAACACAACTATAACAATTGCGATAATCCTATAATTCATCTTTTCCTTCAATTAGCATTATTAGCGGATTGTTTTGAATATTTATCTTGCTAAGCTTGTCCTGCAAAAGCTTAAAGTTCTTATTAGCAAGAACATCAGCATCTTTGACATTGTCCAAATAATTGATCATCCGCTCTGAACTCACATACATCATTAAGGTATCTCCAATGCATTTATCCGGCCAAAAAGGGACACCATAATCAACATTATTTTTAATAGCATCAGGATCAGATGCATTTCCGGACTTAACCAATGATGCTGTCATCTTTTTCTTATCATAAATAAGGTAATTTCTTTTCCTATTCAAACTACTCTCAATGAATAGGTATTCCCGGCTTTCAAAGAATTTATAAATCAAACGTCCAACCCTATACTTACCAGTTTTTACTCTATAGTAATTTTTCTTTGACGACAGAGGTTTTGAGTTTCTAAGAACATATCTTAGAAATATGTTATCCGCAACGATCCCAAATACCGTATCGCAATAGAGGTTCCAAAAACAAAGAGTATCATGGAAATTGTAACTTACAGGAAAGTAAACAATATCAGATTCCTGAGGAGTCCATGTCAATTTCCTATATCCAAATTGCTTTATTACTTCAAGGGACTTATTTACGATACCAAAGCTGTAATTACCGAAGCCCAAACTTCTTGGGTAAGGAAAGTAAAGTAAATATTTATCTTTTATCGGGTATACATAGAAAGGAATTATTGTATCAAAACCTGCGCTATTAAGGTAATTCCCATCACCCGAGTAGCGGTGAATTTTCCGGCCGTTTGTATAGAGGGTAACTATATCATTATGACTATCGTAATAAACCTGGTGAATTCTTGAGCTATCTCCAACGATATCTCTGTGCAAATGAAGATCCTTGATGAACTTACCGTCTTTACTAAAAGATCTCACTACGCCTAAATAGATGTCAAATACAATAATTAAACTATCGGTGAAGTGCACATCATGAATTTCGCTAATAAGGCAAGAATCATTGGTTTCAAGAGTGAAATACTGTATTGTCTTGCAGAAATCACTGAGTAATAATTTATTACTATCAACTTCTATTCGAGAAAAATCTATAATTGGAGTACCATCCTGGGATGTTTCTTGACCGCATGAAATAATCAATCCCATAATGATTATCAGAACTGAATATACCAAAACCTGAATCTTGGAATTTTTCGGTGTACCCTTATGGTTTTTTTGATGACAGCCCATAATTTCAATAATCGGTGTTATAGTTTCTCCTACAAATAGTATTTTTCTCTTCACTACCCTGTATTTGTCAGCACCCTCTATACTATATACCGCAGCTAAATCAAAAACCTTAATGGATTTTGGTGACTTTTTTTCAGCAAAAGTCAGAAAATAAGCTAAACGCCTGAATATCAGGAGAATTATTTTGCCACAAAAAAATAATTCTATAAAACCATTAAGGTTTTCCTTTTAACTGCGGTAATAGGGTGATAGATCCAATGTTTAACTAAAACAAATACAGCAATGGACAAGCACTGCAAGCCTGAGAAAAAAAAAGGGAGATCAGGCCCCTTACAATTGAAGAAATGCGATTCGTTTATGCCGGAGACGGTGGTGACGGAAACACCGGTAATCCACCTCCTCCGCCCCCTGATCCAGACCCGGGTTCTGGTGGTGGCTGAGAATGAACAGCTACATCCAATCCCACTGTAATTAATTCTTGGTGGGGTTGGATACTACTGATCTGTTTTGTAGCTTTAGTATGTCTATTCAGACTTATGAAACCGAAGAACAAACCAATACCAAAAGGCACATTGGAACAGATCAGGACGGGCAGCAAAGAGGCCTTAGACTTGGTCTCCCCCCCCTCAATATATTCATTAACAGGGAATTAAAAAAACACAGACTATATACAAAAGAAAACCAGGAAGATGTATTCCAGGATACTCTTGCTGAATTTCTACGAAAACCTGATATCCCGCCTGATACCGAGCCAGTCGCTTATCTGATGGGATTTGCGAACAATGTCATAAAACGAATCCAACGGTTCAATGGTCAAGAAAGAGTCAAATTACCGGGATACACCAAGAAGATGAATACTCAAAAATATGAAGAACAGATACCTGATACACAGGAATATGATATTTGTAAAAAATCACTAAAGTTGCTGATAAAACAACTTCCTCCTGCTAAC
>JAYEFL010000245.1:0-2407 GCA_034658635.1 Bacteroidota bacterium | reverse complement strand
TGGCCTCATCAGAATATTGTATAGCTCTATAAAAAAAATCTCCGCCTCCTGATTGCTCAAACATCCGAACCAAAATTTCGATGCCCAAATTAAACACAGGACGAACCAACTGAGCTACAATGTAGCTTGATTCACTTGCTGCATAAGATTCTATGATATGTCTGATCTTTTCTACAGCCATTTCAATGTCCATTAATGCCAAAGATTCACGACCTGTTACATAATAAAATTCAGCTCTTACCCGGTAAGCTTTTATCCTTATCATTTCATTTTGTGAGTACTCCATACTATGAGGATCGGGATCAAGAATATTAATTGCTTTATTGAAACATATCTGAGCTGAATCCAGATCACCGATATTATGGTAACATTCTCCTAAATAGATAAATGATTGACCTGTTTGAAAATTACCAACTCCACGCTTTTCAGTATATCCAGATACTGCCTCTGACAAATATATTATAGCCTCCTGATCCCGATCCAACTTTCTTAAATACATACCATAATTCCGAAAAGTTAGGTTTGGATCAAAATGGGTATAGGTTTTATCCGAAGAAGCCATAGGCAATAACATGGAAAACAAGGAATCCGCAGTTTTATTGAGTTCTAGTTTAACTGCACATAATGCAAAGTTATTAAGCACCATCCCCTCTTGATCTTCAGTAAGCGAAAGGCTTGGGTCATGTATTAGATCTTGACATTTATTGTAACAACTTTGATAATCCATTCGCTCAATATCAATAACAGCCAGATTATTCCTTATAACAAAACCAGCAGACCTATCAGACGATTTCACGGCATAGCTGAGAGCAAGATTATTACAATAGCGTGACAGCATCATATCTCCCAAGGCCATGTAAGTACCTGCCTTGTACAAATATAAATATGTGAAATAGCGTTCATTACCAGGAAAGTGCATATAGTCATTGATAATGTCATCAGCTAAGTCAAGAGTTTCAATATACTTTGAAGAGTTAATAAGTTGAGAAACAGAATCTGTATAGGTATATAGATGATTTAAAGACAATTCTTGAGGGATTGAACTAATTGATAGAGAAAAAAATAAAAATGCAAATAGAAATGGTCTCATTTTAGGTTAAATGAAGCTACAAAGTAGTGAATAATGTCTTAAAGAATTTCCCGAAACGACACAAAAAGAAGTTCAAATAGTTAATACCTATTCCCAGATACAATGCCATGGCTAATATCCGGGTGCATGGAGGAGCAATCTATTTTACTTACCCGGAGAAGCTATTTCCATATTTCCAAAGGATTTACAGGCAGGTTATTGAGTAGAAGAAGGTATCCTTGTTGTTTTGATTTGTTATGGCATCCTGGCTCGTAAGAAAAACCTGATTTTTGATGGAATAAAGCATTGGTTTTGCTTTCAAATTAAAGTTACTGTTGAACAATACAAAGCCCAAAACTTCATATATTAACTAAACTTGCATATTTTATTAATTATCGTAAGTAATTATATTTAATCTATTGCTATTAGTAACTTATGATCTACTTTTACCCGCTAAATTAAAACAAAGACGCAAGACGCAAGACGCAAGACGCAAGACGCAAGACGCAAGACGCATTAACCATTTACCATTAACAATTAAAAAGAAATGTGTGGAATTGTAGGAGTATTTGAACTTAAGCAGGATTCTCAGAGTCTTAGACCTCAGGTCTTGGAAATGTCGAAAAAAGTACGGCATCGCGGGCCGGACTGGTCGGGAATTTATTGTGGAGAAAAGGCCATTTTGGCTCACGAGAGACTATCTATTGTAGATCCGGAATCAGGAGGACAGCCATTGTATACCACTGACCGAAAGGTCATTCTGGCAGTAAATGGAGAAATCTTCAATCATCAGGATATAAGAAAGAACATTAATGGATCCTATCAATTTCAAACACAATCGGATTGCGAAGTAATACTTGCACTTTATCGCAAGCATGGTAAGGATTTTATCGAGGAGTTGAATGGTCAATTTGCTTTTGCCTTATATGATGAAGAAAAGGATTGCTATCTCATAGCCCGTGATCATATTGGAATTAACCCTCTTTACATGGGATGGGATATTCATGGCCAGTTCTATGTGGCATCTGAGCTCAAGGCTCTGGAAGGTTTTTGCAAAAAAATTGAAGAATTTTTACCCGGTCATTATTATTACAGTCCGGAAGGTGAATTTAAAAAGTGGTATCAAAGAGATTGGTCTGATTACGAAGCGGTATCTGACAATGGAGCCGACATAGATCAGTTGAGGAAAGCTCTGGAAGATGCTGTCCACAGGCAGTTAATGTCGGATGTCCCATATGGGGTTTTATTATCGGGAGGATTGGACTCCTCAGTGATATCAGCCATTGCTGCACGCTACGCAAGGAAACGTGTGGAATCCGGAGATACTAAGGAAGCCTG
>JAYEFL010000244.1:0-32072 GCA_034658635.1 Bacteroidota bacterium | reverse complement strand
GTGATATTCTTCACATTCGATTTAATGTATAAAATGCAGGTATGAGTAAATTCTCCCTTCAGGTATTTATCTCTCTGTCGCTTCTATATCTTTTTGCAATTCCTGCAACTGCACAAAATTTTGCAAAACCAAGGTTAATCGTTACTATAATGGTAGACCCCCTGAGCCCCCAATGGATTGAGCAAGTGAAAGACCAAATGGGTTCCGGAGGGATAAATAAGCTACTGCTTCAGGGCACGGTTTTCAGCAATGCCCACACTGGACAAATCCTGTCTAACAGGTCATCTTCTGTTGCCTCAATGTCTACCGGAACGACATCATCCGTACATGGTATAGTGGGCATGACGTGGTATGACCGGCTTAGAAAAGAAGAAGTATTCAGCACAGAAGATTACCAGATCCGATCCATGACTGAATATGGCTACCGGGCCAAACACAGTGCCCACCAATTATTAGTTACCAGCTTTGGAGATCAGCTTAAGACTTATTCTGAGGGCAAAGTTATTTCTATATGCCTGGAACCCGACGGAGCCATTCTGGGAGGCGGACACAGAACAGATGGAACATATTGGTTTGACTCGTATTCAGGTCGCTGGATGTCAAATGCTAAATTTATTCCATCAATTCCTCAGTGGGTTATAGATTTTAACAATAACAATCAACCCGATCAGTATATGACTCAGGAATGGGACCTCTTAAGCGGATCAACTCAATATCCCAATGCTGTTCCGGATAACAGCCCTTTCGAAATCGGCCTTTTTGGTGATAAAACAATCTTTCCCTACAAACTAAAACGACTGCAAAGGAACTCAAGTGAAGGGGAATACGAAATTCTCCGGCACACTCCCTTCGGCAACACAATGACCACTGATTTTACTATCGCTGCTTTGTACAACGAAAAACTTGGACAAGATGAATCAACTGACTACCTTAACATAACCTTTACTGCCTTTGAGAAAATTATTTCATTATACGGGTATGAGAGTCAGGAGGCCGTGGATGCTTTGCTCCGTTTGGATCTGGAAATCCAACACCTTCTGTATATTTTAGAAGAAAATGTAGGTCGTGAAAATATCCTGGTCATCTTTTCATCAACTCATGGCATCAGCTGGAATGTTGATTTGGCTGCTTCACGGGATCTTCCAGCAGGGCGTTTCAGAGCAAGAAATTCGATTGCTTTACTTAATTCTTACCTTTCTGCAATTTATGGTGAGAACTACTGGATTGAAAGTTACCTTGACCAGCAAATATATCTGGATCAAACTCTTATAGATCAGAATAGAATTCCAATTGAGGATATTCAAGAGAAAGCAGCTAGATTCATGATTCAATTTCACGGTGTGTCAGACGCTTTTACCGCAAGTCAGCTAAGTTCAGCCAAAGTAATTAATCCCGAAGGATCTATTTACCTGAATGCCTTCCATTCAAATCGTTCTGGCGATATTTTGGTCATTCTTAAACCCGGATGGATAGAGGATGGAGATTTTGTTTGCGATCATCTTTCACCATACCCGAACAATCAGAGTATCCCTTTGATTATTTGGGGAGGATCAGTTAGCTCCAAAATTGTTAAAGAAACTGTTCAATTAACTGACATCGCACCCAGCCTGTCAGAATGGGCAGGAATTCCTCAACCTGATGCTTGCAGTGGGATATCTTTTTTAAAATTAATCTTTGAAGACTAATTCATGTTGTGTAAGTATGAGAAACGGAAAATACTTCTTTGGCTGCTGTTGATCATCTCACAAATTGGATGCCTGTCGCCCGCATTATCCCAAGAAGCTTATTGGGTAAAATTTAAAGACAAACCCGGATCATCACTGAATCCCTACAAGTATTACAGTCCCAAATCCATTGAGAGAAGAGTTCATCATCAATTGCCATTGGTGGTATTCTCTGATTTACCTGTTTCAAATACTTACCTGGAAACCCTAAGCTTTTTGTCTGATTCTGTATTCGGTAAAAGCAGGTGGCTAAATACCGTAATGATCTCAGCCAATGATTTTCAGATAAAGAATATTTCAGAATTGGAATTCGTTCAAAAGATAGTAAAAGTCAATGCCCGTGAAGCGGTTTTAACATCTCAATCTATTCGGCAATCAGACCGTTTTGATAGAATCAGGGAGCAGCAGCTTGCCAGCCTGGGGTATGACTACATAAATAACTTAGAGCTGACTGGAAAAGGTATTACTATAGCAGTATTTGACGGAGGTTTCCCCGGAGTAGATAAGCATGAGGGACTAATGTTCCTGCTTGAAAACAAGCAGATAACTGAATCATGGAATTTCCCAGGCAATTCATCAGACATATATAAGAATCACCCGCATGGAACAGCGGTATTATCTTGTATTGCAGGCAAATATGATGAAAAACCAACCGGATTGGCATATGACGCTACCTTTCTGTTGGCCCGAACTGAATTGAGAGGTGAGCCATGGAAAGAACAACTATATTGGATACAGGCTGCAGAATGGGCGGATAAAAATGGTGCCAACATTATTTGTTCTGCACTTGGATATACCTCAGAACATTACTTCCCTGAAGAAATGGATGGATCATCCCCAGTTGCAGAAGCTGCCAGAATAGCTTACAACAAGGGAATTCTGGTAATTAATTCGATTGGAAATGAAGGGCAGATAGGATGGAAAATCCTCGGAACACCAGCAGATGCAGAAGAAGTGCTAAGTGTAGGTGCACTCAACATTGAAACCGGTATCAAAATGGAATTCAGCTCTTATGGTCCAAACCAGAATGGTATAATGAAACCAAACGTTATGGCTTCGGGCAGAGTACTTGCAGCAACACCAAAAAGCTGGAAAATTATGTATGGCACTTCATTCTCAGCACCACTGATTGCAGGCTATGCAGCATGCCTGTGGGAAGAATTCCCACATCTTACAAATCAACAGTTGTTTAAGCTGATTGAACAAACCGGTAACTTGCACCCTTACTTTGATTACGCACATGGCTTTGGTATACCAAGTGCCGAAAAATTATCTCAGCTAAAAAATCATATAAAGCAAAAGTCCCTGTCTTACACTATTGAAGATAATACTCTCAAGGTTAAAATCCCTTCTGAAGGCTCTAGTGATAATCCGGTATTACTCTACTACCACCTTGAAAATCATAAAGGTGTAATTAAAGAGTATAAAGTAATCCAAAGTCTTCCGGGAGAAACACTTGACATCGAAATTCATTCCAGCCAAGAAAACCAAATTATTCGTCTGCGATCGGGGAAGCACTACTCACAAATAAATCTGAACAATGAATAGTAAAACAAGCGGCATTATATTTCTTGTAATAACTCTTACAGTTTTCCCGGCATTTGGGCAGGAAGTACTAATAGAGGAGACACCCGACATTAGTATCCAGCAAGAATCATGGGGTCCAAATCGAGATAACTACATTCAGTTCATTATGTACAGAGGTCAATATATCCCTGTTGGGGGTTTAATGTTAGACACTAAAACAATCCAGAACCAGTCTGGTGGAATTCAGCTTCAGTATAAAAGAAAACTAAATAATCTATTCTCCTTTCTTATCGAGGCTGTGTATAACGCAGATCAGTTTGGGTTCTCTTGTGATAAACCATCTCAATTAAATGGAGCCACCAATTACGACAAAGAGCTGCTCAAAATGCATTCTGCAGGCCTCAATGTATTACTCCGCATAAACTTTGACAAAAAAAGAGGAAACCATTTAGGTAAATATCTGGAACTTGGGCTCTTTGCAAATTATCTGATTACCAGCAATCACATAGCTTACTATGAAGGGACAGAAGGTGTAGACAAATTTAATAAAGTGAGAGTTACGGAGTCGGGATTGAACTACATTAACCCTTTTCAATATGGTATCCTAATGAGGATTGGCTCAGATAAATATGGATTATTTTATAGGAGCAGATATACAGATTGGATAACTGACCCAACAATCAATAGTTATTTACCAAAACATCAGCTTGGCCTGAGTTATTCCCTTACTGATTAGCCTGAATTGTAACTTCCTGCACTTTCGTCAAAAACTCAGGATCTTCCTCAACTTTATTTCCAATAACAATAATATCTGCACCAGCTTCATAAGCAGCCAGAGCTTCGGCAGCTGATCGAATCCCTCCACCAACGATTAAAGGAACACTTATAGCATTGGATACTGCACTAATAATTTGTCGGGAAACCGGATGAAGAGCTCCGCTACCAGCATCCAGGTAAATCAGTTTATGTCCGAGCATTTCTCCGGCCATAGCAGTTGCAACGGCTAATTCTGGCTTATTGTTAGGAATCGGCATGGTTTGACTGATATATTCCACAGTGGTGGTTTGACCTCCGTCTATCAGCATATATCCAGTTGGTATTACTTCCAGATTATGTTTTTTAACAAAGGGAGCTGCAATAACATGATTACCAATCAAATACTCCGGATTTCTTCCTGAAATCAGAGATAAAAATAAAATCGAATCCGCCTCAGAGCAGACTTGCAAGGCTGAACCAGGAAACAACACTAAGGGTAAATCAGTCATCATTCTAAGCTGCTGAAAAACAGGCTCAAGATGATTAAAAACGAGACTCCCACCAACCAGTATATATTTAGCCTGAGCCTTTATTGCCAAAGAAACACACTTCTCCAGGTATTCCTGATCAGATTTATCAGGATCTATCAGAAGGGCAAAACCCTTTTCTCCCTTCATACCCTTTTCTAAGGTGGGAAGAATCATTTTTTTGTGTGCTCCCATTCTAACGTTTCTATTAAAATTTTAATGTCGTCACTTAAAAATTCTATCACCGGGCCAAGCGAATCCTTGTTGGGCTCAGTGTCAAAGTATAAAGCTCCTCGCAAAAAATGCCTTGAGCTATCCGTACAAAAGAACTGCAGGGAGGAGGCAGTATTACCCTTAATCTCATAAACAATTCCATACACTTCAGGAATTGAATACACAAACCGACTTTGTACAATAGCATCAGCTTTTATGCTATGCTTGTATGCAAAAGTATGTGCATCCTCTATGAGCTCTCCAAGGTTCTTTTTGACATATTTATGTGTCAGGTAAATATGGGCAGAAAAAACGGGAAAATCAACATTTAGCCAATCTTCGGATTGGCTGGCATTAACAAATTGCCCACTATACCGACTTAGTTCAGCATATTTCGGAACCATAAAGCGAAAGGGGAAGCCTTCAGGCAAAGAGTCATACTCCTTTACAGGAAAGTCTATTCTAAAATACCCTCTTGGTTTAGGAGTATAGGATGTTTGACAGGAAAGAAATCCGATCAAAAGAAAACCTATAAGGATGAATTTTGCTTTCATAAACTACAAAGGCTTGATTATGGTATTTCAACCCTCACCAGGCTAATCCTTCTTTGATCAACCTTTTCAATGACAAAAGAAAAGCCTTTATAGGTAAAACGATCATTTTTATCAGGTATTTCCCCGTTAAGCTCAAGAATTAATCCAGCCAGTGTTTCAGCTTCACCTTTGATCGATTTAAAAGCTTCATCCGGCAGGTTCAAAACCCGATAAAAATCATTCAGAAGAATCTTAGCCTCAAACATATAAGTCTTTTGATCAACAATCTTAAACAGATCTTTTTCCTCATCTGATTCATCACTGATCTCTCCGACAATTTCTTCAAGTATATCCTCCAGAGTAATCAAGCCGGCGGTGCCTCCATATTCATCAACAACAAGTGCAAGATGAATTTTTCGCTTTTGAAATTCCTCTAGCAAATCATTAATCTTCTTATTCATTGGCACAATATATGGGGGCCTGATAAGAGATTGCCACCGAAAGCTACTTGGTTTATTTATATGTGGCAGTAAATCCTTAACATAAAGAATCCCTTGCACATGATCAAAATCATTGATGTAGACCGGAATTCTGGAATATCCGGTTTCTGAAATAATTCTCAGCAAATCCTTGAAACTTGATGAAATATTCAGAGCAACAACATCAACACGTGATTTCATTACCTCTCTAACATCCGTATGTCCGAATTTAACAATTCCTTTGAGAATCTTTTCATCATCGTCCAGCTCTTCTCCTGTTAATTCAAGAGCCTGAGACAAATCATCCATGCTTATGTTACGCTTCTTTTCTTTAATACGCTTTTGGACATGTGATGTTGAGCGTATTAAAATACTTGCTAAGGGTTTAAACAGAACACGAAGAGTTTGAACAGGTATAGCCATAAAATACACAAACTTTAAACTGAATCTGCTAGCATACACCTTTGGAACAATTTCTCCAATCAACAAAATAATGAAGGTGATAACAATAGTTTGAAGGATAAATCCTAAAATAGGCAAAGACGCGAAATCAAAAAGACTATGGAAAACCCAGGTTGAAAGTATCACGATTGATACATTAATGAAATTATTAGCTATCAGAATTGTAGCCAAAAGGCTCTCCGGTTGGTCAAGCAAATCCTTAGCTGTATTTGACACCATGCTTTTCCTTTCCTCTAATTGAGCCAAATCTGATGGACCCAGTGAGAAGAAGGCAACTTCTGAACCAGAAATCAAAGCAGAGGTAATAAGCAAAATTGCAATAATAGTAATGCCAACTAAAACACCAACCGAAAAGCCCATGCTAGTTAATTAAAAAGGAAGATCATCATCAGTAGTTTCCTTCTCAGCAATTTCAGCATCTTTGACTTTTTCCGCATTCTGCTGAGGAGATGCTTTAGAAGAAGAAGCATTATCATCTCCCTTTCTTCCCAAAAGCTCGATAGTTGAAGCAACTATCTCATTTGTGTACCTCTTATTACCTTCCTTATCTTCCCATGTTCTGTTGGTAATCTTTCCTTCAATATAAAGTTTCTGTCCTTTACTGATGTACTTATCAGCAAGATCAGCAAGGTGCCGCCAAACAACAATATTATGCCATTCGGTTTGAGAAACCCTCTCACCTGCCTTGTTTTTATAATTCTCAGTTGTTGCCAGGCTAAAACTGGCAACCGACACACCTCCGTCAAGAAACCTGACTTCAGGGTCTTTCCCAACATTACCAAGTAAAATCGCTTTGTTTACAGACATTTAATAATCATTTTAAAAGTGGAAATAAAAATACGAACAATTCTAAACTTCCCAAAGTTGAATATCCCTGGGAAAATGAGACACGCAACTATATGTTGCGAAGAAGAAGACCTTCAAATGAAAGCCTATACAACTATATAGATGCATTTTGGGATGCTAAATGGAAGATTTAAGATGTTTTTTTTTCCACTATTAAATTCACAAAACAAGCAAAAAGATATTAAACCCTGACATACTGCAGCTTACAGCGACAATGAGAGGAAGTCAAAAAAATATTTGGTCTGTTGTGTAGATACAGCTAAAACATGTATATTTGCAGACCAATATGTAATTAGTTGATAATTAAAGATTTTATAAAATGACGAAAGCAGACATTGTAAACGAAATTTCAAAAAACACAGGGATTGAGAAAGTAACAGTTCAGAAAACTGTTGAAGCTTTTATGGGCACTATTAAAAACTCCCTGACTAGTGGCAAGAATGTATATCTCAGAGGATTTGGCAGTTTTATCGTCAAAAAAAGAGCAGAAAAAACAGCCCGTAACATTTCACGTAACACAACCATCATTATTCCGGAACATTTCATTCCAGCTTTCAAACCTGCCAAAACTTTTGTTGTTAAGGTAAAAACTCAGGTTAAGTAATTTTGGGTAGGTTAAATAATTTTGAAAAATAATTAAATTATGCCAAGCGGAAAAAAAAGAAAGAGACATAAGATGTCAACTCACAAGCGCAAGAAGCGCTTGCGGAAGAACAGGCATAAGAAGAAGAAATAATTCTCATATAACGCTTATGTTTTTAATATAAACCTAAAGAGACATTGTTCTTTTTAGGTTTATATTATTATATATAGGTCTTAAAAAACGGCATTTGTGGGAGACCCTGTGAGCAAAGAACTGATAATTGATACCAAACAAAAGGAAATTGCCATAGCCCTACTTGAGGAAAAGCGCCTTGTTGAGTTAAACAAGGAGAAATCAAATCTACAGTTCGCGGTTGGAGACATATATCTTGGCAAAGTCAAAAAGATTATGCCCGGATTAAATGCAGCATTTGTAGACGTTGGCTATGAAAAGGATGCTTTCCTGCATTACCTTGACCTTGGTCCTCAGTTTCAGTCACTAAGTAAATACCTCAATCTGGCACTGAATCGAAAAACCAGAGCACCTGGCTTAGATCGTTTCAAAAAGGTACCAGACATTAACAAGCATGGGAAAATCAAGAACCTTCTCAAAGGAGGTCAGCTAATTCTTGTGCAGGTTGCTAAAGAACCTATCTCTTCGAAAGGCCCAAGGCTTACCAGTGAGATCTCGATAGCTGGTCGTAATCTGGTATTAATCCCCTTCTCGGATAAGGTATCCGTTTCAACAAAGATCAATTCTGAGGAAGAGCGCACTCGTTTGAAACGATTAATTCTGAGCATTAAGCCTAGGAACTACGGTGTCATTGTTCGTACTGTTGCCAAAGACAGGAAAGTTGCGCTACTGGATTCAGAATTACGGTCCCTGGTTGCAAAGTGGGAAAATGCATTTAAAGACATTCAGAACCTTGCTATTCCAAGCCTGGTAATAGGTGAATTAAATAGAACTGCTGCTATTTTGAGGGATTTATTGAATGCTTCCTTCAATAGCATTTATGTAAACGATGCTTCAGTTTATCGGGATGTAAAAGAATTTATCGGAACCATTGCTCCTGAGAAACAGAAAATAGTTAAACAATATTCTGGAAGAGCTGAGATTTTCGAGCATTTTGGTATCGAAAAACAAATAAAAAGTCTCTTTGGAAAAACAGTTTCCTTTAAAAGCGGTGCTTACTTAATTATTGAGCATACTGAAGCATTGCATGTTATTGATGTAAACAGCGGAAACCGTGCTCAATCAATTAACAATCAGGAACAAACTGCTTTGGAAGTGAATCTTGCTGCAGCGGATGAAATTGCCCGACAACTACGTTTGCGAGATATGGGTGGTATCATCGTGATTGATTTTATTGATCTGACAATTCCATCAAATCGCACCAAGGTGTTCGACCGCATGAAGCAGGTCATGGATACTGACAGAGCAAAACACAATATTTTACCTCTCAGCAAGTTCGGACTGATGCAGATAACCCGCCAGAGAGTCAGACCTGAAATGGAAATCCAGATCATGGAGACTTGTCCGACCTGTGCGGGAACTGGTGAAGCATCTCCAAGTATTTTGCTAATAGATCAGATTATCAATAAGTACCAATATATTCTGGAGAAATTTGAGAAACCCAAATTGAGTCTTCATGTGCACCCATTCATTGAGGCCTACCTTAATAAAGGAGTGCTTTCGATAAAAAGAAAGTGGTTATTAAAATATAAGCACCGTCTGGATATCAAAAGCGATTCTCATCTGGGCTTCCTGGAATTTGAATTTATTGACCAGGCTGGAGACAAGGTGATTGTTTAACATATGTTAGCAAACCTTAACGCCTGATTGAAAACAAAATAAGCTATTCCCCGTTAAACTATTTGTTAAATACTGTCATAATGAAAAGATTAGTTACTCTCTTTCTTTTACTTGGATTTCTTTTGCCTCTTGCTCAGGCACAGATTCTGGAACCGGTACAATGGACTTTTAAAAGTGAAAAAGTATCCAAAACAGAATACGACCTGATCTTTTCAGCAACGATTGAGGACGAGTGGCATTTGTATTCAAATGACTTGCCTCCTGGAGGTCCGATGGCAACCGTCATTTCATATGAAAGCACGGATGGGTTTGAATTGCTTGGAGACTTAGGTGTATCTCCGGTACCAGAAGACGGTTTTGATGAAGACTTTCAAATGCAGGTGAAGTACCACAGCTATAGTGCCACCTTTACTCAGAGGATAAAAGTCATTAACAACTCTCCGATAAACATTACCGGCGAAGTGTCTTATCAGGCTTGCAATGACGAAACCTGTGTTCCTGGCTATAATGATTTTGAGTTTAAACTTGGAGAAACTGAACAGACAACAGATATTGTAGCTTCAGATAAATCTTCTGGTAAAACCAAGATAGATCCATATGCTCCAGTTGACCTGGGCTCAAAAAGTCTTTGGGGTTTGTTTTTTATTGCCTTTCTGGCAGGATTGATTGCCCTTCTCACTCCCTGCGTTTTCCCAATGATCCCAATGACCGTTTCCTTTTTCATGCATGGTGGCAAAAATAAAAGAAAATCCCTGTTTGAGGCCGTATTCTTTGGCTTATCCATAATAGCAATTTACACAATCATTGGAACATTAGTTGCCATACTTTTCGGTCCTGGGGTAGCCAACTTCTTTAGCACCCACTGGATTCCGAATGTCTTTTTCTTTCTCATCTTCATGTTCTTTGCGGCTTGGTTCTTCGGTATGTTTGAAATAAACCTCCCGAACTGGATGGTAAGCAAGTCAGATAAACGTGTCGACAAAGGAGGAATTGGGGGTCCATTCTTCATGGCTTTCACTTTAGTATTGGTTTCCTTCTCCTGTACTGGCCCGATAGTTGGAACCATTTTAGTAGAATCTGCTGGTGGTGCAGTACTGGAACCAATAATAGGAATGCTAGGATTCTCGATTGCATTTGCACTTCCATTTACCTTATTTGCTATATTCCCTTCCTGGTTAAGCAATATGCCAAAATCTGGCGGATGGTTAAATTCAGTTAAGGTTGTACTTGGATTCATTGAAATAGCTTTGGGACTCAAATTCCTGAGTATTGCTGATCAAACATATCACTGGGGCATTCTTGACCGCGAGGTATATCTGGCTTTGTGGATTGTCATTTTTGCAATGATGGGCTTCTATCTTCTGGGAAAACTCAAATTCAAACTTGACTCTGATACAAATTACATTTCAGTACCACGATTACTAATGTCGCTGGTAACATTTGCCTTCGTAGTTTATATGATCCCTGGCATGTTCGGAGCACCACTTAAAGCACTATCAGGATATCTGCCTCCAATGTCAACACACGATTTTGATATTCATGAGATAATCAGAAACAATGCAGGGACGGGAGGAATTAGTGAAGCTGAGAATTCAATCTGTGAAAAACCAAAACACTCAGATCAATTACACCTGCCACATGGACTCCTTGGATACTTTGACTATGACCAGGGATTAGCTTGTGCCAAAAGCCAGAATAAACCTGTATTTATTGATTTTACAGGACATGGATGTGTTAACTGTCGCCAGATGGAAGATCGTGTTTGGGGAGATCCCAGAGTACTCAAAAGGCTCCGTGAAGATTTTATTCTGATTGCACTTTATGTTGACGACAAGAACATCAAGCTCCCTGAAGACGAGTGGGTTATCTCATCTTACGATGGAAAAGTGAAAAAAACTCTCGGGAAAAAATATCAGGATTTCCAGATTACCAGATTTAATCAGAACTCTCAACCGCTTTATGTTTTGTTAGACACAAAGGGAGAACCTCTTGTTCCCCCCAGATCTTACAATCTTGATGTGGAAGCTTTTATAGACTTTCTGGACTCAGGACTTAAAGAGTTTACGAAAAAATAAGCACATAAGCAGACTAGAAGCGGCTGATTAATAATCAGCCCTTTCTTTTTTACTCTTCTGCAATAGCTTCAGTACCGTTCATCATTATCTTATACCGATTAGATGGACTTGGGATCAGGGAACCTAATTCATACTTATCCCAGTTTTCATCAATTGAACAAATAGTTTTTTCATCCATAACAACTGGATTCGGCCAATCTCTGGCAAACCCGTCAAGGTGACGTGTCTTTCTGGTAGCATCAAGAATAAGTATACCTTTTTCTGCATTATCAGCTGCCTTAATAACCATGCAATCCCGATCAGGATCCACATGACTCCCAACTATCCAAGCCAGTTCATACCATCCAAATTCTAAAAAATCAATATCTGTCATCACCACAAACTTGATCTTACTTAGTATCCCTGAGTTTGCAATTTCATTTGCGAAGTCAGCTACCTGAGACGCATGTGTTTTGTAAAAAAGCACAACAAGCAAAGAAATCCCCTTACTTACAAGCTCTGTATTAACATGACGAATAGATGGGTTAGAACTTCGGAGCATCTGGACAGCAAGTTCAATATTATCATCATCTGGAAGACCTACTTCCATAATCTCCCCTGTGGCATCCAATCCCAATTTTCCACCAATAGCAAATCGCTCAGAAGCATGATCAAGAACGTCAAGTGGACCTATAGTTGTAACTACGTCATTCAAGGGATCAACTCGCTTAGTAATAGTTCTTGCTAATTCAGTATAATCCTTTAAATTATTTTTCTGGTCTACGATGACAGCGAATTTTGTAAACATCATCTGTCCGGCACCCCATATAGTATTCAGAGTTTTTCGTCCCTGCCCCGGATAATCTGAATCAATACTAAAAAGGCCAATATTATGGGCGACACCTGCTTCGGGCAAGTGAAAGCCCGTCAATTCCGGAATCATAGCCAGTTTTAAAGGCTCCTTGAAGATTGTTTCAGTTGCTTTTGCTATCCAGGCATCTTCCTGAGGAGGAATACCAACAATTGTAGCTGGATAAACAGCACCTTTCCGATGAGATATTGAAGTAATATGGAATTTCGGATAATAATCTGCAAGGCTATAATAACCAGTATGATCACCAAAAGGTCCTTCCAAAACAAGTTCTTCTTCAGGATCTACATATCCTTCCAGTATAAAATCAGCATCAGCAGGCACCCACATATCCTGAGTCAGGCATTTTACTAATTCCACAGGTTTTTGCCTGAGAAATCCTGCCAGCATATATTCATCGATTCCATCTGGCAATGGTGCAGTGGCGCTATAAGCATAAACCGGATCTCCACCAAGAGCAATTGCAACAGGCATTTTCAATCCTTTCCTTTTATATTCTCGATAGTGCCTGGCACCGGTCTTATGGACATGCCAATGCATCCCTGTTTCATTATTGCTGAGTACTTGAAGGCGGTACATCCCAACATTTCTAATGCCAGTTTCAGGATCCTTGGTGTGCACCAGAGGGAGTGTAATAAATGGTCCTCCATCTGCAGGCCAACAGGTCAATACCGGTAGTTTTGAAAGATCCGGAGTTTCCATTACTTGTTCCTGGCACATCCCACGACCGCTTTTCTTCTTCGGCATCCAGGAGGCAAATTTTCTAAGCCCTGAAATCTTTGAGAACTGACCAAATAATCCTGAAGTTGGCCCGATCATAGTTTTTAACAAATGCAGAATCTCTGAACTTATTTCTTCAGGGCTACGATTCTTGAAAATTATTTTAAGTCTTTTATCAGATCCAAATGCATTAATTAATACAGGAAACTTTGTTCCCGTATTATTAAAGAGCAGGGCATCTCCCCCGCTTAGCATCTTAGATATCCTATCAGTAATCTCTGTTATTTCTAAATCTGGAGAAACAGGCTCATCAATAATCCTAAGCTCACCAGCCTTTAATAACTCACCAATAAAAACTTCTGATCCACTTCTTCCCATATCATCTCTTTTCAGGAAAGATACAAAAAACCCGGATCAGAGATATCTGATCCGGGTCTATTTGAACTATTTCTAAGTTCTTATTCCTTATCATCACCTTGCTCAGGTGCTTTCTTTGCTTCCTCAGGCTTAGGCTCTTCTTCAATAGATTCTGTCTCTTCTACTGTTGAATCTTCAACAGCAATTTCTTCAACTACATCTGCAGCAATCTCTTCCGAAGAATCGGATACTTCAGGAGTGTCAACAATAGCTACTTCCTCTGCAGGTGCAATAGCTTCTGATGCCTTCTTACTTCCTCCACGACGTGAACGACGAGTAGTTTTGGTTTTAGCCTCTTGAGTTGAGCTGAGCATATTTTCATTGTAATCAACCAATTCAATAATACACATATCAGCATTATCACCTAAACGGGTGCCAGTTTTTAGAATTCTGGTGTATCCACCTGGTCTTTCCCCAATTTTAACAGAAACTTCTCTAAAGAGTTCCGTTACAGCATCTTTGTTTTGCAGATAGCTAAAAATCACCCTCCTAGAGTGAGTTGAATCATCCTTTGATTTAGTAATCAAAGGCTCAACAAAACCACGCAAGGCTTTTGCTTTTGCAACAGTAGTCTTTATCCGTTTATGCATAATAAGGGATATAGCCATATTTGACAGCATTGCTTCACGATGTGCCTTTTTCCGACCTAAATGGTTAAATTTCTTTCCGTGTCTCATTATCCCTTATTCCTTATCTAATTTAAATTTTACTATATCCATACCGAAATTCAAACTCATAGCTTTTAGAAGGTCCTCTAATTCTGTAAGGGATTTCTTACCAAAGTTCCTGAATTTCAGCAAATCATTCTTGTTATATGAAACCAGGTCTCCCAAAGTATCTACATCAGCAGCTTTCAGGCAATTCAGAGCCCTAACTGAGAGATCGAGGTCAACTAGTTTTGTTTTCAATAGTTGACGCATATGGAGAATTTCCTCATCAAATTCTTCATTCTCCATTTTCTCGTCGCTATCCAGAGTCATTTTATCATCTGAGAATAACATGAAATGCTGAATCAAGATCTTTGCTGCCTCTTTCATGGCATTCTTAGGATGGATTGACCCATCTGTATTGATCTCGATAAATAATTTCTCGTAGTCAGTTTTTTGCTCTACTCTGTAGTTCTCGATTGAATATTTGACATTCTTAATCGGAGTAAACACAGAGTCAACAGCGATAAGGCCAATCTCGGCATCTACTGGTTTGTTCTCTTCAGAAGGAACATATCCTCTGCCCTTATTGATATTCAATGTCATTTGCAGTTTAACCGAAGGTTCCATGCTGCAAATAACCAGCTCTGGATTAAGCACCTCAAATCCGGTGAGAAAATTTCCGATATCGCCGGCTTTAACCACATCCTGACCTGTCAGGGTAACAGTTACCTTCTCATCATCAACACCCTCAATCTGCTGCTTAAATCTGACCTGTTTAAGGTTTAATATAATTTCAGTGACATCTTCGATTACCCCTTTCACAGTGGTAAACTCGTGATCAACACCTTCAAGTTTTACAGTTGTAATTGCATACCCTTCAAGTGAGCTCAGCAAGATCCTGCGAAGAGAATTACCAATGGTAATCCCATAACCAGGTTCTAATGGGCGGAACTCAAACTTTCCGAACATACTGTCGGATTCGAGCATAATCACACGATCTGGTTTTTGAAAAGCTAAAATAGCCATGAGTCAGGTTTTTACAGTTTACTTAGAATACAATTCAACAATCAATTGTTCCTTGATATTTTCTGGTATCTCAGAACGCTCAGGCAGATTCAGAAATTTACCGCTCATTTGCCCTTGATCCCATTCAAGCCATGGGTATTGTGAGGCTTTTGCAGAGGCAGCAAGTGAATCCAGAATCACTTCAAGTGATTTAGATTTTTCTCTAACACCAACAACATCTCCGGGTTTCACCAGGTAGGATGCAATATTCACAAGAATGCCATTAACAATAATATGTCGATGCGAAACCAGCTGACGGGCAGCAGCACGGCTTGGGGCTATACCCAAACGAAATACTACATTATCCAATCTGGATTCAAGCAATTGCAAAAGCACCTCACCGGTGACACCTTTTGTTGCCTGAGCTTTTTTAAACATATTTGAGAATTGCTTCTCCAAAATGCCGTAGGTATACTTCGCTTTTTGCTTCTCCTTTAGCTGAATGCCATATTCAGAAGGCTTTCTTCTTCTGCGGTTATTCCCATGAAATCCTGGGGGGTAATTCTTCTTGTCAAAATTTTTATCGGGACCATAAATGGGCTCTCCAAATTTTCTGGCAATCCTGGTCTTCGGTCCAATATATCTAGCCATTAACTTCTTTGTTTTTCAGTTTATACCAAATGATTACACTCTTCTTCTTTTCGGAGGACGACAACCATTGTGTGGCAATGGTGTTACATCAACGATCTCAATAACTTCAATACCACTATTATGGATATTTCTAATTGCTGATTCTCTTCCGTTACCTGGTCCTTTTACAAACACCTTCACTTTTCTCAATCCAAGATCGTACGCCACTTTAGAACATTCCTGAACCGCAACCTGTGCAGCATAAGGTGTGTTCTTCTTTGAACCACGAAATCCCATCTTACCACTGGACGACCATGATATTACCTGTCCGGCATTATTGGTCAGGGTCACAATGATATTATTAAAAGAAGAGTGGATGTGCGCTTGCCCCATGGGCTCCACCTGAACAACCCTTTTCTTTGATGACTTAACTCTTTTCTTAGCCATTTTGTCGATTATTTAGTTGCTTTCTTCTTGTTTGCAACAGTTTTCTTTCTTCCTTTTCTAGTGCGGGCATTATTCTTTGTGCTTTGCCCTCTTACTGGTAATCCAATACGATGACGAATACCCCGATAACAACCAATGTCCTGCAAGCGCTTGATATTCATTTGTGTTTCTGAACGCAATTCACCTTCAACTTTAAAGTTATCGTTTATTACGCTCCTGATTGTCGCACTTTGGTCATCAGTCCAATCCTGAACTTTTATGGTCCGATCAACACCTGCTTGATCTAAAATCTTCTGCGCTGAGCTTAATCCGACTCCAAAAATGTAAGTAAGGCTAACTTCACCTCTCTTATTATCCGGTATGTCAACACCAACTATACGTGCCATATTCTACTTTTTCTTAGTTATGTGTTAATACTTATCCCTGACGTTGCTTAAACTTGGGATTCTTCTTATTGATTACATACAAACGCCCTTTACGACGCACAATTTTGCAATCTGAGCTGCGCTTCTTAACAGATGCTCGTACCTTCATTACTAATACTTTTAATTTTTATATCTAAATGTTATTCTGCCTTTAGTCAAATCATAGGGCGACATTTGTACTTTAACATTATCGCCCGGCAAGATTTTAATATAATGCATTCGCATTTTACCAGAAATATGTGCTGTGATCACATGTCCATTTTCCAGTTCCACACGAAACATCGCATTTGACAATGCTTCAATAATGGTACCATCTTGCTCAATTGAGGGCTGTTTTGCCATACTATGCTTTATCTAAAATTTCTAATCGCTTCATCAATTATCGAAAAATCTGACAAAATATCTGCCTTTCCGGATCTAATCGCAACAGAATGTTCAAAATGAGCAGACATGCTCCCATCACTTGTACGAATAGTCCAACCATCATTGTCCTGACTAATAAACCTTTTGCCAAGATTGATCATAGGCTCGATAGCCAGAGTCATTCCATTTTTCAATTTTCCACCGGATCCTTTTCTACCATAATTAGGAACTTCTGGAGCTTCATGCAAATTTCTACCGACCCCATGCCCAACCATTTCTCTCACTACTGAGTATCCATTCTTCTCAGCATATGCCTGCACAGCATAACCAATATCTCCTACCCGGTTACCCATAATGGCTTTGGCAATTCCTCTAAATAAACTTTCACGTGTTACTGCCAGCAGTTTTCTGATTTCGGGTTTTACTTCGCCGATTTCAAAAGTAAATGCAGAATCACCATGAAATCCGTTCATGTATACTCCACAATCCACTGAGACAATATCTCCATCTTTTAACACATAAGAAGATGGAATGCCATGTACAACCTGATCATTTACTGAAATACAAAGGCTAGCAGGAAATCCATTATAACCTTTAAAACCAGGTATTGCTCCATGATCTCTGATAAACTCCTCGGCCACTTTATCAATCTTCGAAGTAGCTACACCAGCTATCATATATGGCACAATCGCCGCATGGGTTTCAGACACCAGAAGATTGCTCTGCCTTAGCAATTCAACTTCTGCATCTGTTTTAATTGTAATCATCACAAAGAACGCTTATACTTAGCTACATAACTGAGCCACCACCACCAGTCCGGCCTTTAATTCTGCCAGATTTCATTAAACCATCATAATGACGCATCATCAGGTGACTTTCAATCTGCTGGAGAGTGTCTAATACAACACCTACCAAAATCAGAAGTGAAGTTCCCCCATAAAATTGTGCAAAGTTAGAATTAACTCCGATAATACTAGCAAAAGTTGGCAACAGAGCTATAATTGCCAAAAATATTGAACCTGGTAGTGTAATTCTGGACATAACAGTATCCAGGAATTCAACAGTTTTTCTCCCCGGTTTCACACCTGGAATAAAACCCCCATTTCGCTTCATATCTTCAGCCATTTGTGTAGGGTTAATAGTAACCGCAGTATAAAAGTAGGTGAAGATAATAATCATCATTGCTAAAGTGAAGTTATACCAGAAGCCAAGATAATTTCCAAAAGCAGCAACAAATTTGCTACCACCAGCTTCAGATCCAAAGTTTCCGAACATCATCGGCAGAAACATCAATGCCTGCGCGAAAATAATTGGCATTACACCAGCAGCATTTACTTTGAGAGGAATATACTGCCTAACACCACCATATTGCTTATTTCCCACGATACGCTTAGCATACTGCACTGGTATCCTTCTGGTTCCCTGCACCAAAGCTATAGATCCCATAAACACGATGAATAGCAGAACAAGTTCTACCAAAAGCATCACCAATCCACCACCCTCTTGTTCAATTTTTGAAGCAAATTCAGAAAACAATGAAACCGGCAATCTTGCAATAATTCCGATCATAATGATCAGAGATATACCGTTACCCAAACCACGGTCTGTTATTTTTTCTCCAAGCCACATAACAAACATGGTTCCTGAAGTCATAATAACAACTGAAGACAGTGTAAACAATACACCTTTCAGAATAAAAGCTGATTCAGGTAAAGTGTTATGTAGGTTTATCAGATAACTTGGTCCTTGCGCAGCAGTAATTGCCACGGTTAACCAACGGGTAATCTGATTAATCTTTTTTCTTCCGCTCTCACCTTCTCGTTGCAATCTCTGGAAATAAGGAATTGCAATACCTAGCAACTGAATCACAATGGATGCAGAAATGTAGGGCATAATTCCTAAAGCAAAGATGGATGCGTTACTGAAAGCACCACCTGAGAACATATCTAAAAGTCCCATTATCCCACCATCTGTTTGCTGCTGAAGTTGATCCAACTGATTTGGATCAATTCCAGGCAACACAATATGTGTTCCTAAACGGTAAACTAAGATTAACCCCAGAGTGGTCAGAATTCGCTGACGAAGGTCATCAATCTTCCAGATATTCTTGAGCGTTTCTATAAACCTCTTCATGCAATTACAATTTTACAACAGTTCCTTCTTGTGCCTCGATAGCTTTTATTGCAGATTTGGAGAAAGCATGGGCAGTTACTTCCAATTTCAACGACAGGCTGCCATTTCCAAGGATTTTAACCCTGTCATTCTTTCGAAGCAAACCAGAATCAATAAGTAGCTCCACATTGATGCTTGACAGTTTTCCTTTCTCAGCAAGCTCCTGCAATGCACTTATATTGATGCCTTTATATTCTTTTCGGTTAATATTTTTAAACCCAAATTTGGGTACTCGGCGTTGCAGAGGCATTTGTCCACCTTCAAAACCGATCTTTTTAGAATATCCCGAGCGTGACTTCTGACCTTTATGACCACGAGTTGATGTTCCTCCATAGCCAGATCCCTGTCCACGACCAATTCTTCTCTCCCGATGAGTTGAGCCTTCTGCTGGTTTTAAATTTGTAAGATCCATTTCCTTATCCTTGATTCAGGTTATGCTTATTTAGTTTTCTCAACGGATACCAAGTGGTTAACTTTGCTTACCATACCCAGAATCTGGGCCGTAGCTTCAACCACAACCGATGCACTCACTTTTTTCAGACCAAGAGCCTGCAAAGTTTTCTTTTGCCTGTCGGTACTACCGATTTTACTCTTGATTTGTGTTATTTTAATTTTTGCCATTAGTCTTGACTTATCCAGATTATCCATTAAACACCTTATCTACACTCACATGCCGATGCTGAGCAATAGTCTGGGCATCTCTTAATTCCATCAGGGCCTGCATCGTAGCTTTAACCAGGTTATGAGGGTTTGAAGAGCCCTTCGACTTGGCCAAAACGTCAGTTATACCTACGCTCTCAAGAACGGCCCGCATAGCTCCACCGGCTTTAACACCCGTACCACTTGAGGCAGGCTTCAGCCACACGCGTGCACCACCAAATTTTGCTAATTGTTCATGAGGAATAGTTCCTTTGTAAACAGGCACTTTTATTAAATTCTTCTTAGCGGCTTCTACACCTTTAGCAATTGCTGTAGTTACTTCATTTGCTTTACCGAGGCCCCATCCAACAATTCCATCCTCATTACCAACCACAACAATAGCAGAAAAGCTAAAGTTACGACCACCTTTTGTCACCTTAGTAACCCGGTTGATGGCAACCAACCTATCTTTCAGCTCTAAATCGCTGGTTTTTACTTTACGTACACTTGATGCCATATCAACTTAAAATTTTAATCCACCTTTTCTGGCGGCGTCAGCTAATGATTTCAATCTACCGTGATACAAATATCCGCTACGGTCAAAAACTATTTGCTGAATGCCCTTATCAAGAGCTTTCTCAGCAATTCGTTTTCCAACAAGCTGTGCTTGCTCTAATTTATTAACCTTATTCGTAGCAATATCCTTTTCCAGGCTTGATGCCGAAACCAAAGTTTTTCCGGTTAAATCGTCAACTACCTGAACAGAGATCTGACGGTTACTTCTGAATATTGACATTCTTGGAACATCATTTGTTCCGGCCATATTCCTGCGGATTCTCCGCTTAATTTTATTTCTACGCTCTTGCTTTGACAAAGCCATTTTTCAATGTATTATCAGATTAATTATTTAGCTGCAGCAGCTTTACCAGCTTTGCGACGAATCACTTCACCAACAAATTTAACTCCTTTGCCCTTATATGGCTCAGGTGGACGAAATGAGCGAATCTTTGCAGCTACCTGTCCGATCAATTGTTTATCAACACTCTTAAGAGTAAGGATAGGATTGGACCTTCTGTCAGTTACAGCCTCAACAGAAATCTCTGGGGGTAACTGTAAGAAGATGGGATGTGAAAAACCCAGATGCAGCTCTAACAATTGGGCCTTAACAATAGCTTTATATCCAACTCCAACTAGTTCTTGTTTAATTTCATAACCCTTGGAAACGCCTATCACCATATTATTGATTAGTGAGCGATATAAACCATGGGCAGCACGGTGCCGCTTTTCGTCTGATGGTCTGTTTACAATAAATTTTCCATCTTCAATTGCCAACAACATTTCTGGATTAACCTTTTCAAAAAGTTCACCCAAAGGCCCTTTAACCACAACGGTGTTATCTTCTTTTATATCAATAGTAACACCTTTAGGTATTTCAATGGGCAGTTTTCCGATTCGTGACATTTTCTATCTTTTTAATAAACGTAACACAAAACTTCTCCACCTATCTTTTCACGTCTGGCCTCCTTGTCTGTCATTACTCCCTTAGAAGTAGAAAGAACAGCAATCCCCAGTCCGTTTAAAACTCGTGGGACACTGTCAGCGCCAGTATATTTTCTCAAACCAGGTTTACTGATCCGCATTATTGACTTAATAGCCGGAGCCTTCGATACCGGATGGTATTTTAAGGCAATACGAATCAATCCTTGTTTATCATCCTCGTCAAACTTATAGCTGAGGATGTATCCTTTTTCGTGGAGGATTTTTGTTATTTCCTTTTTCAAATTGGAAGCAGGTATTTCAACAACCTTATGTTTTGCCATAACGGCATTACGAACACGAGTTAGATAATCTGCAATTGGGTCTGTCATTGTTGTATTAATTAAATTACCAACTTGCTTTTTTAATTCCTGGAATCAAACCTGAAGATGCCATTTCTCTAAATGTTATCCTGCTAACTCCAAATTGTCTCATATATCCCTTTGGACGTCCGGTAAGTTTGCATCTGTTATGCAAACGTACCTTAGAAGAATTTCTTGGTAAACGGCTTAAGGCTACATAATCGCCTTCGGCTTTCAGCTGCTCTCTTTTCGCAGCATACTTAGCCACCATTCTCTGCCTTTTAACCTCACGGGCTTTCATGGATTCTTTAGCCATAACTATTTCTTGTTAGTGTTTTTAAAAGGTAAACCAAAATTTTTCAAAAGTGCAAAGCCTTCTTCATCGGTCTTTGCCGTAGTCACGAAGGTTATTTCCATTCCGATAATAGAATGAATTTTATCAATATCGATTTCCGGGAAAATAATCTGCTCACTAATACCAAGAGTATAATTTCCCCTTCCATCAAATTTTGCAGCAATACCATTGAAGTCACGAATCCTTGGAACCGCAACAGAAACTAAGCGATCAAGGAATTCATACATTTTATCTCTGCGCAACGTCACCTTCACACCAATAGGCATTTTTTTTCTCAACTTGAAATTTGAGATATCCTTTTTTGATAAAGTTTGTACAGCTTTTTGTCCGGCAATTGAGCTCAGCTCAGCCTGTGCAACTTCAATTAGTTTCTTATCAGCGATAGCTTTACCAACTCCTTGATTAAGTACAATCTTCTGCAGTTTAGGAACCTGCATAACAGACTTATAATTAAAATCTTTTGTCAAGGCAGGAACAATAACTTCCTGGTATTTCTTTTCTAGGGTCGTAACTTTTGCCATTACTTAATCTCCTCTCCTGATTTTTTCGCAAAACGAACCAGTTTACCTTTGTCGTTCAACCTGCGTCCGATACGTGTAGCTTTCCCACTGGAAGGATCTATCAGCATCAGATTTGAAATATGTACTCCGGCTTCCTTCTTAATAATGCCGCCTTGCGGATTATCCTGATTAGGCTTGGTATGTTTAGAAACCATATTCACACCCTCAACAATTGCGCGGGATTGACTTCTGACTACCTCGAGCACACGGCCTTGTTGTCCTTTTGAGTTACCAGCAACAACCATGACTGTATCGCCCTTTTTTACGTGTAATTTCTTTTGCATGATCCGTGTATATTCTTTTATAACACTTCAGGTGCCAGTGAAACAATCTTCATAAAACCATCGCGAAGCTCTCTGGAAACAGGACCAAAGATCCTGGTTCCTCGAATTTCACCAGTGGCATTCAATAAAACACAGGCGTTATCATCAAATCGAATGTATGATCCGTCGGCTCTGCGAATTTCCTTTTTCGTTCTAACGATTACAGCACGTGCTACTGTACCTTTCTTTAACTCGCCTCCCGGAATAGCTGATTTAACCGTAACAACGATCTGATCACCTACCGAGGCATATCTTCTTCCTGTACCACCAAGAACACGGATGCACAAAACCTCTTTGGCTCCACTGTTATCAGCTACGGAAAGTTTGCTTTCTTGCTGTATCATGACTACTTGGCTCTTTCAATAATTTCAACTAATCTCCAGTTCTTGCGCTTACTTAGAGGGCGGGTTTCCATAATTTTCACGAAATCCCCAACGTTACATGAGTTCTCCTCGTCATGCGCAACAAACTTTGTAGTTTTGTTCACAAATTTCCCATAGATTGGGTGCTTAACCTTCCGTTTCACAGCGATCACAATGGATTTGTCCATCTTATCACTGACAACAACACCCATTCGTTCCTTTCTGAGATTTCTATTGGCTTCCATTGTGCTTATTCGCTTTTCTGGGTTTTACTTATTTCCCGCACCTTAAATTCGGTTTTAAGCCTGGCAACCAGGCGGCGGGCAAACATAATTTGTATTGGGTTATCCAATGGAGAAACTGCATGATTCATTTTCATGCGAGTCAGGTTAACCTGTTCGGTATCTATCCGTTCAACCAGTTCCTGGTTGGTTAATTCGCGAATTTCAGATGTTTTCATTATTCCGCATTTGAACTTTCAACATAATCACGCCGGATAATAAACTTCGTTTTAACCGGCAATTTCTGAGCAGCCAGACGCATAGCCTCGCGTGCCACTTCCAATGGAACTCCGTCTGCTTCAAATAAGATTCTGCCGGGCGAAACCCTGGCTACAAATCCGGCAGGAGCACCCTTACCTTTTCCCATCCTGACTTCTGCAGGTTTTTGGGTAATTGGCTTATCCGGAAATACACGAATCCAAATTTGTCCTTGACGTTGCATATATCGGGTTACTGCAACCCTGGCAGCCTCAATCTGACGACCTGTCATCCAAGTAGTTTCAAGTGACTTGATTCCAAAAGAACCAAATGCCAACTGATGGCCACGCTGAGCGTTTCCCTTCATGACACCTTTCTGCTGCCTTCTGTATTTTGTTTTCTTCGGTTGTAACATCTTATTCCTTTATTATAGGAAGATTAACCTCTTCTCTTCTTAAATGGTTTCTTTGGTCCTTTAGCTCCAATATTTGGAGATAAATCGCGCTTTCCGTAAACTTCTCCTTTGCAAATCCAAACCTTAACACCAGTAACTCCAACTTTAGTGTTAGCTTCAGCCAGGGCATAATCAATGTCAGCTCTAAGTGTATGTAATGGAGTTCTACCCTCCTTATACATTTCAGAACGAGCCATTTCAGCACCATTCAAACGACCAGAGATTTGGATTTTGACTCCTTCAGCTCCCATTCTCATTGTAGAGGCTATTGACATTTTTATCGCACGCCGATAAGCAATTCTACCCTCTAACTGACGAGCTATATTGTTTGCTACGATAGTTGCATCAAGTTCAGGACGCTTAATCTCAAAGATATTAATCTGAACCTCTTTTTTGGAGATCTTCTTCAATTCTTCCTTCAGTTTATCAACCTCCTGGCCACCTTTACCAATAATAATACCTGGACGAGCAGTATGCACTGTAATGGTTATCAGCTTCAATGTGCGCTCAATGATAATTTTCGAAACGCTTGCTTTTGCCAAACGAGCATTCAGATATTGCCTAATCTTGTGGTCTTCAACAAGCTTATCGCTAAAATCTTTGCCGCCATACCAGTTGGAATCCCATCCTTTGATGATCCCTAAACGGTTACTGATTGGATTTACTTTTTGTCCCATCTATGCCTCAGTTTTTTCTTCTTTATTTCTACTATCCAGATAAATAGTCACATGATTTGACCTTTTCTTGATACGGTGAGCCCGTCCTTGCGGAGCAGGACGCAGCCGCTTCAGTACTCTTCCTGAATCAACGAATACTTCTTTTACATAAAGATTGCTGTCTTCAATACGAATACCCTCGTTTTTGTTTTGCCAATTTGCAATGGCAGACATAACAAGCTTCTCTAGCTTGCGACTAGCTTCTTTCGGACTGTAATGCAACATATCCAGTGCCTTATTCACTTCCACGCCCCGGATCATATCAGCAACCAGGCGCATCTTTCTTGGTGAAGTCGGATTATTCCGCAAACTGGCGAAATATTTATTTTTCCGTTCTTCTTTATTTTTTTCAGCTGTTTGAAGCTTTTTTGAACCCATTTTCTTATTGCCTTAACTATTTACACCTTCAAACCTATGGTTATCTCTTATTACCAGCATGACCACGGAACTGACGAGTAGGCGCAAACTCACCTAACTTATGTCCTACCATGTTCTCAGTTATATAAACCGGAATAAATTTATTCCCGTTATGAACAGCAACAGTCTGTCCAACAAAATCAGGAGAAATCATAGAACGACGAGACCAGGTTTTGATCACTGACTTCTTACCAGATTCAGCCATTGCCAGAATTCTACTTTCCAGCTTAAAGTCAATAAAAGGACCTTTTTTTAATGATCGACTCATAATCTTAAAGCGTTACGGAATTACTTACGTCTTTCCAGAATAAATTTATTTGATGCCTTTTTCTTCGCGCGAGTTTTAAAACCTTTTGCCAACAATCCATTGCGAGAGCGCGGGTGTCCACCAGATGCACGACCTTCACCACCGCCCATTGGATGATCAACCGGATTCATAGCTACACCTCTGACTCGAGGCCTGCGTCCTAACCAACGAGAACGACCAGCCTTACCTGAACGCTCCAAGCCATGGTCTGAATTAGACACAATACCAATAGTTGCTCTACAAGTAGTCAGAATCAAACGAGTTTCACCAGAAGGCATTTTCAATATCGCATATCGTCCTTCTCTTGATATTAACTGAGCATAAGCTCCGGCGCTTCTGGCTAACACAGCACCACGCTTCGGCTGCAACTCAATGTTATGTAAAACTGTTCCAAGTGGAATCTCAGCAATTGGCAAACAATTTCCAATCTCAGGAGCAATACCAGCTCCTGACAGTAAAGTTTGTCCAACCTCTACACCATTAGGTGCTATAATATATCTCTTTTCTCCATCTGCATAATGCAACAGAGCAATACGTGCTGTACGATTAGGATCATACTCAATAGTAGCAATTTTAGCAGGAATGTTATCCTTATCTCGTTTGAAATCGATAACACGATAACGCTTTTTATGACCACCTCCAAGATAACGTGTAGTCATGCGCCCCTGGCTGTTACGACCACCACTTCTCGTTTGAGTCCTCAGCAATGACTTCTCAGGTACCGATGTAGTAATCTCATCGAAGGTACTTATTACTTTGCGCCTCTGCCCGGGGGTTACTGGTTTGAATTTATTTACTGCCATTTTCTAATTATATATTGCTGTAAAAGTCAATGGTATCTCCTTCGGCTAAAGTAATAATCGCCTTCTTGTAAGCTCCAGTCTTTCCTGTTACTACACCAGCCTTGGTAAAACGTGATTTACTCTTCCCGCCATACCGCATAGTGTTAACTGATACAACTGATACCCCATACATTTCTTCAACCGCCTTCTTGATATGAATCTTATTGGCATGACGATCAACCTTAAACGCAAACCTGTTAAGGTTTTCCCCTTGCTCTGTCATCTTCTCAGTGACAATTGGTTTTTGCAAAACACTCATGATTACCAACTCTTAATATCCAAAATTTTCATCAACAACTTCAATTGAACTCTCAATAAATGCCAGCTTTGAAGCGTTAATTATGTCGTATGTACTTAATTCTGAAGCTGTTACAATCTTAACGCCGGGCAAATTTCGAGAGGACAAATATACGTTTTTATTTGGTTGATTAAAAACGAAAAGCACTTTTTTCTCATTGATTTTTAGCTTTTCCCGCAATTCAACCAAATTTTTCGTCTTAGGGTCAGAGAATGAAAAGTCCTCAATTACCATGATAGCCTCGTCTTTAAGCTTATAGGTTAAAGCAGATTTCCTTGCTAATAGTTTGACTTTTTTATTCAATTTAAATCTATAATCGCGTACCCTGGGTCCGAAAACTCGTCCACCACCTCTGAAAATTGGTGACTTAATAGAACCTGCACGAGCTGTACCTGTTCCTTTCTGACGTTTAATCTTCCGGGTAGAACCAATAATTTCTGCTCTTTCCTTAGATTTGTGAGTACCCTGACGTGCATTAGCGAGATATTGCTTAACATCGAGATAAATCGCGTGATCGTTAGGCTCAACCCCATAGATTTCATCACGTAATTCAACGGTACGTCCTGACTCTTCTCCTGTGATTTTATATACTGCTAGTTTCATTACTTCTCAATTATTACGTATGAACCTTTTGCACCAGGTACCGATCCCTTAACAATCATTAAATTATGCTCTGGCAAAATCTTAATGACGCGTAAACTGATCATTTTTACATTTCTTCCGCCGGTTTGGCCACCCATGCGCATGCCTTTGAATACTCTGCTGGGATATGAAGAAGCGCCTAATGATCCTGGAGCACGAAGGCGGTTATGCTGACCATGAGTAGCATCACCAACACCTTTAAAACCATATCTTTTCACAACTCCCTGAAATCCTTTTCCTTTAGATACTCCTGTAACATCCACCCAGGTATCGAGGTTGAAAGTCTCAACAGTCACAAGATCACCTAAGCCAACATCTTCTCCTGCATCCAACCCGAATTCAGCCAATTTTCGTTTAGGTGTTGTGTCGGCTTTCTTAAAATGCCCCATCATGGCACGAGTTGTATTTTTTTGTTTCTTATCGTCATATGCTACTTGCGCAGCCTCATAACCGTCATTTTCAACAGTCTTTAGCTGGGTAACAACGCATGGGCCTACTTCAATGACGGTGCATGGAACATTTTTTCCATTGGCATCAAAAATCGAAGTCATCCCAATCTTTTTTCCAATTAAGCCTTTCATGTTATTTTTATCCTTTCAGTTAGACTTTGATTTCTACTTCTACACCACTTGGTAATTCAAGCTTCATCAAAGCATCAATGGTCTTAGCGGTAGAGCTGTAAATGTCAATCAATCTCTTATAGGAAGACAATTGAAACTGCTCCCTGGATTTTTTATTGACAAAAGTAGACCTCAAAACAGTAAAAACCCGTTTGTGGGTTGGTAAAGGGATCGGACCATTAACCACAGCACCAGTACTTTTTACAGTTTTCACAATCTTCTCAGCAGACTTATCTACCAGATTATGATCGTACGATTTCAACTTAATTCTAATTTTCTGACTCATCAGTTATTATTTTTCAGTAAATCAACTCTTCCAAAAACTTTATTTAGTTCTTTCACGGCTATATCCCGTGGAACTTCTGCATAATGCAATATTTCCATTGTTGAGGAGGCACGTCCTGAGCTTAACGAGCGCAAAATGGTTACATAACCAAATTGCTCTGCCAAAGGAACTTTAGCTTTTATGGTTTTCAATCCAGCCCGACTTTCCATTCCTTCTATCTGCCCACGGCGCATATTCAGATCCGCAATAACTTCACCCATATATTCATCCGGTGTAATTACTTCGGTACTCATAATCGGTTCAAGTAATACTGGTGAAGCATTCTCGCAACATGCTCTGAAGGATTTCTGAGCTGCAACTTCAAAAGCTAGTTCTTCAGAATCTGAAGGATGATAACCAGCCTCTAATAATTTAACATGTAGATTAGAGAGTGGAAATCCTGCTAAAACACCACTATTCATAGCATTTCGAAAACCTCTTTCCACAGCAGCTACATATACTCTGGGTAAATCATCAGAAGAGATCTCACTTTCAAAATATAGACCATTACCACCCTCAATTGCAGGACCAACTTCAACCTTAATATCTGCAAATAATCTCTTACCTCCTCCATCTTTCTCAAAAACCTCGTGATGCACAATGGTTTTAGTTATTGCTTCCTTATAAGCAACCTGAGGAGTTCCTTTATTGATATCAAGTTTAAACTCTCTAATTAAACGATCAGTGATAATCTCAAGATGCAACTCGCCCATTCCGCTGACAATTGTCTGTCCTGAGTCTTCATCCTGGCGAACACAAAAAGTTGGATCTTCATCGGTCAATTTTTGCAGAGCTTGATCTAAGCGCTCAATGTCTTCCTGCGATCGGGCTTCAACAGCAATTCCGATAACTGGATCAGGAAAGGATATAGACTCAAGCAGGACTTTATGTGAATCATCACAAAGAGTATCGCCGGTCTTGATATCTTTAAAACCAACAATCGCACATATATCACCAGCTTCAACCTGGTCTTTCGGATTCTGCTTATTAGCATGCATTTGATAAAGGCGGGTGATTCTTTCTTTACGATCTGTGCGCATGTTATGAACAGCGGCGCCAGACTTAATCACCCCGGAATAAACCCTGATGAAGGCCAGACGGCCAACAAAAGGATCTGTAGCAATTTTAAATGCGAGGGCTGCAAAAGGAGCGTTACTATCAGGTTCTCTCAAAGTCTTATAATCAGTCTTTGGATGAATCCCGGCCACAGCACCGACATCAATCGGACTTGGCAAGTAGGCAGCAATCGCATCAAGCAGAGGCTGCACTCCTTTATTTTTAAATGCTGAACCACAAAGAACCGGAACTATTGTTCTGGTTAAGGTTGCCTTCCTTAAATGAGCTTTGATTTCCTCAATTGTAATAGAATCACGATCATCAAAAAAACGCTCCAAAAGATTATCATCAGTTTCGCAAACAGCTTCCAGCAAAATCTCTCGCCACTCATCAGCTGTTTGAATCAGATCATCAGGTATATCAACAACTTCAAAGTTTGAGCCGAGATTATCATCAGATGACCAAATCATAGCCTTCTGTTCAATCAGATCAACAACTCCCTTAAAACCATCTTCAATTCCAATTGGAATATGTAGAGCTACCGGATTTGCTTTAAGCTTTTCTCGTAATTGAGAAAATACAGTGAAATAATCTGAACCAACTCTGTCAAGTTTATTAACGAAAGCAATTCTCGGAACATTATATTTATCCGCCTGCCTCCAAACTGTTTCAGATTGTGGTTCAACTCCACCTACACCGCAAAAAACCGCAATGGCTCCATCCAGAACCCGCAAGGATCTTTCCACTTCAACAGTAAAATCTACATGCCCTGGAGTATCTATGATATTAATCTTGTAATCATTATCCTGATACTTCCAGGAAGTTGTTGTTGAAGCAGAAGTTATTGTGATCCCTCTTTCTTGCTCCTGAATCATCCAATCCATGGTTGCAGCACCATTATGAACCTCTCCCATCCGGTGATTAATTCCCGTATAAAACAGTATCCGCTCGGTAGTAGTAGTCTTGCCCGCATCAATGTGAGCCATTATACCGATGTTGCGCGTATATGAGAGATCCTGTGCCATCCCAACAAGTCAAAGAACTAAAAAATCAACTAAAACCGGAAATGCGCGAACGCCCGGTTTGCTTCAGCCATACGGTGAGTGTCTTCCTTACGTTTGAAAGCACCACCTTCATCATTATAAGCGGCTAATATCTCAGCAGCCAGCTTTTCACTCATAGAGCGACCTGAACGCTTACGTGCAAATTCAATAAGATGCTTATTGCCTATAGATATTTTTCTGTCAGGTCTGATTTCCATTGGAACCTGGAAAGTTGCACCACCAACACGGCGTGATTTAACTTCAACACCAGGAGTAATATTCTCCAGAGCTTTCTTCCACATTTCAAGCGGAGTAGCTTCAACAGAACCTTTCTTCTTTTCCACAATGTCCATCGCATCATAGAAAATCTGGAAACAAGTTGTTTTCTTGCCATCCAGCATCAAATCGTTAACAAAACGAGTCACTTGAATCTCACCAAATTTTGGATCTGGTAAGAGGACTCTTTTCTTCGGTTTTGATTTTCTCATGGATTATCCCTTTATTTTTTCTTTGGCCTTTTTGTACCATACTTAGACCGTCGCTGAGTACGTCCTTCAACCCCTGCAGCATCCAAGGTTCCCCGGATCATATGATAACGAACACCAGGCAGATCTTTTACCCTGCCACCTCTAACCAAAACAATAGAGTGCTCTTGAAGGTTATGTCCTTCACCAGGAATATATACGTTAACTTCTTTCTGATTGGTTAATCGTACCCTGGCGACTTTTCGCATTGCTGAGTTAGGCTTTTTTGGTGTTGTGGTATACACACGCACACAAACCCCTCTTCGTTGAGGGCATGAATCCAGTGCAGGAGCTTTGCTTTTTTCCTGAACCTTCTTTCTTCCTTTTCTTACTAACTGCTGTATTGTAGGCATATAGACAGTATTTTTCTAATAATCTTTACAAATTCGGTGTGCAAAGGTATAGAATATTATCAAAAATAAAAACAAAAAGGGGAGCTTTATGCAAAGCCCCCCTCAGTATCTTTAAATATCTTCCTTATGGATACTTGATTATTATAACTGTTGGGTCTCCACCACCACCTGGCCCCCCATCACCAAGATCATCGCCAGTGGCAGCCAAAGTAGCACCCATCAGAAATCCACCATCAGGAGTAAAATTGATAGTGACTTCAAATTGTTTCCCAACTTTGGCATGAGCCATTTTTGGAATTTTTACAGTGTAAAATTCGAATACACCCCTTTTATAAACCTGGCTCTCTGATTCAACTCCGTTAACTAAAACTGAATAAACTACAATATTACTCTTATCCTTCAACTTAAGTGCAAAAGTAAAGGAATCATAGCTGTTATGATCAACGGAAACTACACCCTTAAAAAAATCGAAAGATTTAAACTTGAGAACATCCTGAGCATTCACAGAACTTAAACCAATAAGAAGAACGGAGGCAAGGAGAAATACTAATCTTTTCATAACACAACTTTTTACGGATTCATTTACTATCTATGGTTAATCCACATTTCTGCCGAAAGGTAACCCCACTTTTTTGAAAAACTTCTATAAGTACTTGTTTTTTTGACGAATGAACTATTTTTCGCCACTATATATTAATATATT
>JAYEFL010000243.1:0-10449 GCA_034658635.1 Bacteroidota bacterium | reverse complement strand
CCGAATAACCGAATAACCGAATAACCGAATAACCGAATAACCGAATAACCGAATAACCGAATAACCGAATAACCGAATAACCGAATAACCGAATAACCGAATAACCGAATAACTGAATAACCGAATAACCGATTTTACTATCTTTAAAGCTTGAAACGACTAAACGCTAAAATTAAATACTGTTATGAAAAACAAATCCTCCCTTTCCCGTAGAACTTTCTTAGGTCGTGCTGCAACAGCTGGTGCGATTGGTGTTGTAAGCCCTGCATTGATTCACTCCTGTGCTCCTTCAGCTCTGAAGGATGTAGATTATGATCTTTGTTCCTTCCTTGATCAGGCTCCGGACGGACCAGAACTAAAAGCCGGTTTGATTGGCTGCGGTGGACGTGGAACTGGAGCAGCCCAGAATTTTTTGGATGCAGGTCCAAATCTTAAGATTGTTGGATTAGCAGATGTCATTCCTGACAAATTGAATGCTACCAAAAAGAAATTAAAAGAAAATAAGAATAATGAGGTTCCTGAAGAGAACTGTTTCATAGGTTTTGATGCTTATGAAAAACTATTAGCCCTCGATCTTGATGTAGTGTTAATTGCCACACCTCCTCATTTCCGACCTATTCACTTTGAAGCAGCTGTACAGGCACGGAAGCACGTTTTTATGGAAAAACCAGTTGCTGTTGATCCACAAGGTGCTGTATCTATTATGGGAACAGGGAAAAAGGCCGAAGGTCTTGGATTATCTGTTGTTGCTGGTACCCAGAGACGCCATCAAAGGAATTACGTGGAAACTTATAAGAACATAGCAGGCGGAATGATCGGTGAACTTACTGGTGGAAATGTTTACTGGAATGGTGGAAAACTTTGGCACAGAGATCCGAATCCTAATTGGAATGAAATGGAATACATGATCCGCAACTGGGTTAATTGGATTTGGCTGAGTGGAGATCATATTGTAGAACAGCATGTACATAATCTCGATGTGGCCAGTTGGTTCTTCGGAGCACATCCTGTAAAGGCTCTAGGATTCGGCTCGCGCCAGAGAAGGGTTACCGGCGATCAATATGATAACTTCAGTATTGACTTTGTCTTTGAGGATGGCCGTCACCTGCACAGCATGTGTCGTCAAATCAACGGATGCAATGGCGGGGTTTATGAAAGACTTCAGGGACAAAACGGTTCAACCAATGCTAAGGATATTATCAATAATTTGAATGGGGAACTTCTCTGGGAATATCCATATAAGATTGACGATGAAGGCAAAAAAATTGGAGTTCTGAGCCCTTATGTACAGGAGCATATCGATCTGGTCAATGCTATTCGCACTAACACACCAATTAACGAGGCTGAGAATGTTGCATCCTCCACTATGTTAGCTATCATGGGACGGATTTCTGCCTATACCGGTAAAGAAACTACCTGGGATGAGATGATGAATACTGATCTGAAACTAGGGCCGAAGGTATATGCGATGGGACCGGTTGATGTTGTGAAGGAAGTTCCGGTACCCGGGGAAGCTTGGAAACCTAAAGCATAACAGAAAACTTGTAAAGACACACGGCCGTGTGTCTCTAACTAATGACTAATGACAAATGACTATAAACTCTAACTCTCGTCGTGATTTTTTGCGGAAGTCTGTTTTGGCTTCTGCTGGGCTTGTTGCCGCTCCATCTATGGTTTCAGCGATAGGTCAGAAGGATGATCCTGAAATTCAGACCGGGCAGTTTCGTCTGAAATATGCCCCGTCACTTGGTATGTTTCGGGCTTCTGCCGGGAAAGATCCGATTGACAATATTAAGTTTTGTCATGACCAGGGCTTTCGGGCTATTTTTGACAATGGGCTGATGGGCAGACCCAAGGATGTTCAGGAGCGTATTGCCTATGAACTTGATCTTCTGGATATGGAAATGGGTCCGTTTGTTTTATATGCTGATTTCAGCGTCACATCTTTTGTGAATAGTGATGCCGACAATCTCAACATGCTGATTAACAAGATGAAAGATGGGGTTGAAGTAGCCAAACGCACTAATTCTAAATGGGCACTTGTAGTTCCCGGTCGCTATGATCAAAAATTGCACTGGGATTATCAGACAGCCAATGTCATTGAGAATCTGAAGTTTTGTGGTGAGGTTCTTGAGCAGGCAGAATTGACTATGGTGCTTGAACCGCTAAACGGTTTGAGAGATCATCCCGGATTATTCCTGACTGGCATGCCTCAATCTTATATGATCTGTCGGGCCGTTAACAACCCTTATGTCAAAATCGTAGATGATCTTTATCATCAGCAGATTACAGAAGGAAACCTGATTCCTAATATTGAAGCGGCCTACGATGAGATTGCTGCATTCCATTTGGGGGATAATCCTGGTCGTAAGGAACCTACTTCAGGTGAAATTAACTATAAGAATATCTTCAAGTATATCCATAACAGGGGATACAGCGGAGTATTATGCATGGAGCACGGCAAGACTGAGGGTGGCAAAGAAGGTGATCAGAAGGTTATTAATGCTTATAGGGAATGCGATTCTTTCTAGCTGCTCATCAACCATCCTTCTTTTTATAAAGTATTTCCACGCGATTAACCACTCCAATACTTTCTCACAATACATCTAAATCAACAGAATGCAGAAATTCTACTATTTGTTATTGGTATTTCTTCTTTCGATAATAGCATGCAAGAATCAAACGACTGAGTCAATAGTAAAAATTTACGAAACTAAGAATAACACTTTACGTTATTCACAAGTATTTGACCATGCTGAGATCATAAAACTACAAACGACTCCAGAGTGTCTTATTTCTGGAATCAACAAAGTCTCAGTTGATCAGAATCGAATATTTTGCTTTGATTCAAAGCTTCAGACCATTTTCATTTTTTCAAACGATGGCCTTTTCATTTCTAAGATAAATGCGAAAGGGAAAGGTCCTGGCGAGATGCTTAGTGGAAGAGCGTACACATTGGACAGAAATAACCATCATCTTGAATTTCTTGACTCAACGGGTAAAAGCATATATATTTATGATTATGATGGAAATCTACTAAAAGTACAACCCTCGATATATGTAGGAGGTTTTGAAAAAGTTAATGAAAGAACATATATAGGATACTCTTATAATTCTGTTGCCAGAACCAATAAAACGACAATCAAATCAGAAATATTTGCATTTAACCAAAAAGGCAAGATCGAAAAAAACTACTACGAACAAACAAAATTAAAAACTGATTTTGGTTACCACACACACATTCTAACTTGGTAAAAGATCTTAACAAAAACATTTATATTGTACCCATATTTGAATCTTCCCTTTTGTTTATTGATAAAAATCTGAATCTTTCCAAAATTTGTGATTTCAAATTTGAAAATAATCCGAAAACTGAAGTATTCCAAAAGCCTAATCTCCACCTACTTTTACATGATCTTAGAAGTCAAAATTTCCCCTATCTAATTCAAGGTTTAAACTCAAAATATCCCATACTAAATTTTATTTTTGCCTATGATGGTGAAACCAATCATGCGTTCTTTAATATCGAATCTTCTGAATTATTGACTGTGAAAAACTCTCGTTTTATTAATGATATAGCCATAATCACAACCCCAATTTTTAGAGGATCGTTTTCAAATGGGTTTCTTGCAACCATTTCTGCATCAAAATTTATGCGTCAAATTGAAGAAGCTGGAGTTTATACCGGAAACCAAGAAATGTACATATCCGAGGATATGAGAATTCAACTTCTCAAAGTTTATGAAACCACCACTACCAATGATAATCATCTTATCATTTTTTATTACCTAAAATGACATGAAGAAGATTGAGCGAACTATATTTATCTTTGTGCTATTACTCCTCACCTTATTGAATCTTTTTCAAAATAAGAAGAATAATAGAATTATTGATTCAACCAATTATAGCATCAACAATAATCAATCGCTAAATTACATTCGCAAGCAGGAATTAATCTCATCAGATCATAAACTAACCAAAGATAATTTGCTTTTATCTGAATCAGGGGATACGGTCTCATTAGAAATTCTAGCATCCAAACCAAAAATGGTTCTGTATATAAGTGAACATCTTTGTCTTGATTGTATTGATAGTATTTTTATTTGCGCTAACAAGACCTTTGGGTTAATACCTGCAGAATTAATAATAATTCGCTCAAAATATACTAAGGCAAGCTTAGATATAAAAAACTATTCAAGAGGATTTGAAACATATTTTCAAGTAGATCATCATGGTGATATACCATTAATGTCGACCGATTTACCATTCTTCTTTCTCCTTGATCAAGATTTACTTACTAAAACAGTCTTTATTCCCGGTAGATCCGGAATGCAGAATACGATGTGGTATCTTGCAAGAATGAGGGAAAGATTGCATACGGCAAGAACTGTTGTGTCGCACTGAGAGCCATTATCTTCAAGGAGAACCACAACTCCTTTCCAAATCCGCATCTGGTTCATCAACCATCACCCTACGAAGTTCTCCCGGGCTCTTCCCATAATAATCTTTAAAAACCTTACAAAAATATTGTTGAGTGCTGTATCCACAACGGTAGGCGATTTCTGTGAGGCGCTGATCAGGATCTCTCAAAAGTTCCAGAGCCATTTTCATGCGTAGCTTATGCTTGTATTCCACTACCTGCATTCCAGTTTGCCGAAGAAAGAGTTTGCGCAAATAACGATCAGAAATCGCACAATAACTGGCAATATCTTCAACCGAGGGATCTTCGAGGAAATTGTTATGGATAAATTGTAAGGCCTTAACTACATATTGGTCGGGCTTTGTCAGGATAAAGTCTTTTTCCACCTTGAGATTCCGACTCAGATGAATAAACATTTCGAAAAAATATAGTTTGACCAATAAACTACCCTGACCACCTGAAGATTCAAGTTCCCTTACCAGCCTGATCATGTTATCGCTGATTTCAGTATTCCCGGGTACTTTAAGAAAGCGGTGAGTATTTTGTAAAAGACTGTAAAGGAACAGGAGATTATCATCTGAATCCTCCCTAAATTCGAGAACGGAAAGATTCTCAATCCTGAATTCAATCTGCACCAACTGACAACCAATTTTGTCATTAACATAGAAATAATGACTAGCACCCGGATACACCACCATAGTATCGCCTTCGCAAAATCGCAGGTCATGATTCTCAAACTGCATATTACAGGATCCCCTTCTGACGTAGTTGATCTCAATATGTTCATGCTCATGAGCACCATACCGGAAGCCATGTTTGCACTCAAGGTTTCTATAATTAAAAACTGAGAAGCCCAGCTCCTGCCTAAAAAGGGTATGTATCAGATCTTGTCCCACTATCGTATTATCTTAACAATTTCCTCCCCTATCCCGATTTTATATCCGGAGGATAGATAAATAATTTCCCCATTAGTATTGGCAATGACAAATACCGGGAGATGATTTCTTAACTCTCTTTCTATTTGAATTTCTAAGCTTTCAACTAATTTCAATTCTTTGGCAATCAAAAATTGATGATGTCCAGGAAGTCCCGAGTAATCTGTATTTCTGAATGAATCTGTGAGCTTGTTTTCAGGAATGACAAATGTGAAAGGCAGATCTAATACATCCAGTTCTTTTTTCAATAGTGCAAGATCCTGGAATGCATGCTTTGATGGCTCTTTGTCAGGATCAACCCAGGCCAAAACCATCCATTCCTTGCCAACACATTTATCCAGACTTATATCCTGATTATCCAAAGTCTGATAAGTACTTGAAAGATCAATGGTTGCTAGTATCTCCATGGCTTTATCACTTGTACGGAGACTTACAGTTTTAGTGAGGGTTTGTCCTTCCTTCAGAACAAAATATTCCTGTTGACTCAATACAGCCCCACCCGGCTGACGATTACCAGTTACCAGCATGTAATATCCGGCATCAAGTTCCACGCCATCAAAAAAATCTGCAAGAGGCTTATCCCAATCAAAATGCAGGGTGTGATATTTACCATCTTTGAACATAGCCAGGCTGAAATGTTTGTGGTACTTTGGATCGACGGAATTGTCGGGGTCATTTTTCAGCTTCAGTGTTCCCCTTGCTGTTTTCTTATCAGATAATTGTCCGAAATGGAATGTTATCCAATCCCCTCCCATCCAATATTGCAAATAATCGGTACCCGGTTCCAGTCGTGAGGGATATCCAAAAGTACGTAAAGCAGCTACAGTAAATATCTTAACGCTTTGCTCATTGGCAACTTTAAGCTCAAAGACTCCCACTGGCGTACTTGAAATTTGATAATAATTTTCCTCTTCATTGAAAACAATATTATCCTTAATCCACATGAATAGCTCGTTTGGGTTCTCTCTAAAAGCAGCCAGTTCCTCAGCAGACCATGCATTCTTAAGAAAATCCCGGTAAGCAATCAGCTTCTCATTAGCCACCCGAGGATTCAACACATAATCAAAAAAAACAGAAGTCTCCCTCCCCTCCTTGCCAAAGAAGAACTCCTCCGCCCCCATCAAATGATCAATAAGAATATCTGCCCTAGTATCTCTCAAATCCTTCAACGAAACATGATCCAATAATAACATCCCCAAAGTGCGAAGGTCTTCTGGAATCTGAGTAAGGAAAGCTTCAATCTCATCATAATTCCCCCGACTCAATTCAATAAACCGCGTCACTTCATCTGTATCAAGATCAAGTTTTTTAGCCATAGATGCTGCGTCTGATACAGTCATAAATGTAGCCTCATAAGCAGCCCGAATCCCATCCTCCTCTTTCAGACGACTGGCATTTAACTCTTTACCTTCCTGAGAAACTTCTAAGGGCTTGCGTTCAATAGGAGGGATCAGATCATATACATCTGCTTTATCGGCATATGGTTGTTGATCCAGAGTCAGAACCAGGGTATCAGTCTCTGCCACAGTAACTTTAGAGTAATCGAACAAATCCATATTATGTGCCCAGATCTGCAAATCTCCCAATCCTGTGAGGAAGCTGCAATAACCAGCATCATCTGTAGTTTTTGTTGAAATAGGATAAAACTCTGCATAGTTGTACAACTGAAACTCAACTTCAGCATAGGTGACCGGTGCTCCGGCCTGATCCAGTACCTGAACAAATACTTCTTTAACAGGGGCATAAACACCCAGAGTATTCAGCAAGGAATACTGACGCTCGTGATTTGCTACACGCTCAGTACCCCGATAATCACCAAAGGCTTTGGTATGTATCAGCATGGCCCGACGGGCAGGTTCAGTAAACCAGCCAAGATTTTGAACTGCTGCAGGTTCACAGGCTCCCATGAAATGCCACTCACCATTGGCCCAAAACTCAACCCAGGCATGATTATCATCAGAATGTGCCCAGCGAGGCGTATATACTTGTCGGGCAGGTATTGCAACCGATCTTAAGGCAGCAACAGTAAAAGTAGATTCCTCCCCACATCGTCCGTATGCTGTTTTGACTGTAGCCAGTGGCGAGGAAGTTCGGATATCAGTTCCCTTATAAGTCACCTTTTCATGGCACCAATGATTCACTTCGAGTGCAGCATCCAGCATATCCATATCTTTGATCCGGTTCTTCATCTGCTCGAAGAAGACTTGTCGGGCCGTATCCAAATTCTCATTGTTTATTCGATATGGAAGTACAAAATGCCGGAATTCAGCCTCAGGAATAGTAACACCCCAATGGAAAAACTCACGGGCTTCAAGACTACTTCTAACCTGACCAAGAAAAAATTCACCATCATAGTCGGCCAAATCGTTTAAGGGCATAAATGCGAATAAAAATTTAAGTCCTTGCTTTTCTGATTTTGTGAGAGACTCACTTAGTACATCAAAAAGTTCAGTTTCTCTATTATTAGCGAGTTCACGTCTGCGCTCAAACTCATTCTCAACAACCCTGGCATAATCCTCATCAGAATAAATCAGAAAATCTTTTGGTCCGCAAGAACTCAAAACTCCTGCTAACACCAACATTACAATCCAATATGTCTGCTTCATATTTTTGTTTCTTTTGCCTGAAAAATACTCAAAAAATGGGCATTCATAAAAAAGAACCTGTGATTTGTTTGGATTTCATGGATTCATGTTTACTTTTGACGCAACAATAATGATGCAACAATAAGAGAATGATCTGGAACAGCACATATCAGTTTTACTTTTACTTTATGAAATCATAAGGGGATCTGTTGTGCTTAAACTAATTTAAACCAGATCCCGCCGAGAGCGGGATTTTTTTTTGGATGAACATTATGAGATCAATGGCATACTTTTATTTCTGGTTTTATTTCGGCTTTTATTTTAAAGCACGACCGGGAAGCCTGTGATCTGAAAAGATACTATACAAATAGAAAAAGGTGAGTCCCGGTCAGAAATGACCGGGCTTTTTTTTGCTTATGGAAGAAGAAAAAACAAATAAACTGAAAGTAGCCATTCAAGGATACAAAGGATCGTTTCACGATTTGGCGGCCAGCAACTATTTTGAGAATAAAGAACTGGATCTGGTATGCTGTTCAAGCTTTGACGAATTGTTTGATGCTGTTCAGACTCATAAAGCCGACGTAGCCATTATGGCCATAGAAAATACGGTTGCCGGTTCGTTGCTTCCAAATTACTCTTTGTTAAATGATGCTGGGTTTCAGATTTTCGGAGAAATCTTTCTTCGGATTGGTCAGCACCTGATGGTACTGCCCGGACAATCAATGGAAGAAATTACTGAAGTGTATTCGCATTATATGGCCATTGCTCAAACAAGAGTTTTCTTCAAGCAGTATCCGCATATTCGGTTAATTGAATCAGAAGACACCGCTTTAAGTGCTAAACATATTGCAGACAATAAGCTTCCAGGTGCAGCTGCAATAGCCGGAGAAGCGGCAGCCAGTGAGTATGGACTGAACATACTTTTCAGAAATATTGAAACAAACAAGAAAAACTTCACCCGTTTTCTGGCACTTTACAAGCCGAATGGCAGCCTACGCTTCATGGAAAATGCTCCTGAAAAAGCCTCTTTATCATTCTCGTTACCTCACACAACAGGAAGTTTATCACAGGTTCTGTCTATATTCTCATTCTATGGCATTAGTCTGACTAAGATTCAGTCAATTCCGATCTTAGGACAGGAATTCCAATATCATTTTCTGGTTGATCTGAGTTTTGAAGATGCCGATCGATACCGTCAGTCAGTGGAGGCCATACGCCCACTCACTGAGGAACTAAATATTCTGGGTGAATACAAACGCGGACAAAGGATAATATGAAAAGCACTAATATCCAACCGGCCGATCGTATTCAACACGTTTCTGAATACTATTTCTCCACAAAGTTGCAGGAGATTCGTGAGATGAATCAAAATGGAGAAGAGGTAATTAATCTGGGAATAGGAAACCCCGACGGAATGCCAGCTACCGAAGTAATTGAGGCACTCAGCGAAGCAAGCAGGGATCACAGCAATCATGGTTACCAACCCTATACCGGTCTTTCCGAGTTGAGAACAGCTTTTGCCTCTTGGTATAGGAAATACTTTCAAGTGGAACTGAATCCCGGAAATCAGATTCTTCCCCTTATTGGTTCCAAGGAAGGAATCATGCATATTTCAATGGCGTTTTTGAATCCGGGAGACGGGGTTCTCGTTCCCAATCCGGGATATCCGGCCTACGCTGCAGTGGCTAATCTGGTGGAGGCAAAGATAAAAAGCTATGATCTGGAGGAAGAAAGAAACTGGCAACCAGATCTCCAAAAACTCGAAAAAGAAGGACTTGAAGGAATCAAGCTCATGTGGATAAATTATCCGAATATGCCAACAGGTCAGGCAGCCGATCCTGTTTTCTTCAAAGAACTGATTGCCTTCGGAAAAAGGAATAATATCCTGATAATCAATGATAATCCTTACAGTTTTATTCTTAATGATTCTCCTGTGAGCCTGCTGTCTATCCCAGGTGCGCTGGATTGCGCTCTGGAGCTGAATAGTCTGAGTAAATCTCAAAACATGGCTGGCTGGAGAATGGGAATGCTGGCAGGAAAATCCGAATTCATTAAGTATGTGCTAAGAGTTAAATCCAACATGGACTCCGGGCAATTCAAGCCGCTACAAATGGCAGCGATTAAAGCTCTGGAACTCGATGATGACTGGTACAAAAAGATCAATATAACATATAGAAAAAGAAGAGAGCTTATCTGGGAACTATTCGATCTAATTGACTGCAAATACTCGCTTACCCAAAACGGAATGTTCGTATGGGCATCCATCCCTGAAGATCATGATAATGCAAGGGATTTTGCTGAAAACATTCTGCATAAGTCAAGAGTTTTTATAACTCCAGGCTTCATATTCGGATCAAAAGGGAAAAGACACGTAAGAGCAAGCCTATGCCAACCAGAAGAAGTAATCCGCAAGGCTATAGCAAGATTAAAAAACGAATGACGAATAACGAATAACGAAAAACGAAAAACGAAAAACGAAAAACGAAAAACGAAAAACGAAAAACTAACA
>JAYEFL010000242.1:9288-10450 GCA_034658635.1 Bacteroidota bacterium | reverse complement strand
ACATACAGGCTGAGAGTAACAATGTGTAAATCGCATTCCGTCAGCAGCTAAGTGATCAAGGTTAGGTGTATTATATGACAGGCTTCCATTGGAACTTAAGCCCTCATATCCTAAATCATCAGCCATAATAAAAACAATATTTGGGTTGCCAAATCTCTCCGTATCATTACAAGAGGTGTTAAGCATTAATAGTCCAAAAGTCAAAATGGTCAGGATATATTTCATGGTTTTACAATTATTTCTATTTCTCAAAAATTCCAACATAAGGTTCCTCACCTGCCCTGACAGATGCCCTGTACATACCGGGGGTATTGAATACCAGTGCAATATTCCCATTCTTATCTACCGAAATGATTCCACCGTCTCCTCCAATTGGTTTTAAACGATTTTGGATCACCTCTTCAGCAGCAGAATGAAGGTCCATCAGTTTATACTCCAATAAAGCAGCTATTTCGCGTGCAACCGTGTAGCGGATAAAGAATTCTCCATGCCCTGTTGCTGATACTGCACATGACTTATTTGAAGCATAGGTTCCTGCACCAATTATTGGAGCATCGCCAATCCTGTTATACCTTTTATTGGTCATTCCTCCAGTTGAGGTGCCTGCAGCCAGATTTCCTGATTGATCCAGGGCAACACATCCTACTGTTCCGTACTTATTAGCATTAGCCTTCTTAAGCGTTTTCTGAAGCGACTCCCATCTCCTATCAGTATAGAAATAGGAACTATCCACAATTTCAAGTCCCACTTCACGTGCAAATTCACTTGCTCCTGCACCAGATAGCATCACATGATCTGAATCAGTCATCACCTTTCTGGCCAAACTAATAGGACTCTTAACATCACCAACACCAGCAACTGCACCTGCCTGCAAGTCTCTGCCATCCATAATTGAAGCATCCAGCTCATTTGTTCCTTGATGAGTAAAAACAGCTCCTTTGCCAGCATTAAACAAGGGAGAGTTTTCCATTACCCAGATAGTTTGCTCCACTGCATCAAGACTTGACCCTCCATTGGCAAGAATCTTCTCGCCAGTACTCAATGCTTCTAACAATATCGATCTGTATTTAGCTTCAAGTTCGTCGCTCATATTTTCTTTCAAAATAATCCCTGCTCCTCCATGAATTGCGATAGAATAGGCAGGTTTGTCAGAGGACCCGAC
>JAYEFL010000242.1:0-9188 GCA_034658635.1 Bacteroidota bacterium | reverse complement strand
TTCGTCTTTCGTCATTCGTCTTTCGTCATTCGTCATTCGGAAGAGTTACTAGTCGTTAGTCGTTAGTTTTGTTATTTGGATTGTCTCTCCTTTTGTGGCGAGATAGTTTTTCCTCAAATAAAAGACCAGAATTCCGGAACTGATAAAAATAATAAATATGCCGGATTTCAAAATGGATCCCATATCTACTAAGATTATTAGTCCGAAAAACAGAACCATCAACACCCCTACTCCAACAGTGAAATTGAGCCAGACCTTTGACAAGCGGAAGCTTGATTTTGAATATAGCTTCGGGTATTTTTTCGGAAACACACGGGCTGCTAGCAGAATGGGCAGAAATATCACCAAGCCACCCAAGGCAGCATATGAGGCAAATGTTTCTAATGAAAAGCCTGAGAGAACACCTAGTATTGACAACAACCATATCATAGTAAGCAATACATAAGGAACTTGTTTTCCTTTAGATAATTTACCCATCCATTGAGGTAAAAGATTATCCTTCACAATCATCAACAGAGAACGGGTGCCAATCAGAAATAATGCATTCAGAGTGGTAAGTAGTGCCAATACTGCTCCACCGAAAATGAAAAAGACGAAAAAACCTCTGCTGAGATTCCTGTTAGCAGCCTGAACCAAAGGATCCTCAGAGCCCGTAATAGCATCTGAAGACAAGGTTCCAACTGTACCTGTAGCTACTGCAATATATAAGACAGTAACAATAGGAAATGCAATGAAGAATGCTCTTGGAATTGTTTTCCCGGGATTTTTTATCTCAGAACCCAATTCAATGATCCCATTGGCCCCGAAATAAGTGAAAGTAAGCAAACCAACCCCCAAAATAATTGAGCCTGTGCCTTTCTCAAAAAACCCTGAAAACAATTCAGGCTCCAGATTATCAAAGCTTCCGAAAGAGAAAACCAGTAGCGCAACTAAAAGAGATAACAAAAGTACTCCCTGGATCTGGGCAGCTAGTTTAATCCCCAAAAGGTTGATTAAATAGAAGAAAGTCAAGATGCCTATAGCCACAGGAATGAGAGGTAACTCCGGAAATATACTTTGCAAATATTTGCCAGTCGCAATAACGTACAAGGGAATTTGTCCGAAGAATGATGCCAAGGCATAAACCCATACTCCTGAAAATGCTAAAACAGGAGAAACCATTCTGCTGGGGTAAACATAGTTAGCTCCTGAAATCGGTGCAGCAGCTCCAAGCATGGCCAGAGGCAGCATACTTATAAACACAGGAATTACAGCAAGTCCAAAAGCCAAAGGCAAAGCCGGACCTGTCATCTCATAAACAAGACCAGTGTACACAAATATTCCCCCGCCCAACATCATACCCAGTATAATAAAAGACACCAGAGGCAAGCCGATCTTTGTCTTAAACATTACCTGATCCATAGTATTTTGGTTTATTTAGGGAGCAAGATATTAATTTATTGTTCAATCATCCTGAAGGTTTATTAACTTTGGACTTCAATCTAGTACTACTATGATCAAACAAAGCCTGACACGTCTGATGAGTTTGCTGATAATCATTCTTATCTCTTCCTGTACTAAAGAAAATACGAAACCAAAGGCCAGTTTTACGTTTGACCCGGGAACCGGAAATGATGAAACTACTTTTATGTTTGATGCAAGTGGATCAAGCGATATGGAAGACCAGGGGGATGAACTCATGGTCATGTGGAACTGGGAAGGAGATGAGTATTTTGACACCCAGTATGCTGTTAGAAAAACAGCTGATCATAAATATGCTCCCGGCGATTATATGGTTACTCTTGTAGTCAAAGATTCAAGAGGCTTGACAGATACAGCACGAATTCCATTACAGGTAGCCAGCTCAAACCTTCCTCCGGAGATTCCTGAGAACCCAAAACCTGCTCACAATGAGGAAAACACCAGAATCAAGCTGAGTATCGGATGGGATTGCATTGATCCTGATGGAGATATGATGTTGTATACTGTCTTTTTTGGCACAACAAATCCTCCAGAACAAATCTATACTAATTATGCTCAGAACGGTTTCGATCGTGATAATCTTGAATACAAAACAACTTATTACTGGAAGGTTATCGCCAAAGATGTCAAAGGGAATACTACGGAAGGTCCAGTCTGGCAGTTTTCAACTCTTAATCTGACTTTTGGAAGCCTGACGGATACACGAGACGGGCAAAATTACACAACAATTGAAATCGGTAATCAGTGGTGGATGGCTGAGAATCTTAATTATGTGAGCAATAGTAGTTATTGTTATAATGACGACCCGGCATTTTGCGACAAATATGGCCGCTTATACACTTGGGAATCAGCATTATCTGCTTGTCCTGATGAATGGCATTTGCCAACAAAAGAAGAATTTGAAGAAATGGTCGATCACCTCGGAGGGACTGAGGGAGCGGGTGGCATGCTTAAAGACTACGAATCCAATTACTGGCGCGAACCCAACTCAGGAGCAAGTAATATCTCTGGCTTTGGTGCATTACCTGCTGGTCGTCGCTATGATCACGGATTGTCAACAGGATCAGGATACTACGCCCAATTTTACTCCAGTACTGAATACCAGACTAATGAAGCATACAACCTGACATTAGGATATGATTACAATACTGCCTTTTTGTACAACTATAAAAAGAAGTATGCTATTTCGGTAAGGTGTATTAAAGACTATTAGTTGGTTCTAGAACCGCTTCACATATACATGACAATAGGGAGTACCGCCAGTTTTGGTATAATATTCCTGATGGTATTTTTCAGCGGGCCAAAATGTTGAAACAGGTGTCACTCTGGTAACGACCTCAAAGCCTTTTGATTTCAGGATATCAATTAATTCAAGACTAATACTTTTCTGGCTCTCATTAAAATAGAATATTTCAGATCTGTATTGATCTCCAACATCAGGCCCCTGACGGTCAAGTTGAGTAGGATCATGTATTTCAAAAAATAATTCTGCCAATTTTCGATAACTGACGATTTCAGGATCGAAAGTCAGGCGTATTGCTTCAGTATGCCCTGTTGCATGAGCACAAACCTCTTCATAAGTAGGATTATTTTTATATCCACCTATATATCCTGATTCAACACTCAGCACTCCTTCAGTTTTCCTGAACAAATGCTCAACACCCCAGAAACAACCACCAGCAAATATCGCTGCTTCAATTTGCTGATTTTCAGCTCCTTTAATTGAAATATTTTTCATTGAAACATAATCCCTAATCCTACTTATTAGCCTTAAGTTCTATTTTCTATTTCCTCATTAGTTGCTATTCCTCACTCCATTGTCGCAGCAACTGCCGATAGGACGAAAACACTCGGGCTCTTGATACAAACCCCACATATTCAGTATCTTTTAATACCGGGATATTAAACTTTCCACTGCGATGGAATTTCTGAGCTACGGAATCCATACTTTCTCCAGGTTCGATTGTCACTGTTGGCATAATCATCAGATTTCTAACATAGGTATTATCATACATCTCAGTGTTAAACATTACTTCCCTGATATTGTCAAGGACTACCATACCATAGAAATTATTTTCATCATCAATCACAGGGAAAATATTTCGGTTAGAATGAGCAATTACTTCAACCAAATCTCCCAGGCTGGCATCAAGTCGAATGGTTGAGAAACTCCTCTCAATCAGCTTATCAACCCTCATGAGGGAAAGAACAATCTTATCCTTATCGTGAGTAAATAATTGTTTCCTCCGGGCTAGCTGAATATGATACACAGAATTTGGCTCAAAATATTTTATCGTAGCATAGGAAATGGTAGCTGTAATCATAAGCGGCATGAACAATTCATAAGCCATTGTTAATTCGGCAATCAGAAATATAGCAGTTAGCGGAGCATGTAAAACTCCAGCTATTATCCCTCCCATTCCAACAAGTGCAAAATTGCTTACAGAGATATCCGGATCCAGAAGCTGATTATGAATCAAGGCAAACAGAATTCCTGCATTTAGTCCGGTGAACAATGAGGGAGCAAAAATACCACCTATTCCACCTGCACCGAAAGTAATAGAGGTGGCAAACACTTTCAGAAATAGCACCAATGCAACAAGTCCAATGAGCATCCATCCCTCGCGAGGCAAATTATAAAAAATAGACTTTTCAAAAAGGTAGGAAAAATCACCGCTTAATCCTCCGTTAATCGTATCATATCCCTCACCATACAAACTGGGAAACAGAAATATCAAAACTCCCAATGACAAACCACCATAGACAATCTTTAACCAACGCTTCTTAACCAGATCAAATAATCCACCCACTTTAACATAAACCCTGGTAAAATATACCGAAAGCATCCCAGTGAAAATACCCAATCCCACAAAAAGCGGAACCTCTCTCATATTAAAAGATTCTATAATAGAGAATTGATAAATTACGTCTTGACCAAGAAACAAATATGATGTCAGAGCAGCTGACACAGAAGCCAGTAACAAAGGAACTAGCGATGCCATAGTCAGATCAAGCATAATCACTTCCAGAACAAAAACTATTGCTGCAATCGGTGCTTTAAAAATTGCAGACAATGCGCCGGCAGCCGCACATCCAATCAAAAGAATCACCTGACGATAAGACAGACGAAACATTTTGCCAAGATTTGCTCCGATAGCTCCGCCTGTAGCAACTGTTGGTCCCTCCAGTCCTACAGATCCGCCAAAACCTACAGTCAAAGCACTAGCAATTATTGAGGAAAATATATTGTGACGTGAAATACTTCCGTTAGTAGTAGAAATAGCATGAAGAATGGTTGGAATTCCATGCCCTACCCGACCTTTTATGATTTTATTGATAATGAATACAGTTATTCCGATACCAATAGCGGGATACAGTGAAAACAAGATATTGTACTCATCTGCTGAAAAATTACCAGTAAGTAATGAGCTTATCTGGTGCACTGACCGCTTCATAATTACCGCAGACAGTCCAACAAACAAGCCCACCAAAACAGCCATAACAAGCATGAAATTCTTATTAGAAACATGTCTGACTCTCCATTTTAGAAATTTCCCCAATAAAGTGGGTTTGGTTTTACTCTTCACAATCTGATTATTTGAGGACAAATTTAGTTAAAAGACCTAAAAATCGTCTGTCAAAGTCGGTAGAAATACGACGATTGGCTATCTTTACATCTCAATTTTGCAAATGTATTCTAAAAATATCTGTTATGATGAGAGACACTGTGGTATTTGACCTAATCGAGAAAGAATTCCAACGCCAAAAAAACGGGATCGAGTTGATTGCCTCAGAAAACTTTGTCAGTGATCAGGTTCTTGAAGCAATGGGTTCGGTCATGACAAATAAATATGCAGAAGGTTACCCGGGACACCGATATTACGGAGGTTGCGAGGTCGTTGATCAAACTGAACAATTGGCAATCGATCGGTTGAAAGAAATTTACAATGCTGATTATGCAAATGTACAGCCACATTCCGGAGCACAGGCAAACATGGCTGTTTTCCTGACTTGTCTTAAGCCAGGTGACACTTTCATGGGACTGGATCTTTCACATGGAGGTCATTTATCACATGGATCACCTGTAAACAGCTCAGGCATATTATATCGTCAGGTAGCCTATGGTGTAACAGAAGAGACAGGATTAGTTGACTACGACATGATGGAGGATGTTGCCAAAAAGGAGCGTCCGAAAGTTATTGTTGGTGGAGCCTCAGCATATTCAAGGGAATGGGATTACAAACGGATGCGTGAGATTGCTGATAGTATTGGAGCTCTCCTCATGATTGATATGGCTCATCCGGCCGGATTAATTGCTGCAGGCCTGTTGAACAATCCTTTGGAATATGCTCATATTGTAACATCTACTACCCATAAAACTCTTCGCGGACCACGTGGCGGAATTATCCTTTTAGGAAAAGATTTTGAGAATCCATGGGGTAAAGCCACTAAAAAGGGTATAATCCGGAAAATGTCTTCGTTATTGAACTCTGCAGTGTTCCCAGGAATCCAGGGAGGTCCATTAGAGCATGTCATTGCGTCTAAAGCTGTAGCCTTTGGCGAGGCTCTTACTGAAGAATTCAAAGTGTACCAGACGCAGGTTAAGAAAAATGCTTCTGTCATGGCTGATTCATTTATAAAACGTGGATACAAAGTCATCTCTGATGGAACAGATAATCACAGTATGCTCATTGATTTACGAACTAAAGTTCCTGAAATCACTGGCAAACTAGTTGAGAACACACTGGTTCAGGCAGATATTACTGTCAATAAAAATATGGTTCCTTTTGACAGTCGTTCTCCATTCCAGACATCAGGACTGAGGGTTGGTACTCCGGCAATTTCGACCAGAGGTCTCAAGGAAAACCATATGGATCCTATTGTAGAACTTATTGATCAGGTTATTATGGATATCGAAAATCAGGATCTGATTAAGGATGTAAAAAAACAAGTTAATTATATGATGGGTGATTATCCCATGTTTGTATTGTAAGAACCAATTAACCAAATTCATATCATGAGAAATACTACTTATTTAGTTATCGGACTGGCAGTTGTACTTATTGCCGGACTATTATTCTTTGTTAAAAGCATTAACAGTGGAGAGAATCCCAGAGTAGCATTTGAAAAGTTCATCAATGAAACTCAGAAAGCTCTTCCTGAGCTAAGCGTTGATAAAGTCAAAAGCTTGCCTAAAATGGATCGTCCTGATCTTGCCGGATATACAGATTTCCTGAAAACTGTTGACCCTGCCCTGAAAACGGTTCCAAACTGGAGAACAACAGAAGCTTATAATGATATTAAGAATAGTCCATCCTCATTTAAATCAGCGCAGGATGAACTTGACTGGACAGCACACCCCACAGATATGGGAGGACGCACCAGGGTGGTAATGTTTGATCCCAATGATCCTACTCACTCAAAAGTGTGGGCTGGATCAGTTACCGGAGGTCTGTGGTACAGTGATGATGCAATAAATGGTGTTCCATGGCAAGCAGTTAACGACTTCTACAGCAACTTATCTATCAGCTCTCTGACATATGATCCCAATAATACATCCACTTTTTATGCCGGAACCGGAGAAAGCCAGACAGCTCTGTTTATTTATCGTGAATCCAGTGGCCGTGGCTCAGGATTATACAAATCATCTAATGCCGGACAATCATGGGAATTGATTCCATCAACTGCAGGTTGGGCCTACGTAACTGATGTGATTGTTCGTGATGAAGACGGACAAAGTGTTATCTATGCTAGTGTCATTTCAGGATTATATAAAGGGGAATTACATGAAAGCGAACCCTCTGACGGATTGTACCGTTCAAGCGATGAAGGAACAAGCTGGACTCAGGTTCTGCCAATGGTACCCAGTGGAAACCGTCCTTATGCACCTTCTGATATTGAACTGAATGCTGATAAAAGCAGAATCTTTATCGGAACAACTTATCATTGGGATGACCGTGAAGGTGCTGCATGTGTTTTATATTCAGACAATGGTACTGACTGGACCCTGATGGATAATTACTATAATGAAATTCTTTCTGAAACAAGCAACAAGTTTCCAGGCCGGGTTATGTTAGCTCATGCCCCATCAAACCCTGACATGATTTTTGCGGCAATTGCATCCGGATACGTAAGATCCGACCAGTTTATTGGTTATGACTGCAATTACATTATCAAAACTACAGATAAAGGTCAAAACTGGGAACAGATCAATCTGCCTTCCGGATTCGCATATCTGGCATGGCACGCCCTTACCATCGAGGTTAGTCCCCTGAATCCAAATATGATTTGGGTTGGAGGACTTGATTCATGGAGAACAACCAACGGGGGTGACACCTGGACCAAATTATCAGTATGGTCAAGAATGTATGGAAACGGAGCTGATGATTATGTACATGCTGATGTTCATATGTTTGAATTCAGACCAGGATCTGACACAGACATGATTATTGCTACCGATGGTGGTATTTTTGCTACCACAACGGCTCCGGCAACTACACCTACATTTATTGAACTTAACAAGGGATACAGCACCCTGCAGTACTATTCTTGTGCAATTCATCCTGAAGCCGGAGCAATACATTTCATGGGAGGGTTACAAGATAACGGAACAATGTTCTATAAAAGAGGTAATACTCCAACATTTACAGACATGCTTTCAGGAGGAGATGGGGCACTTTGTTTTATTGATGAAGACAATCCTGTAATCCATCTGACTACTGTATATCACAATTCTATTTACTTGTGGAATGCTCAAAAGGAAGCAGACCCTGTACAAAAAAGAGGAAAAAGTTTAAACTCAGGAATGTTTGTCAATGCTATGGATTACAATTCCAGAGATGACGTACTATTTGCAAACCGTATGAAAGAGCAGGGCACTTATCCAAACCAAATTGAGGTCATTGGGGTGTCTACAACTAGTATTTCTAATAGTCCCAGGAATTTATCAACCAACATCCAGGTTCCATATTCTCATGTTAAATATTCGCAACATTCACCGCAAGGACTCAGTACACTATTCCTTGGATCACTGGCTGGCCATATTTTTAAGCAAGAAGATGCAACACATGTAGGGAGACTGACTAATCTTACACCTGACGAATTTCCAACCGGGAATATCTCCTGCATAGACATCGGACAAAGTGAAGACACTCTTTTAGTGACCTTTTCCAATTACGGTGTTGAATCTATCTGGTTCTCTACAGACGGTGGACAAAATTGGATGAACAAGGAGGGTAACTTACCAGACATACCAGTCAGGTGGGCTCTTATCCATCCGGAGCATGGAATTGAAGTTATGCTGGCTACTGAGCTGGGAATATGGACTACTACAAATATCCTGGCCAATCCGGTGGTATGGACACAAAACATTTCAGGAATGGCAAATGTGCGAGTTGATATGATTGACATGAGGAAATCAGATAATACAGTTCTGGCCGCCACTCACGGACGAGGCATGTTCACAACTATCTGGAATCCGGAGCAATTATCTTCAGTGACTTTTGACGAATTACAGAATGAGATCAGGGTATTTCCGAATCCATCGAACGGAGTATTCCAAATTGAGTTTTCAGCTAGTGATAAAACTGAATTAGTGATATCAGATCTGACAGGCCGGGTAATAATACAGGAGAATTTTGAATCTGGTCAGGCTGTAATTACAAAATCAATTAATATGAGCGATCAGCCAAAAGGGCTTTATTTGATCAGCCTAAATACAAGATCAG
>JAYEFL010000241.1:0-10490 GCA_034658635.1 Bacteroidota bacterium | reverse complement strand
GTGATTATTAAGCTTTTAGAATTCGGGTCTATTTTGAGATTTCCTGATTAAGTATTTGTGTCGAATTTCCTTTGGTGTAGCTATAAAAAGGGAGTACGTAACGTACTCCCTTTTTATTATTCAACAGTGATAAGTACTCTATTACTTAAGTAACGTTAGCCTCTTTGTCATACTCATCCCAGCCCACTCAAGGGAATAAAAATAGACACCAGATGCGACTTGCTTACCTGAATCACTCATCCCATTCCATACAGCCTCATGAGAGCCAGCAGAAATCAATTCGTTGTTCACGAGAGTTCGTACTAGCTGTCCAGTCACGTTATACACCTTGAGAGATACCTTACGGTTTATTGGGAGGGTATAATTAATTGAGGTAGTTGGATTAAACGGATTCGGATAGTTTTGTTCCAACCGGTAGTCTTCCGGAGAAATGAAGGTGATTGGATCAACAACACTCACTGGAAGAGAACCATTCTCAATAATTATATATGTCCAAGCTTTAGGATTAACAACCGATGTAACAGTTTCATCATATAAAGAATCTGTTGCATTCCAGGTTTGGATGATCGTATCCAAACTGTCTTCCATACTTTCAAATGAAACCAAGAGTTCTTTTTTTCCATCACCATCAAAATCCAGAAGCTCACCGTCCCAGTTTGTCTGTATTCTGGAAGGGTAACCCCAAGGTGCGTCAGAATAAGTCGTATCAACAACACCTAGGCTATCGGTTGTGATAGTGGTATGGACTATCTCGAGTTCACCTGAGTAGATAACACTCTCAGCATAACCATCAGGAGATAAAGGATCTGACCCGGTGTACTCTAAGGCAGTGATATTATTGGGTGCAGTATTACCAACGAAAAGACTTTTATTCCAACTTCCGTCATAACCATACCCGACTTCACCAATGTATCGACCGATTCCTTCAGCAACCAATCCCACATTACTTGAGTCGATGTTTAACACATTATCCCCGCTAGAGTAATCCACAGCCCAGATATTGCCGGCTCCTACACCCCAGGCACCGTAATAAACAGAGTAAAAGACTTCATCGTTTCCATCCGAATCAATGTCGAATGCATTTCCGCCAAATATGGATACATCTCCAGGAGGCGCACTATACCAACCCGTATCAGGGTCGGGAGCAGTATATGAATCAGCACCATTGGCAGCAATATTATAGAAGTGAAATCCCCAGGCATGATTTAAGATCTCATAGTTGCCATCTCCATTCAAATCAGCAGGGGTAGCATGATAAGGTGAGCTGCCACTGTAATCCGAGATATCAACAAAAAACTCAGTAGTCCAGGTACCGATACCATCACTGCCTGAATTATGAACAATGTCAAGCCCATCATTTAGAGATACGATCATCGTCCCTTTTGGACCACCATCATAAATAGGTAGGATCAGCTCTTGCTCGTCATCGCCATCAATATCGAAGATCCTAACCTCTTCGTGGTCCCCTCTGTAGGAGACTCCATAAGAGTCGGTACCTGGTCCATCACCGGCACAACAGGTATCGACCTCCAGGGCACATATAGCTGAATAAGTTGTACCGTAATTATCGCTACCAGTAACACCGTCCCATTCATAAATATGGTGTCCCTCTGCATTGTAAGCGCTGGAGGGGAATACAATTTCTTGCTTACCATCGGCATCTAAATCCCCTACCCCTATTGCTTTCGGGCCGTATGCATAGTTTGTAGAGTCAACGGTTGGGGAAGCCCACACCACATCAAAGGCATTATTATCAGCATCATATTCATAAACAATGACTCTATGTCCATTGTAGTCGCTGGCAATTACTTCCTGTTTACCATCATTATCCATATCCATGCCACCGATAACAGCTCTAGAGTTACCATCCGGGTCTGATGCAAACAATGAATCGATATCAGTTTTGTAGCTCATTGCCGTAATTGACCAGTTCGGTGCAATCTCACCATAGGCAAACTGCAGTGAAATAATCAATACCAGAGGTACTAACTTTTTAAACATACTTCTTCTCCTTTTCTTGTGTTATGATTTGCGAATCGCAAAATCATCAAATAGTTGATTAATTGTGTCAACTAGTCTTCGAGATAATAGATCATACTAATGTCTAGCACATAACTACCCGCTAAGGCTCATTTTTCGGTTGCTAGATTTGAGTATGGAAATTAATAATTCTAATTCATCTAGTAACTCTGGAACTCCTTTAAACCCAAGACTTCGGTACCGGATATTGCCAGTTTTATCAACAAAAACTTTTGTGGGTAAAAGGGCTACTCCAAAGGATTCATAAACCTCATCTAGGTCATCCATTAATACATGGAAAGGGTATTCATTGTCATCCATAAATCCTTTCACGGTCTCAAGCTTATTCTTTACATTTTCTCGAGTATTAATAAACAAGAATTTTACTTCGTCATCCTTCTTATACTTATCTGCTGCTTTTTTCATGCCGGGGAATGACGCCCTACAAGGGCCGCACCAGGTTGCCCAAAAATCTAAAATAACGACTTTACCTTTGTAATCAGATAAGGAGACTTCTTTCCCCTCTGTGTCTAAAAGGGTAAATTCAGGGGCATTTTCTGTCACCAGCTTCGCTTTGATTTCAGCTTCAAGATTTCCTAATGACTTTCCTTTCAGTTCAGAATAGTATGATGCAAAGCCTGTTTCAGATTTATGAGTTTTTACGAAAATTTCTTTTAGAGTCTCCTCAATCTTTGGAGATTGAATTCCACCCCTCATGCTTTCTTCTAAAATCTCCTTTGCTTTTGAAGTCGAACCATTTTCAAGTAAAGCAGATGAAAAGTGTTCATTTATCTCTTTATTGGTATTGTTGGTCAGGCTGTATGCTTCTTCTAGGTACGACAATGCTTTAGTATTATTCCCAATTAAATTCGTTACTACTCCCAGAGCATCGAGCGCTACAGCCAATTTTATTGCTCTATTATCCTGCCAAACACTACCAATTATTAGTGGTGGTTGAGGTGAATTTGGCTCCTCATAGTACTGTCGAAAACTATGAACAGCTTTTGTTACTATTTCTGCTAATTCTGGCACCTCGTTATTTTCTATTTTCTCAAGATTTTTCACCGCAGCAAATACAGGACGCTCGCTCCAATTATTCTCATCAAGAGAGTTTAAGTATTCAAGCGCAAGCGTGTATGAGCCCTCTTTTATATATTCTCCAATTATTACTCCGTGTACATAGCTTAAATCTACATGGTTCGGGTACTTGGATATAAATTCATCCAAGAATATTATCTTCTCATCAGGTCCAACTTCCTTGTAAATTTGACCGATTTCTCCTCGCTGTACCCATCGACCAGTTGGAAATTTCTCTTGAGATTTTGTTTTATAGAAATCAGCTTTCTCTTGATTTTTAACAGCACCATACCACGCACTGAGGAAAAACAGATGTTCTTCTGTCCATAAATCCGGATGGGACATCGCTTCCAGATTGTTTTCAATTTCAATAAGCCCATCCGTACCCTTGCTTTTTCTCAAAGCCGCAAAATATGAGAAAGCAAAACCTGATTGTTTATCAGGGTTACGAGAAAACTCATTCTCATAAAAACCCAATAATGTGTCAGCATAAAGGGATTTATCTAACTCAGCACCCCAGCCCCTACGCACCAGAGAAGCAGCGTAACCAGCTTCCGCACCGGGTAAAATAGTTTGATCAGATGAATACAATGGGATCCAATATCCAAGACCTCCATTGTAGTCTGTTTCATCTTCATTATTCAGTGTAACGACCAAGCCAACGACAGTGTCAGGGACAGAAAGTTGGACTGTCCATCCACCCTTGGTTTTTATCATTTTATACTCAACAGTTCCACTCACATTGTTTGGCATCGAAAACATAGAAGCTGGCTGATAATTCCGATCTCCATATGTTCGAACAATAGCCGATATTTGATCTGAACTATCCAAAACAGTTCCCTCTGAGTTATATAGGATAGTTACTTCTCCACCGGCGATGGGATGAGTGGGAAGAGTAGAAAAGGTACTAGTAAAATCATATTTACTGCAGGAAGACATAAAACTTGCTGTTAGAAGTAGCCCTAAAGATGTTATCGTGAATTGCTTGAACATTTACTATCCTTTTATTGTCGTATTCTTAAAAGATCAAAATTCTAAATCAAAACCTAAAATAATTTGTCTCCCTAGAGAGGGTTGCGTAATGGCGCTGGACATATCTTTATGCTCAGTCAAATTTCGGATATCGAAGTAAAAAGCGACCTTATTGGTAAGCCAATAATTACCTCGTAAACGAACCGTAACATATGGTTCATACTGTACAATTAAGTCTTTGCTGTAATAGGAAACTGGATCAACATCTGGATTATAAAAGCCATCATATTGCATCAGCCAGTCTCTACCTTTCTTCTTACCTATGTAATTGAAAGATATAACCATAGATCCACCTTTTTTGTACTTTGAGATAATTGGGGGTAGGCTGTAGTCAAGAGAGAGGTTTGCTGTGGATTCGGGAACGTCGTTTCTCCTAACGCCTTCATCAAAAAAGCCTTCAAATTGTGGATTATTTTGACGAATTGAATCTTGGCCCCATCTACTATCCAAAATTGAATAGGTAGCATTAATGCCCAAAGACCCGTAATTAGTCTTTGCGGCAAATTCCCATCCTCTATTTATAATCTCCCCAAAGTTAGTGTACCAATACTCCCGTTTAACGGTTTCCGGATCATCTATACTCGGATCATTTTGAATACCATCTTGAAATAATTGGTCGAAATAGGTTACTTCCAGAAAAAAGTTGTCACCAAAATACAAATCGCCACCGACCTCATATCCTGACTGCTTTTCAGGTTTCAAATCGGGATTTCCGATATTAATAGAATAATTTGATTCGCTGGGGAGCGCTTGCATAGATTGTGGAGGATTAATACCACCTCCACCCCAAGAGCCCCGAAGCTTTGCAATAGCCCAATTCAATTCTGACACGTAAGATATGCCTATTTGAGGACTCAAATGTCGGCCATAATCCTTTCCGAAATATTCATTTTCTTCTATCCGTCCACCAAGCGTTAAAAACACCTTCTCTTGGTAGCTCATTACTGTCTCTGCGTAATATCCCATATTGCTATTACTCTGGTCGACCAGGGATCCATTGTCAAAATCATCGTAATAATACTGATCTTTTGCTTCATCCACTATTCCAGACAGCCTTACATTACTGCTTAGGGTTCGTTGGGCACCGGTAGTAATATCAACTTTAGCTAGATTTAGAAATTCATATTTCAAGTGCATGAAATAATTGATAGTCGTTCTACTCCAATCCTGTTTCAAATAGCTCCCACTACCATCTTCACTATACTTTCGATATAAAGATTGTTTTGTATCATTCCCAATTATTAGGGTATGTAGCCAGTTTGGTGAAAAGCTTTGCGTAACATTGATGCTGAGTCCAGGTCTGTAATATTCAATAGATCCATCAGATAAAGGATCATCCCAGTGATCTGGTGCAGCCGTCCAGCCTCTTTCTTCTTTGAGTTCTAATAAATGATACAGATTGCTAATAAATCCTTGTTTGCCCCATCCCTGAAAAGTTTTAACATCAATTTTTGCAGATCCGATTCTTGCATTGAGAGCACCATGCAACTTTATTTGTTCGATGTTTTTTCCATTATTGGGCATCACTTCTTCGTCAACTGTTCCATTTACACCTACGTTGAAACTGAGGTCTGAAGATTGTCTTTTATTAATACTAAAGGATATCTCCTGCCCAATGGCCTTGTCATCAATAATGGGGGCATCAGTACTTTTGCGAGCAACTTTCAAACGATAAGTCGTTTTGTTTGAGTTTGACCCTCTTTTGGTGGAAATGTGAATTATTCCGCTTTGGGCATTTGAACCATGCAGCGTGGAGCCCATTGGTCCACGTACTACTTCGATTCTTTCAATATCACTAGGATCAACAAAGTCATTTATGCCAGGATCGGACTGGACATCAAACCCAAGTAATTCAACCCCATCTACGTATATCTTAACATCGCCTGTGGGTCTTCCAGAGCCGCTGGTACCACCCCTCATAGTGAAGGCTGAATTATTTTGGCCTGGCCGATGAGCTAGATTTGCGTACCCACCGGGGACTTTTCCCGATAAAACTTCATCAATGCTGCGTAGAGGTAATTTCTGCAATTCTTCTTCAGAAATGATCGTTATCGGAGCTGCTTGAGCCCGCTTTTGTCGTTCACTAAAACTCGCTGAAACAACGACCTCATCTAAGTCAATTAGAGAATGTTTTAAGGTGAAATTAGCTTCGAATTTTTCTCTATCCTGCAATAATATTTCTAGACGAATTGTCCGGTGGCTAATATACATTGCCGTTAATTCGTAAGATTTTCCAGAAGGAACGTTTGAGATAATAAAGTACCCATTTTCATCGGTTGCTGATCCCAATGCTGTATTCGCTAGGAATACATTTGCGCCGATAAGTGGCACCCCATTTTCATTTGTAATAACACCGTAGATGCTTCCGCTTTGAGAAAATAGAGCGGATCCTACCATCATAAATATTACAAAACAGCTTTTCTTCATTGCTACCTCAACACAGCTTTAACTACTACAGTTGAATTAATAATTATTTTAAGAGCATCATCTTTCCGGTTAGAATGCGCTCGTTTGATTGTATACGATAGATGTAGATCCCTGAAGGCATGGCTTGACCAAAATGGTTTTTACCATCCCAAGACACCGAGTGTTTGCCAGGGTTTACTCTACCGATGAATAACCTTTTTACCGCTTGTCCACGGAGGTTATAAACTGTGACAGAGTTATCTGAGATATTATCCTGGGAATATGAGATAGTGGTAATCGGGTTAAATGGGTTTGGATAATTTCCTAACAGATCAAATATATTGGGGCTTATATCATCGACAGTAGATACAGTTCCAGAAGGGTAAGAACGCTTTGGTATTGTCGAGATATTTCCTTCTTCATCTTCAGCTGAGACCCACCAGTACACAATAGTCCCATCAGCCTGTCCCAGAATATCAGAAAAATATATATATTGTTGTAAAGGTAGATTATAAGCCATCATCATCGCTGCAGAAGTCACATTCGCGGTGAGCGAATTAAGCTGCCAATGCAGGGTTACCATTTCAACGCCATCTGGGCCGCCGGAAGGGTTTTGGTCAATTGCAGTTGCCATAACCCTAATCTGTGTCCAGGGTGGAATTGGATCCGGCATTCCTTCTGTAGCCGAAACCCCTACATGAATTATCTCAATTTCTGGTGGAATATCCCCTGTGACATCTACCAAGTACTGAAAATCCCCTACATGAGACACAATATGCCAGCCATGTTCACCGCTTGGACCACTGCAGTCACTCGCAAAATATTTAAGTCCTGGAGAAGGATGAAAGAAGGAGGCATCAACCGCGCTCAATTCAATTGTAGTTGCCTCATTTACAGGATCACCGGCACCATCAGTGAGATAGGTTATTACTACAGCAATAAATTCGTCTTTTACAAATTGAGCGCTTCCTTCTCCAGTAAAATCAGAATAAAAGATACCAGTGGCACCATTGGTAGGTTTTGTGATAGTTACATCAGTAGTCCCAACTGGCAAAACTTTTGTACCCATTACAGATTGTCCATCTGCCACTTCCGGCTCGGCGGAACAAACACCAGTACCTGAACTAAAATTATTCCAAATCAAGCCTGAAGTTGAACTAATGTCTGGATATGCGACTGACTCATTACCTGCTGCATGAGCGTATCCTATCCATCCATTTTGGTCAATGACTTCCGCGCCATACACTGATCCTGCTGACGTAAATGGATACCCATTTACCCCAGGTCTGTAAACTTCAATTTTTAATTTTGGGGTTGTCCCATCTGTGTTCCATCCTAGGACATCTATGCCTATGCCATTCAAGATTAAATCGCCTGGAGCTTTGTATATTCCCATCATAATGTCACCTGGGGATAAACTTGTACTCACTGTGGGATCAAGCCCAATATTTAATGTATCAACCAAATTGCTTGGGAGGACTTGTTTGTCAGATGATTCAATTTCCTGCCCCCCTATAAGTAGTGCTGCTGTACAGAGACTTATGAGTATGTACGATAGTATGTTTTTCATAAATTCCCCCGCTGGGTAAAGTATCTAGACAATGCCGTACATCGTGCTGAGTAAAAAAACTGAATAATTTTTACTGGATTATTGCTTTCCATGTTAAGAATTTAACTAATGTAAGCTGTGATTTTACTACTCCATTGCTACTCTATGCAAAAATATTTAGAGAGTATAAGGTCATTGAATATATTTGAGTTACACCAGTTTTATATCAAACCTGCACCCAACTCTTGCATCTTTTACCTTCATCATACTACTCTATTGTTCTAAATTAAGACAAATGAAGAGATACATATTTCAAATAATCTATATTTTTACTTCCGCAACCTGCTCCTTGAGTTTTGGACAAACTGCTGAAGAAATAAAGCCGGGAATCTTATATGAAATTTCAACCTTTAAATTGCAAAATCCCAATACTGCCATTGAACTTGCATTTGACTATTTAAAAAAACATCCTCCTATTCGACCCAGCAAAACATTTGCAGGTGTTTATCATGCTCTCGGAACTATATACCTTGAAAAGGGCCTGACGAATCAGGCATTGGAATATATTTTAATATCAAAAAGCTTCATGGAAGAAGATGATTTGGAGCCATGGTGGGAAATCGACTTAGGTAATATATATTTCAATATGGGGGACTGGAATAATGCAAAAAAACAATACGAAATCGCTCTAAATATTTTCTCTGAAGAATCACAGGGAACTATGAAATTTAGGGGGCAAGCAATAGCCCTGAATAATCTAGGGATGATAGAGCAGAAGAATAAACGCTATAAAGCAGCTCTAACATATTATGACGAAGCCATGAGAATTAGAGTTAAGTCGAAGTCTAGATATGCGATGATGTATCAATATATACAATATGGGCAACTGTATAATGAAATGGACAAAATCAGCCTTGCATTACAAATGTTTGAGAAGGTTGATTCAATTGCAGGTGTAATCGATTCATCGACTTTTAGAGAAATCGACCCTAATACATCGTTGCGTAAATTGAAGAGTATAAATACTCTTTACAAAGGAATTTCATTTGCAAAGAATCAAGCAATTGAAACAGCATTGCAGCAGTTTAATTTGGCAAATAAATATCTTACCCATAATTCTGAATTATACACTTTGCTAATCAGAAATATGATTGATGCATATCTACAAATAAGTCAAAGCGATTCAGCTCTGGTTTTAATTCAAAACACACTCAATATCAAAGACCTGGAAAACAATAAAGACCAATACATTGAGCTCCTCGAGATTCAACGAGGGATATTTTCCCATGTTGAAGATTTTCGGTCTATTGTTGTTGTTGATTCAATCATTTTCTTACAAAAAAAAGCGAGACTGAAGCAGCTAAATTTAGATATTAACAAAAATATCTTTCTCAAAAATGAGTTTGATCGAAGTAGACGCGCCCTGGAAAAAGAGAAAGACACCTATATAACCATAATTGGCATCTTGGTTTTGATCGTTTTTATATTGGGACTTGTGACAATAAACTTTCGAGTACGAAGAAAATCAAATCAACAAGCTGTAATTATTTCCAAACAATCAAAAAGTATCGCGGAATCAAATTTAAAGCTAAAGGAAATAGAACTAACAAAACTCTCCACCTATATCGTTGAAAAAAATGATTTAATAGTATCACTCAGCAATGACCTGAATTCTCAATTGAGTAATTTCCATAATGAAGAAGACAAAAAAGGTTTTAAGAATTTACAAGCTAAATTAAATGCTCAATTGGATCATTCTAAAGACTGGGAGAGATTTCAAAAACAATTTTCAACTATTCACCCTGATTTCATCAATCAGCTAAAACAGAAACATCCTGAATTGACTCAAGGTGATTTAAAAGTATGTTGCTATTTAATTATGAATCAATCAACTAAAGAGATTGCTCAGTTGATGTCACTCTCAATTCGTACTATCGATAATCGCCGTTACAGATTGAAGAAAAAGATGAACCTCGAAGGTGAAACTAATCTTTTGAATTATTTATTTTTGTTATCAGGTAAATAGATAGTCAGATTACTCATGACTTGTTTGTAATTCGTCAAAGCATCTGGGAATTAGTAGATAAAATCTAAGATACTTTCGAATTATCCAGTTGATTTTGTAAGCACTTAATGAGCTGATGAGAATCGACTATATGTACTGACTGAATTCTCTTCTAAGACTATTCAGCCAGTACATTTGAGTCATCATTGGAAGTTTAAGCAAAGTACTAGTTGTTTCACATATAATGCACACGCCAAACCACCTACATCTGTAACACATTGATACACTGTTACATACAGAACCCAAAGATGGTACTGGAAATCCCAGTGTTTTAGATCATCTTTACGAATGCTTACATTTGTAATTTGGTGTACTTATGAAAGTGCTTCTGGTGAAACAGAT
>JAYEFL010000240.1:0-32302 GCA_034658635.1 Bacteroidota bacterium | reverse complement strand
TAATCCATTGAGTGTTATGAAGAACTCTGTTCAATCCTACATCAGCTTGCATAATTCCGGCAGGTACAGCAAGGGCAAATCCTAATAGTCCACCCAATAAGAATTTCAGTGGGTTGGTCATCTTAAGTGGACGGGCAGCCCACAGCGTAGCAAGAACAATGAAGAATGCTAAGCCCTGTGTAATCAACTCAAAAGCTGTTACAAATTCACCAGATAGCACTTTAAGAATGGCTGGTTGTGACTGGTCAGCAAGAAGATGATGCGACCAAACAGTCCATGAAACCACCAATTCAACCAGAAGGGCTGCACGGGCAATATTTTGCATAAACAGCTTTTTCCCGGTGATCATAGTTGCCAATAAATACCAGGTACCAGCAACAAAGATCAGCACTAGTCCGTCTGCAATAAGATCAAGTCCCCACCAGAACCAGTTCTTATAGAGGAGGGCATCTATCGCAGTATCCTTGAGATCATGACCTAAAATTGCAGCAACCATAAAAACCAGAATTAGTATTCCTGTACCCAGGATGATTATTACATTCAAGCCTACGTCAACAGATCCACGCGCAATCGCTGCTACTGGTAATGGAACAAGATGAGCCGTTTGTCTTTTCTTCTTACGGAATAAGTTTGCAATACCAGAAGTTCCAAGCGCTGAGCCAAGTAACCTGCCTGAAGGCTGCTTTTCCCATCCTTCCGGAGTATACATGATTGTTTTAAAGATGTTAATCACGAAGAGGCCTGATCCAACCATCACAATTGCAATCCCTGTAATGAAAAATGTACCTCCCCATACGCTGAATTGTTCAAAGTCTGCAGGTAAAGGCCAGTACAAAGTATAAAGGGGTGAATAATGAGAGATGAAACCAGCTCCCCAGAAAAGTAAAGTTCCGAAAGCTATTAATATCCATGTCCAGTTAGCCATCTTGATGCTCCAGAGAGGTTTTTTCATCAGAAATGGTACGAGAAAAAGAAATGCACCAAATACTGTTGCATAGGTAGAACCAAAGATTCCTACCAGGGGATGTGCAGTAAGTATGGCAAAAAACTGATCGTTACTCATTGCATCGAACGGACCTATTTCATATAGCCGCATTAGCATTCCTTCGATTACCGCAAAGGCATAAAAGACAAGGCCTACAACCACAAATCGCAGAACCATCTTCTGCATTGGAGTGAGGGAATTAGGTTTGAATAATCCCTGCTCTCCATTCATAAATGTTTTGAAGAAACTCATAATAATTTTTTTAATATTTTGTATTTGGGATTATTCAGATTTTGGGATAATTTTAACGGCATCCTTAACAATCATTGCGATGCCTTTAGGACCAGAATACTCAGTTGATCTAATGGTATATACCCCTGGTTCGAGGAATTTCCAGAGTATATCGTTCCGATGACCAGGAACTACCTGCATTTGAAGCACCATGCTGTTATCTGACCTGAATAAGCCAAATCCATAAGTGAGATCATTTGAAGTCACATCAAATTCGACAATTTCACCCACTTCAGCAACCAACTGTTCAGCCGGAAGCTTAAACTCGTGATTTTCAACTACAATGTTGAAAGACCGATCTGGTGTGTAATCGCCGCGATGTAAATCCATCTCGGTCCAGGGAATTGTATTGTAAGTTACAATGTGAAGGGATACGCCCAGAACAACAAGCATTCCCACGAAAGTGTAGAAAAGAGCAGGTTTCACAGGATTGCCCTTTCCCTTTTTTGTTACCTGAATGGCAAACCATCCCATCACAAGCATGATGGCAATGGTATAACAGGTATACGCAATAGTTTGGCCATTTAAGACCATAGCTGAATCAACCATAGCATGTTTTTTTTAAGTTTAGGTTAAATATTTAACTTATTTTAACAATAAAGATAATTAAATATCACTGTGAAAAATGTAACATTAGTTACTTCTTGGCGCCACTATGTTGAAATGAAAGTGAAGTTGCAATAAGAGTGAAGACTTAAAGTCCTCACTCTTTGATAAATCTGGCTTGGTGTCGCCCAATATTTGTGTCAATTTGAACAATAAATAAACCCTTGGGCAAATCACTAATATCCAGGCTGATGGTTTCCTTGTTACAGGAGGTGAAATATTTATCTAATACTTTTTGTCCCAGTGTGTTAACCAAGATAATATGGATTTCTTCAACTGTATATGGCAAGTTGGAGATGTTGATATAATTGTTAGCAGGATTGGGATAAATCAGGATATTTTGATTTAACTGAACTTGTTGTTTTCCCAGAGCGGTAACAATTTTCACCTGGCAGGTGCCGGTAGCACCACTATTCGGGTCTGTGGCTGTGATAGTGAACCAACCCAGTTCATCTCCGGCCGAATAGCTTCCGAATTGATCGATGCTTCCTCCTTCACATGTCCATTCAGGCTGACAATTTGTTGGAAAACCAAACTGATTCCAGGCGCTGAGATCAAAGCTAATACTCATTTCGGGAACCAAACTGTCAAGCCTGGGTTTTATCTGTATGTTTTGAACAGTTTCTTCCTCATTGGTACAATAAAATCTCACCTGTGTGTCAAGTCCTGTTTGTCGGTCGCGGAGAGTAACTGTAATTTCCCCATCGGTTTCAGGACATACAAGCAGTCCTTGCGGATCAACTGTTCCTGAAGTAGTTGCCCATTCCCATTCGGCTTCGAATATATAGTTGTGCTGATCGTAGCCTGTCGCTGTCAACTGAAGACTGTCTCCGAGCCCGAGCATAATGCTGTCTGGAAAGGCCTTTACGATGGATAATTCAGGATGATAGGTCACCAGAACTACTGTATCTCTGACAGTTCTATCCGGTTCATTGATTGATTGAGCCAGTATAGCAAGATGATTGGCCGGACTGTCTTCTCCGGGTGTGTTGAGTTGAATCTCTTGTGATCCTCCTGTGCCATCAATTTCCACGGTTCCCCGCACATCACCCTGTATCCATCCCTGTTCATCGCTCCATGACACCTGAAGCAGGTCGGTTTCACTTTCCAGGTTATTCAGATAGAGGGTAATCGTATCAGTTGATCGAGGCAATAGAAACAGGGTGTCGGCTCCAAATGAAGCCACTAGTTCAACCTGGCTATTAAGCCATTCATCGACATTGATCACCCCTGAAATATCCTGTTCGCCTGGTCCGTTATTTGTACCCCAGTAATTGCCAGAGGCTTGCAGTTGAACTGTTGGGTCCTGGTTTTCAACACCTATTGTATTGCCTTCTATGTTATTTCCAACAATAAGCGGTTCTGCTCCATTTGTTGCAAGAATTCCCGCACCATGATTATTACTTATTTTGTTTCCTTTAAGAGTGGGAGAGGCATTGTCAAGACTGATTCCGGTAAACCAACAGCTGGAGTTTGAGATTTTATTGCCACTTAGATGTATATTTTTAGATTCCTCCATTGATATTGCAGTGCAGTTATGCATGAGTTGATTATCATTGATTAAACCATTCGTACAGCAATGTAGTCTGATTCCGGTACCGATAGATGACCATCTTGGATGATCATTATTATTGATTTTGCAGGATGATATCCGAAAATTATTCACTTGAATCATTGATAATCCATAATCCTGATTTTTTGAAGTCGAACTTTGGCTAATTTGAAAATTATCTATCACGGAAAGCGAGATACCATATTTATTTTCATCGCAAATTACCTTACGCAACTCAACTATATTGGAGTGTTCCAGATACATTCCATCTTTGTAAGATGTGAACGAACAATTGGATACTTTAATTTCTTCACTAAAACGAGCGTCCAGTCCTATGTCGCCAATACCAAAATGAGAATTCGAAATATCAATTTGGTTTGCAGAATTCGCCATAATGCCACGACTTCCCCCAACAAAAGAACAATCCTTGATAAGCAGATTACTCCGATTCACCCATAGTATTCCGTTTTCTTTTGGGAAAAGGGTGCATGATTCCAAGGAGAGATTCACTTTCTTGGGATCTTCCATCGCATACGGTGGATCCTCAGTAGTAATACAGTTGCCTGAAGAACTTTGGATAATCACACGCTTTATAGTGGCATTGTAGGCACTAACTGTAATTGTTGTACCAGTAGAACTAATTTTGGCCAGGTTGTCACCATAGCGTTCATGAGTTTGGAGGGTGTAGCTATTCTCAAACGATATAGTTGTTTTATATTCCTCAGGACAAAGCATTAATTTAGAAAATTCAGAATGTGTCATAGCTTTGTAAATTGAGGGGTAGACATCATCGTTAGTGTTCCACACCCGACCAATACTAACTTCACCATTCCCTTTACCTTCAATGAGTCCATTGTCAAAATGTACGGGGCTGCCATGAGCATTGACTTCTGTTTTGAATTCGAGAACCTTTTCTTCCAGAACTTCCTGATTGATATTCTTAAATTCATAGTGAATGGCAACTGTATAGGTTTCATTTTCGGGAATACTAATAGCCGGGTCAAGGGTAAGGGTTATGCTTCCATCGTCTTCGGTAAAGTTGCCTTCAGCGATCATAGTATTTCCGAATGTGACGAATACTGAGCTTATCTGATTTACCTCATCTCCGGAGCCTTCAAGTGCATTGATTGTAAGGCTGTTAACCATCCAGTCATCACCCAGGGCTGTCATTCTGGTGAGGTTAACAGTTTTGGATTGATCTTCTATATCGCATCGACAAAAAATAGTATCAAGCCTGCCTGTAACCACAAGTTTTATCTCTTTGAAGTGAGCCACAGCGTCTTTATCCTCATTCATCGTAACCAGAGTAGATTTACTGGTACCCCCGGGTACGCCTGTCCAGTTCAAAAAGGCCCAACCTTTTTCGATGTTTTCAGTGGCCTTGAGATCTACTATTGTGCCTTCATCATATTCATGTTCGCCAACTCCTGGTTCAACGTTGCATCCATTATCCAGGGCTTCAGCCGGCTCAACACTCATATTAAGAAAAACACTTTCTGTGCCAACTCTTTTCCAACGCTTTCCCTGCTTGTCGAATTTCGACCATTTTTCGCCTTCTTCCAGCTTGTAAAAATTATCAAGAGGTTCATTGTTTTTTTCTCCACCGAAGTAATAAATAGCACTGCCTGATCCATCTCCGTTTGGTCCGGTTACGGCAACTGAGTTTCTTAGTTGAACATCCTCAGGTATGTCATCCAGTCTTGTCATCTCTCCTGTTGTGCAATTATAATTCCATTGATCCCTGAGATCCCTAAGATTATAACCTCCTGCAATATTCATGTTATCACCTACAACAGCGATCAGGGCATCAGAACGTTCACTGGGCCAGTCGTCTCCCGGTTCACCCGGTGTGAGATCGATCCACTCACCTGTTTCAGGATCAAAGCGATTCAATCGATTGGAATTATCATTGTTATTTATCTTGCCCCCAAATGCATAAAGTACATCACCATAACTTGCTCCTGCTCCCCTTTCTACTTTTGGGTCTGGATGTTCTCCCAGATATGTCCATGAATTTGCATCTGCACAATACTTATACACATAGGATCTAATTCTATCGACCTGGTATCCGTCTGAGAGATGTTTTTCACGTCCGCCATACACGTACAAGTCCCCATTTACAACAGCATAGGAGCTGCCTGATAAATTGCAAGGGACCCATCCCATTGCATTAGTATTTTGCCATTGTCTATTAATACGGTCATATTGCCATGTATCCCCGTGATTATTGTTGTTATCTTCACTCTTGCCATTGGAAACAGTAATCTTGCCATCTCCTGTAATTCCCACAGCAGCAGAACAACGGGCTGCTGGAGCATCATCCGAAGATAGGTCTGTAAAGAGACCTGTATAAGTATTATATTTCCAAAAATCATTCCATAACTCATAGTCTCCGGTCATCCCTTGCTGACCCGGATTCCTTTCTGTTGTAACAAAACCGGCAAAGATGTAAATACAAGAATCATCTGCAACCATGCTATGACGAAACCTTGCGGGCGGGTAATCCTGTGCTTCAGAGTTTGTCGGGAAGCAGAAGTTAAGAATTGTTAGAAGAGAAAAGCTGATGAAAATGTAAGTAAGGTTGAGCTTTGAACTTGTTTTGGCAGAAGAATGATTCATGGGTTCAGGGCTTTTGTAATGACGGAATACTCAAGTAAGAATTATTATTTGAGAAAGAGAAAATATTGTGGTTCATTTAGATCAATTTGAACCGTTTTAACTACATTTATATAGAAAACCTAATACCAGTTTCTTATGAGTATTGAGATGTACAGTATGGCTTTACTTACAGCTTCATTATTATTGAGTCTGTTTCTGGCTGTGGTGCTTCTTTCAAATCTTCACCAGAAAAAAGGTGGTGCAAAGATTCTGGGAGTTTTCATGTTGTTATTGGCAGTCTTTCTGTTTGACTTTGCCTGGCTTAACGGAAACCTGGGTCTTCAGGGAAATCTGGTGGTTGCAGTTGTGTACCTGCCTGTCACTCTGAGTTTACAACCCTTACTATTTTTGTATGTGATACGTCTTGTCGGAGTAAAAAAACTGACCCGCAGATATTTTCTTCATTTTATTCCTTCTGTTATTTGCCTGCTGAGTTTTGTTCTTTTTTTGTTTTTCCTGCCTGACGAAGCCTTAAGCGAAATAAAATCAGGACCAATATATATGCCGTATCCTGCGTTTTTTCCAGAGGGATTCAATCTCTTTCTGATAGTATTTAATGAAGGCTTGTTTTTTCTTCAAATACCGGTTTATGTGGTGGCTTTATTGCTTATTCTGAGAAAGCATCACAAGAGGATAAGGAACCATTATTCCAATTTGGAAGGTTTGAGTTTATCCTGGTTTCAGGGATTTATTTTAATGTATTTGATCTTTCTGGGGAGCATTATGGTGGCAGAATATATGGTTTCGGTTTCAGAAGCAGTTTCAGATCTGATTTATACCATTGAAACTTTAATCTTTCTGGTTTTTCTCGGCTACTTCGGAATTAAACAGCAGGATGTACTTATTCTTCCACAGGAATCAAAGCTTCCATACTTTGATGAGTCCAGAGAAAAAGAATTGGCTGAGCAGCTTAGGAAGGTAATGGATGATCAGAAACCATTTCTTGACACTCATTTTACAATAAGTATTCTTGCTGCTTTAATGGGAACCAACCGAATGTACGTTTCAGTATTGTTAAATGATTATTTAGGACAAAGCTTCTATACACTTATTAATAATTACCGCATTGATGAGGCTGTCAAGATTCTGGATGATGCTGAATCAATGAGATATACTATTGAGGGAATTGCCCATTCTGTCGGGTTTCAATCAAAATCAACCTTTATCAAACACTTTCGGGTGAAAACCGGACAAACACCTGGCGCATACCGGTTGCTGTGTAACACATAATTGAATTAAGGGGATATGCTTATGAATACGTAAATTGCATTAGCAAAAAAAATTAGCAATTATGAAAAAAATATCCTTACTCTTACTAGCCGGAATGCTGATCCTGTCATCCGGATTGGGATTCGCCCAAAATAAAAAAGTAGTTCAGAAAATAATCAAGATTGGTACCACTGATAACCAGTCGATGGATCATCTTGATATTCTGACTGGTCGGTTTGGTGGACGTCTGATTGGTTCAGACGCTTATGATAATGCAGCTGAATGGGCGGCATATAAATTCAAAGAGTGGGGGATGGATGTGATAATGGATGAGTGTGGCGAATTATCTGTTGGATTTAACCGGGGTCCCTGGTTCGGAAGAATGTTAAGCGATGAAGGTATGATACTTCACTTTGCTACGCCTTCATATACTTCCGGAACTCATGGTGTTCAGCGCGGACATGTGCTGATGGAGCCAAAAACACAGTCTGAATTTAACAGAATGAAGGGGAAGTTGAAAGGTGCATGGGTACTGATTGGAGGAAAGAACAGCGGATGGCCTATTGATTATTCTCCTGATGCTGATGCAAGACGTGCTGTGATCATAGAAGGGAATAAAGAAGCGGATGAAAATAACAGAAATCTCCGTCGATACAATTTTATGAATCCGGATAATAAGAAGGAGATGATGCCGATCACAGAGGAGGTAGGTTTGTTTTACAAGCAAATGGTTGATGCCGGTATTTTGGGTATTATTCAATCATCTTCTACTCCAATCAGAGTTCTCTATGACCGAAAGAATCTTAATAGCAATTATATGACTTTCGAAACTCTGCCTACAGTGCCTGATATTAAGCTGGATGAGCATCAGTTTGAAGTCATAAAGCAGATGGTAGCTGAGAGAAGATATTTCCAGCTTGAATTTGATATCCGTAATCATTTCAAAATGGGTCCGGTTAAATACCATAATGTAATTGGTGTTATAAAGGGGACTAAATATCCGGATGAATATGTGATGATGGGCGGACACCTGGATGCTTTTGATGTAGCTACCGGAGGTGTGGATGATGGATCAGGAGTAACTCCGGCAATGGAAGCGGCACGTTTGATTATGGAAGCTGGTGGAAAGCCAAAAAGAACTATTCTTGTTTGCCTTTGGGCGGGAGAAGAATTCGGATTATTAGGATCAAAACACTGGGTACTGAGTAATGAAGACAAATGGCCGAAAATCGCCAACTATTTCAACAGGGATGGCGGACCAACTGTGGCAAACAGCCTGAGTGTGCCGGAGAGCATGTGGGATGATATGGAAAAAATCTGCAAGCCATTAAATAGCATTAATCCTGATTTCCCATTTACACTCAGAAAGGCTAAACCCCGTCGTATACCAACCAGGGGAGGTGGATCAGACCATGCTTATTTTGCGATGCAAGGAGTACCAACCATGTCGTTCGGTACTGCTGATCCTAAAGGATATGATTTCAGTTACATGGAGATATGGCATACGGAGCGCGATACTTATGACAAGTCAATCCCTGAATATCAAGAACATACGGCTGTTGTGACAGCTGTTGTGGTATATGGCATTGCGATGCTTGATCATTTGCTCAGCCGCGAGGGAATGTTCATCGTAGATTAGGATAATCCTTTGGTGATTTTTTTCCTGAGTAGTACAGCAAAAACTCCGGTCAGTCCAATAGTTATTGCTGATTTCCAGGCGATTTCTATCCACTCAATGTCCTTCGTGAACACACCTTCCATCATGTCATAAATCCAATAGAAAGGAGCCCACCAAACTGCCCATTGCCAGTTGTCAGGAAGCAGAGTACCGCCTAATATGGCAAGCATAACCACCCATCCTAATAGTTTTCCTACCCCAATTGCTTCATTTTCGTTTTGGGCAAGGGCTCCTAGCAGGAGTCCAAAAAGCAGAGTTGTAGTCAACGATACTATTGCCAGTGCGTATACCTGCAATATATTGACATCCATCAAACCCAAAACAAGTAAGGCGATAATTGCATATACCAGAATGAGGATGAGCGGATAAATACTCTTTCCAATGAAATATTCGGTTTTTGTAACCGGTGATACCAGGATAGCCCTATCCGTACCATTTTCTTTATCGTCCACTATTCCAAGTCCAATAATAAAACCTGAGATTATTATCATAAACACAAAGAAGATGGAGCCTCCGGTTGAAGCAACTGGAGAAATAACAGAACGATCAGATAATTCCTCAGGCACTCCTACTTTGAAAGCAACAATGGCTTCAGAATCACCATTTTCAAGCTGATTATAATGCTGCCGGATAATTGCACTGGCCACAGAAAATGCTGTATTTCCCTCAGGGGATTTCTCGAGTACACTCACGTACTTTTCAGTACTGTTATCCCAGTATAATCCCTCCACGGAACCAATTCCCCGCAGCTTCTGTTCCATCGCTTCGACGCTTGAAACCTCCTTAATTTTAGCAAAGGGATTCAATATTTCTACCATTTCCTGTTTAACCGCATTGGGTCCCTCAGTTACGATAGCCAGAGTTGCGTTTGTACTCTCCATACTGGGGATGAAGAATCTCAGAATAATAAGTATAGCCATTGGTACGATCACCATATAGACACCCATCCAATGTTTTAGATTCATTCGGATATCTGTGATAAATACTTGAATTAGCTGTTTCATTTTAGAACTCCTTTCTCAATTTACGTGTAAATATCCAACTCGATAGCGGCAGTAGCACCGCCGACATTCCAAACAGAACGCCAACAGAAATCCAAAGAACATTACTGTAGCCATCTGGGAATATAGCAGCATCCAGGCCAAACAAAGTGTAATAGGATGGAATAAATTTCAGCCACTCTGGTGAAAATACAGGTGCAAATAGTGATACCCCTGGTAATCCAAAGATCATCATGAACAAGAAGACCCATCCGATAGCACTCATAGGATTATCGAAAAAGGAACCCAGAATGACCCCCAATGAGGAGCCAATCAATATGGTAGGTATGATTACAAGGAGTGCCAGTAGATAACCACTAATGCCTGCACTGGGCAAGTACACTATTGAGAAGGTGATGAACCCTACGGTGAGTAGCATCAAATGCTTACTGGTTAATAGAGTCAATAAACTTGATGGCGTCACTTTGTATGCCCGGATAGTTTGATCACTTCTCTCCTGACCGATTAGAGAAATCATAGTGAACAGACCCATAAATCCTACAATAAACATAAGAATCAGGGGAATCATCCGCTGATTGAACGGGATATCATCACGAACCTGATTATTCAGAGCCTTTACTTCTACTTTATTGAATATTTCCGGTGAATACGATCCTTCTGGTTCCGCAATCATGGTAAAAACATCTGTCATTTGCACTTCGAAATATTCCACCATGGCATCGCTGGAATAGGGCTGAGTCATTAGTTCGATATGGAATTTGTTACTGTCACGCTGACTAATAATCATACCGAATGCTGATTTGTTTTTTCTCATGCCCTCAACCAGTTCTTCCCGACTATCAACAAATAGCTGACCTCCTTTTTTGTTTTCCTCACCACCTATCTGGTCAGCCATAAGTTTAAAAACTCCCGTATTATCCTGAATATATATGGGTAACTCCCTTTTAATTTCTTTGGGAACCACAAACAGGAGCATTGCTGTAATCAGCACGGCAGCACCGAGTTCCAGCAATATCCAGACATCCTTGAATCCCAGGATCATGTCCTTCTTGTATAAATATTTTAATTTACTCATGGCAGCCTCCTATTCAAGACCTCTACCGGTCAGTTTGATAAATATTTCTTCGAGCGTAGGTGAACCGGAGTGGATTGTCTGAACATCATGATCACCAATAAATCGCTGCAATTTTCCTTTGTCATCGCCTTCCATTCCAAACGTCTCTTCATGAAGTTTTCCTTCCACAGCATATTCTACCGTAACAGTATGCTGTCCGTACTTTAACTTAAGGTTTTTTGGAGTATCCAAAGCAGCAATTTTGCCGTCTACTATGAAGGCTATCCTGTCGCATAGTTCATCTGCGACGAACATATTATGTGTTGTAAGGAAAATGGTTGTGCCTTCAGCCTGTTTATTCCGGACAATTCTCTTAATACTGTTTGCTGTATTGGGATCCAGTCCCATAGTAGGTTCATCCAGAAACCATATATCTGGTTTGTTCACCAATGACCTGGCAAATCCAAGCCTTTGCTTCATTCCTTTTGAATAGGAACTTGCTTTTTGCTTTGCATGTTCTCCAAGACCTACCCATTCCAGTATTTTCATCGGGTCTTCAGTTTCCCCATCATATAGGCGAGAATGAAAAGTTAAATTATCAAGTCCAGATAGCTTTTTATATACATTGGGAATCTCAAAACCAACACCAATACGATTAAAGAATGCCTTATCCGGCATACCATGACGGTGTTGACCATCAATGATGATTTCTCCTTTTTGGAGCTCCAAAAGTCCGGCAAGTATTCCTTGCGTGGTCGATTTCCCTGCTCCACTCGGCCCGAGGAATCCAAAGATTTCTCCACTTTCAATTTTGAAACTAACATCTTCAACGGCATATCCGCCGTTCTTTTCATAAGAGTAAAATAGATTTTTAACGTCAATCATAATGTTGCTGACCTCCTAACTGGTTTTATTTGAAGAACTAAGTCCGTATTTAAATATAGATAGCATATCTGAAATAGTTTTTTCTGCTTCTCCGCTTCTCGGATCTCTGGTCATTTGATGCCAGTACAATTCACTCATTTTATCAATCATTCCCTGGGCATAGAAAAGAATCATCTCAATAGAATAGTTAGTGCTGATCTCTCCGCGCTTAATAGAATTTTCAATCGCCTTCAGATACAAACTTTCAGGACTAATATGATTTCTCTTATATATCTCCTTTTTCAGTGATTCAAGAAATTCCTTTATATTAAGTGTTTTGCTGGTGAACAAATCTTTCCCAATCTGAAATGCAAGTGGGTCATCCATCCCAAATTCTACTGCTTGCATAAGCAACTTTTCAATTAATTCAAATAAACCATATTCCTCCTTACTTTGCAGTACCGGTTCAAGGTATTTCATTTTTCTGGCGCTAATCTCAATCAATACCTCCCCAAAAATATCAGCTTTGTCTTCGAAATACTGGTAGAAGCTCCCTCTGGAAATACCCGATTGTTCTATTATTCTTTGAATACTGGAAAGGTCAAAGCCATAGTGCCCAAATTCAAGCATGGCCTCATTGAGGATATTCTCCTTTTTCTCTTTGGGCAGGTTTATAAAAGTTTGCTTGGGCATCTAAAAAATCTTATATGACATGCTTGTCACGTGACAATGGTGTCACATGCAATTTTCGTGAATTATTTGCACAAAAGCAAGTTTTTTTTGGAATTTTTAGTGACTCGGTGACTTGGTTACTCGGTTACTCGGTTACTCGGTTACTCGGTTACTCGGTTACTCGGTTACTCGGTTACTCCGTTACTCCGTTACTCGGTTATTACTTCTCTAAATAATCCAGAGCTCTGTTGTATCTGTAGACTGCAAAGTTTCTTATGAAATTTCGCTCACGGCTGAAATCATCTGGCCTTTTTAAATGGGTATAAGGGGGCTTTTCTCCTGCTTCACCTACTACATAGGGAGCGACCATATCTTGATTGATTTTTAGGATTGGCAGAATTCTTTCAGGATAGAAGTAGTTGTCTGTAAACCGTTTCACTTCTGTTTTAAATGCTGCTGAATACACAGGATCATCCATGAGGAAGCGAATTAGTGGCCATTTAGCATTTACTGTTTCAAAGTCAAACTCAATTGGTACACGATTAAATTTGAAGGGCGCCAAAGCATTATTATTGTCCCAATGAATCCATACAAGATTGTCATCAGACGGATCGTGATACAAATAGTAGTTATGTCCGATAGTTCCGTAAGTATCCCAGTTCTGAACAGTTGTATTGCATGCCAACCATCTAATAAATATTTCAGTATTAAAAACCTGTTCCAGTTCATGTCTCCAAGCGTTTGGATTACTCAGCCGGGTGTCTTTGTGCAATATATTGTAAAGCTTTTCAATATCTGTGTAGTCAGATAATCCTGATGAGTGATGTTGTTCAAAGTCCTGAGTATTGAAATCATGCAGGCTGAAACTTGCCCCTTGTCCCTCTGGTTTATAAATATTTCCACCCTGAATTTCAAAATTTCCTGAAATAAATGTATCATCAACATCTTCAACCAGAGTATATACACCGAAGTATTTCTGACCTTCACCATAATCAATATACAATTGGTAATAGGCGGCTTTTACTGATGGCAATCCGGCTTCTGCAAATAATTCATCAATTACTTTCTCCCGGATAAAAGAGGGATCGGAATATCCATTTTTAAGGGATAATTGTTCGAAGCCATAAAATCGTTGATCTTTGATATTTGTGAACTGATCTTCAAACTGATCAAAATCCAGCTTGAATGGTAGTTTCATAACGCCAAGCTGCCAACTACGTTTTAGGGATGAGTTACCCTTTGGCCGGATACCCACTTTGTACCATTGTTTACCTTTATAAAACAGATCAACTGGAATATAAGGATGGTCAATTCCTTCAAGCATTCCCGGATTCGACTGTCCGAAGGGTCCCAGCTTGTTTTCCAAAGCTTTCCAAAAAGACTGCCAATCCAGAGGATTGATCACTAAATCAATCCTCTGGACCTGATCTTTAGGAAAAACTTTTTCATAATCGGGCAATACCTCATCGCTATGAGAACTGGCTTCCCAATCAGGCGTATCGATGAGGATCTGTCCGGGTAAAGGCAGTTCTTTGTAACACCCGCTTGTTAACAGAAGCAATACCAGGCATATGTATGAATGTTTTCTCATAGTCTCAGATCATATCGCATTCCAAGTCTGTTAATCCACAGGGAGTAATATTCCTCATTATTCCACTCGAGATGATAAAACAGACGAATGTGGTGGGTTTTATTGATCTTCCAGATCCCTCCAATTGCCAGTCGCACACCTGGATGTCCGGTACTACTTCGGCCGGGCATTTTGAAAAAGCCCTCCAATGAGGAGTAGGGATCTATCGGGAAATTACTGGGATTCCATCTCATTCCGGTCTTGAAACGCAATGCATTCAGAAGCTGTTCTTCATCAGTATCAAAGCGTGATTGATACCTTAACCTGAAACTAAGATCGGTTCTATTAATATCATGAGAATATTCTGTTTCAAAGTGGAAACGCATACGTGATTCAAGGTCTCCACTTCCTGTTTTGTGCCGTACACCTCTTATACCCAGAGCAAGATTGACGTCCTGGAGTATATCGTATCCAGCATTAAACTCAGTGAAGAATTCATCTAACTGGCTCATATTATGCTCCATCCGCAGATGCTCCTCCAAAGATAGGGTCCAGTTATCCCCCAGTTTCTTGCGCACCTTCACACCAGCCCAACCCTCAAAGTCACGAACTACAACCTGAGAAAAAGCAAACGATGGCAGCATCAAAAAAAAAAGGAATACTATCGAAACTCTTCTCATACCAGTAAAGTCAAAAATTCTTAACCCTTATTTCTTAAACTAATACACCAATATACGAATATACCAATTAACCAATACCCCAATCCCTCAGGCAGGTCATCTTTTAATAAAAAAATCTACCTTTATTGATCTCGATAAACTCAATTATGTAAGTCATGAAAAAAATACTTTTTACTGTCGGAGTACTATTCCTGATGATGAATTTGCAGGCACAAATCAGTGCCAGGCTTATGCGCTACATGGATGTGTCAGATACCCAAATAACTTTCGTGTATGGAGGCGATATCTGGGTGATGCCGAAGATTGGTGGAACAGCTTTGCAGATGACTCACTCGCCAGGTGAGGAGTCCTGGCCTAGATTTTCTCCGGATGGAAAGTCGATTGCTTATACAGCAGCATATAATGGAAATGCAGATGTGTTTGTAATACCAACTGGTGGAGGGATTCCAACAAGAGTCACTTATAATTCATTTGGTGATCAGCTTGTTGATTGGCATCCGGATGGAAAAAGGATTCTTTTTGCTTCGTCACGTGAGAGTGGCAGAAGAGCAATGTCAAAGTTCTATCTGGTAAATAAGAATGGAGGTTTTCCTGAAAAGCTGGATGTCCCATATGGTGTGTTGGCAAGTTACTCTCCAGATGGAAAACAACTGGCCTACATAACCAAGATTACTGAGAATTATCCTTTTAAACGGTATCGTGGCGGACTGGCATCGGATATTTTACTTTACGATCTGGAAAGTAATACCGCTCAGAATATCACCAGTAATCAGGGAAATGATGGTAAACCTGCCTGGGTTGGGGATATGGTCTATTTCTTATCTGATCAGGATAAAAATATGCGTTTGAATATTTGGAAGTATAATACCAGAACAAAAGAATTTTCACAACTCACTCAATTTAAGGATTTTGATATCGGACATATGTCAGCCGGACCATCAGATATAGTGTTTGATAAGGGTGGAGAACTATACCTGATGGATTTGGCAACAGAGAAGTTTGAAAAACTCAGTGTTCATGTTGTCAGTGATCTTTCTGTTGAAATGTCCAGAAGCGTGAACGTAAGTAGCCGAATTTCAAATGCAACGGCATCACCAGAGGGTAAAAGAATTGTGTTTGAAGCCCGGGGCGAATTGTTCAATGTTCCTGTGAAAGAGGGATATACTATCAAGATGACTCGCTCTTCAGGGGCATTTGATCAGAATCCAAGCTGGTCGCCAGATGGAAAAACTATCGCGTATTGGAGCGATCAGTCAGGAGAGTATGAGATCTGGTTGCAGGATTCAGAGATGAAGGATGATCCTAAACAGTTGACTCATAGAAAAAAAGGTTTTGGATATAGTTTGAATTGGTCGCCCGATAGTAAAAAGATTGCTTATATAGACGAAACTAATTCCATTTACCTGATTGACGCTGATAGTGGAAAGAAGCAGAAGGCGGGAAACACTTATTGGAATACTGGTCATGGTGGCAGATTCGGATATTCCATTACCTGGTCGCCAGATTCACGCTGGCTTTCATTTACACAGCAACTGGAGAATGGCAATAGTGCTGTTTTTCTTTATGATGTGGAGGAGAAAGAATCTCATCAGGCAAGCAGCGGTTTTTATTCTGATTCTGACCCGGCTTTTTCCACGGATGGGAAGTATCTGTTCTATTTGACCAGCCGAAATTTTGCAGCAACATATTCTGATCTGGGTGATGGAACCTGGGTTTATCCAAATTCAACTCAGATTGCTGCTCTCAGTCTGACCAAAAATACTCCTTATCTGCTTCAAGCCAGAAATGATAAACTGGATGAAGAAAAACCAAAAAAGGATACTACTGAACTTGTGGTTAAAATAGATTTTGAAGGATTGGAGTCGCGTATCGTCATTCTTCCACCTAAAGCAGGAAACATCCGTGGAATTCTTCCTTTTGAAGGAAAGCTTGTTTATTTCCGCTCTTCAAATACTGGCTCAGCAAGCAGAAAGTCTTCATTAATCTATTACGATTTAAAAGAACGGGAAGAGAAAACCATTATGGATGGAGTAAATTCTGTTTCACCTACAGCCGATGGAAAATCCTTGCTGGTTTCAAGCTCTGGAAAATATGGTGTCATCAAAGTAGCCCCGGCTCAGAAGATCAAAAAACCTATTCCAACTGACGGTCTGGTTATGGATCTGATTCCAAAAGAAGAATGGAGACAGATCTTTAACGATACATGGAGGCGTCACCGTGATTTCTTTTACGATCCTAATATGCAGGGTGTTAACTGGAATGAGATGCGCATAAGATATGGTGCTCTTATTGATGATGCCCGTACTCGTTGGGATGTAACTAATATACAATTAAACCTTGTTGCTGAAATCAGTGCAGGACACACATATAGTAGCGGAGGAGATGTTGAGCGGGTAAAACCGATTCAGAACGGGTATTTGGGTATAGATTGGGGTCTGGATAAAACCGGATACAAGATAGAGAAGATTATCCGACCAGCAGATTGGGATACAGATGCCAGATCACCTTTTGATCGTCCGGGTGCAGGAGTAAGTGAGGGTGATTATATTTTATCCATTAATGGGATTGACCTAGATCTTAACAGAGATCCTTATGCTGCATTTGAGGGCTTGGCAGGGAAAACTGTAGCTCTTAGGATATCTAAGTCAGGAGATCTTGTGGATGCTGAGAGCCATGTTGTTAAGTTGCTTAGTCAGCGTGAGGAAAGCAATCTGCGCTACCTTGAATGGATTGAGAATAACAGAAAGATGGTGGAGGATCTGTCTGGTGGCAGGTTGGGGTATATCTATATGTCAAATACTTCTTCTCAGGGACAGCTTGAACTTGTTAAGATGTATTACGGACAACTCGAAAAGGATGGATTTATCATTGACGAAAGATTTAATGGAGGAGGAGCTCTTGCCGACCGCTTTATGGAATTACTGCTTCGTCCGGTAGTTTATAATTTGCATTGGAGGCACGGTCGCGATCATACTCATCCAAACAAGACTAATAACGGACCAATGGGAATGCTTATTAACGGTTGGGCCGGATCAGGGGGTGATGGATTACCATGGGCTTTTCAGGAATTGAATGCAGGTCCTATCGTTGGAGAACGAACTCTTGGAATTTTGGTTGGACCAGCAACAGGACATATGTTAATTGATGGTGGAAGCATTACTGTTCCGGGTGCCAGATTGTATGATAATGATGGTCATTGGTTCTGGGAAGGTGAAGGAGTCGCTCCTGATTTTAAGGTTTGGGATGATCCCAATATTCTGGTTCAGGGCCGTGATCCGCAGATGGAAAAAGTTGTTGAGGAAGTAATGAAATTACTGAAGACTGCTCCACCCAAAATCACTCCTGCACCTGAGCTTGAAGATCGTACTGCTAAAGGATTGAGGAGGAAGTAGGGGGGCGGGACTCGGGGACTCGGGTCGCTGAGCGGAGCGGTGCCCTGAGCGTAGCCGAAGGGTCGAAGCGTCTTTGAAGTATTCGCTTACTTTTTACTCCCAGTATTCGAAGGCATCTATTATATCCAGATAGACTCCATCAAACCCTGCTGAAAGGATTTTGCTCAGGTAGGAATTCTCTTGCCCAAGAATGATTTCTTTCCATTCGTCGTGCCAGTACCTGACTTTGTAATTACCGTCCCATTTTGGGTTCTCTTTTCCAAGCCAATCAGGTGAATTTTTACTCCAGTCTGATTGCCAATAGTATCGGTAGTCTTCTGCTTCACCTATTGATAGATAGCAAATTAGCAGGCGGGTTCCTCCATTGACTTTTTGCTTTAGCTGATTTATCTCTTCGGATGTATAGCTTATGCCGTTTTCACCATACAGGTCCATAATCAGAAGGTCATAATCAGTGGCGCTTACTGCCTGTATAAAATCAGAATGTTCTGTAAAAACTTTCTGGTTCAGGATGTATAAGAAATTTCTGACGCTTGTTAAATCATTGATATTGTTGTCATTGACCTCATAAGGAGTAGCTGGGTAGGGTGGGATATTGCTAAGGTCACGCTCATTGGCAGCAAAGGAAATGAAAGAAGAATTAACACATACACTATGAGCAGCATCAACCTTTTCTTTGTCACTGCAATAATCTGTGACTAAAATGGGCTTCCCCTGTTCTGATGATCTGTTTAGAAATTCGTTCAGGTATGCGGATGTTTCCTCCGGGGTCGCTTGGTTGTCTGAATTATAACCGAAAAACAGATCCTCTTGTCCATGCCCGTCTATAGCCTCCAAATATCCTGTACTCAATTCCCCATCCGGCAGGCCATCCTCGGTAATCAGTTCAATCCCATTTTGAGGAATTATAACAAAAGTAGAATTTTGATCCTTTGCAAATTCTGAGATCTCAGAAACCAGAATGCGCATTTCTTCACGGAAATTCTCAGGAGTGCAAAGATCACAATCGGGATTACAGGATATTAGAAGCACAATGAATAACAAGCTCCAAATTGTTTTCATACTATGCCTTGTGTGGATCGATTATATAATATCACAAACGTCTCCTGAAAGCTGTACTACCGCTTCAATGGTAACCTGAGTGGCTGTTTCTGTGATCTCAAGCGATGTTATGCTGTAAAACTCTTCATTCTGATTATCATCAAGAAATTCTTGAAATTTATCTGGATCTGTTGGCAGACTATACTCGTAGGATTCCCCATCGATATTAATCCTGAAATCATATTCTTCATCAGCCTCAAGCTGAAGCTCAGAAATCCCTTCAACAAATTCAAAGGCTGTCCAGTCTCCTGTAGTTTCGGCTTTTCTGAATTCTCCACGAATCGATAAAGCAATTGCTATCGGATTATCCGGACAAGTGTAGCGAATAATGTATTTGTATGTCTTGAGGTTGCTTTTTATTGTTGCAGTGAAATTGGCCTCAGTTCCACAAGGGCTGTTTAAAGAAACCGGAGCTGAAATATCATATTGTGCATCCTCAAAAACTTCAACAGAAACTGCAGGGTTAGATGAGGGGTAATAAATGTTGTCAATCAACAGCTCAATCGGAAAAGTTCCTGAAACAATACCTTCATCTGTTGTTTCATCTGAATAGGTGATCAGGTAAGAGAACGAACCACTTCCTTCATTACTCTCAGATTCAAGAATCTTAATGGTAAGCCCGTCGCCACATTTTTCTATACCAGTTCTCTTAACTACGGAGTAAACCATATCAGGCGTTCCAAGAGCGACATTCTTAGTTGGTACTGCTGGAGGCACAAGGCTTTGGCCTGATAACAAGCCAACATAATAGACTCCAAAATCATCGTAAACCAGAGGGTCAGAGATGTTTTCGCAGATCAGAGTTCCGGATGATTTAGTACGGTAAAGGTTAATGTATTCATAATCAGTTCCGGTAGAAGTGGTGCTGATATCTCCTTTGAAATCTAGTTGATCAGAATTCAAAACTCCGCCAAATTTAATGTCATATGGTTCACTGTATGCTCCGGTGGATCCCGACTTTGTTCCAATGTTTATTAGTTCAATTATCACATTCTTTGATCCCTCTGTGGTGTAGGTAAGAGCCAAAGGTGCTGAAACGTAATTTTCTCCTACAGCTACAACAGTTAATTCAATAGGGTTCTCTTTTGACACTGGAATATTTGGATCTATCCCGACTTCCAGAAAGCCGCTGCCAGTTGTAAATTTTTCTGGTTTTGTTCCGGAAAAAGTGATCACATTATCTGCATCATCCCCAATGAAAAAGATCTCAATTTCTTCACTGGAAACCGATTCCCTGGTTTCCATGTCTTGTAAATGCAGAGCCAATCTGGTATTGATAAAGTTTAAATCAACAACCAGAAGTTTAATTGATTCTCCTGTTTCTTCATCTATCAGGGGATTGCTGAAATAATTACATCCGCCAAGGCTAATGAAAAAGATAAGGCTTGCAGCAATAGCTGTTTTATAGTTGAATAGTCTTGATTTCATGATGATTAGAAGCTAAGGATTTTAAAACTGAGAGAAAGTTTCATTACAGGGTACATTGTGTAACGACGAATAGCATACTCCAAAAGCTCCTCTTGTCCGTGATCAGGATTCGAGGTTGGAGAAAGTAAGCCAGTAGACTCAATTGTCAGGTCAGGCGCTCCCTGGTAAAAGGTTCCTATTTCAAAAGCGAACCCAATTCTTTTTTCATAGCCTAAGGTGCGGCCAAAGCCAATTCCTGCATAAGGAGATACTTTAAATGAGGGATCAACTTGCATTGAAAAATCGCCAATCATTTCTTGTGGTATTTCAATATCACCGAAGGGCAAAGAACTACCTGCTGCTCCGTCAAACTGAAGATGGAACAGGTTATACCCTGCACCGGCAGAGATGAATATGTATTTTCCCAGATAGAAATCAGCCAACAGGGAAATGCTTCCTGCACTGAAAGCAATATCTGCATCGTAAGTAATTCCCTGCTCATCAAAAGCCAGGGTGGTAGCGTAGCCCATTTTCTCGTAACCCAGTCTTAGTGCGATTTGCGGACTAACATTATAAATAACATCGGCGCCTATCCCATTTGTTGATGCTTTTAGTCCTATGCCAATACCCGGACTAAATTTGGAGCGTTGAGCCTGGCCATTAAGACTTGATAGAAATAAAACAATGGTTAATAATGCGAGAACTTTAAGTGTCTGTTTCATGGTACTTACAGGGTTAATAAAGCAAATATACAGTAAATACGTATTATTCGCCTAATTGTTTTAGCGAGGCAATCGTAAATTATGGGTTTCCTGTTATTTTACATTTACGCCCATTCTGTGCAAATGACAGAAAAGAGGTTCATCGGAATCTTCATTGTGGAGGTGCAGGCCATTTCCCTCACAGTATTTGAAGTACTTGCAATTAGCGCAAATTCCTTGTTTAGCCCAGCTCCTGTCACGAAATATCTGGTACTTGTTCTGCCAAACATCCGTAAAGGAATCCTTATAAATATTACCCTGGATAAAATTGGACCGAAGATTAGGACAAGCAGATATTGATCCGTCAACCAGAATAGAACCTACTGTGATACCGGCGCGGCAAAAGAATAGATTATCTCTTACTTCGCCTTCATAATTCCCCAGAAATCCCTCACATCCGTAGTTCAGAGAGATCTTCTTTTCTTTTCTTATTCTGGCAATGTAATCAAATAGTTGTCTGAATTGTTGATTGTCTAATTGGAGCTCATCAGCCTCATCGGCTCTCCCAATCGGTGTAATTGTAAAGATTCGCCATTCCTTAACACCAGTATTAATAAGCAGATTCTTAATCTCATCCAGCTCTGTAAAGCTCTTTTTATTTGCACAAGTCACTACATCGAAACGCAGATCTTCAACTTGAGCCAGTATCCTGATGGCTTCAACTGCTTTTTTGAAACTTTGGGGGTGATTTCTGAGCCAGTTATGAGAATCTTCCATACCATCAAGACTAATGGTTACAGCCCGAAGTCCTGCTTTTAGAAGAGATTGGAGCCTTTTTGGAGATAAAAGCATCCCGTTTGACACAAATCCCCAAGGAAATCCTCTATTGTACAATTCTTGTCCGGCTTCCTCAAGATCCTTTCTCATCAGGGGTTCTCCACCGGTAAACACCACCATAGTTTTGTTTGGGTCAACCATGGTTTTAATATCATCAATAGCCTTTATGAAATCCTTAACCGGCATATCTTTTACCAGGGCATCCTTGCTGCAATCACTACCGCAATGGAGGCAATTCAGGTTACAGCGCAGAGTACATTCCCAAAACAGGTAATCCAGTTCATGTATTGACTTGGTGTTTTTCCGGTATTTTCTAAAAAGCTCGAGAGCCAGCTTCTTACGTAAGGTAAGCTTATCGCTCATTAGTCCTCTTTTTTGAGGCTGACATTAAATTCTTTTAAGGTTTCTCCGCTATACCAATGATCACCCGGATTTACAAACTCTGGGTCGGTGAATTTGACTATGGTATCAAGGGCTTGATAAGACCCGTTTAGTTCTTCATCAATATCCCTGAATTTGAGTAAGAATTCCTGATCATGCGGGAATTCTTCTATTTGAAGTAAAAAAGAACCCTGACTATCTGTATAGCTTGTATTGCCGTTACCGTTAATCTGGATATTTGATATTCTTTCGTGAGTTTCAGAAGTAACCCTACCTTGTATTATGAAAGTTGCATGTGGCGAACCGTATTCGCAGGCTCCTATTGTACAAGCTCCGCCTATTCCTAAAATAGCAATGAAATAGCCAAGTAATTTATTAATGGATTTTTGTGCTTTCTTTTTCATGTGCTGTGTTTCTTCAGTTCTAGGGGTAACGAAAGATACAAAATATTATTCTTCTATTTTTTTTCGATTAGTCAGATATACTCCCACCAAGATTATGGCCATACAAGCGATATGCAGCAGCGTAATCCGTTCTCCATCAATAATTCCCCAGGCGATAGCAAAAATTGGTATGATGTATGTAACTGAGGTAGCATATACGGCTGATGTATAACGAATCAGGCTATTCATTAGAAGCATAGCTAATGCCGTGCCAATAATTCCAAGAGCGGCAATTGCAAGCAGATGCAGGGGCCAGCCTGGGTTTTGAAATACCGGATTGAAATCAGTAGTGAGCAAATATGCGAGTGCCACCGGCCATAGAAACATGAAGGATAAGGAGGTTATCTGTGCTCCGGTGAGATGTGTAAGAGTTGATTTGATCACATTGACATTGGTGCCGTAAAAGATAGTGGCAAGAACGATAAAGAGAGCATAAGGATTGATGTTCCTAATAGATACTTCATCTCCCAGAGAAATCAGCCACACAGCACCTAACAGGCCTAGAAATAGCCCGGTAATTTGCATCCATCCGGTTTTGGCTTTGTAAAACAGTATCCCGACAATCATGGCAAAAACCGGTGTTACTGAATTCAGCATTCCGGCCAGAGAACTGTCGATACGGGTTTGAGCCTTTGTGAATAAGAAGGCGGGAATAAATGTACCAATGAAGCCGGCAATAAGCAGGCTTTTCAAATCCTTTCGCTTAAGGTGCTTCAGGTTTTTAATTGAAATGGGGAGTAAAACTAAAGAAGCCGTGAGAATTCTGATGGCGGCAACCTGGTTAGAGGAAAAGCTTTTTAGTCCGATCTTCATCAGGATGAAAGAACTCCCCCAGACAAATGCCAGAAGTAATAAAACTGAATACTGAAACCAGCGTTTTTCCCAGTGCATGATTTATTAAAGAATTTCCAGAATTATTTCAGGATGTTCTTTAGGTGCTACAAATGCATTCAACACCTTTAACTGCAAATTAAAATTGGGTAATCTTTCTAATGTTTTTATTTGAATAAGAGTAGTACTGTGTGCATTGATAGTAATAATACCAGCATGAGAGTGCAAAGTGAAATCAGATTGATTTTCAAGTATAAAATCTACATCTGATAGATTTTCCACATAGGCTGATAATACGGTTGACCGGCCTCTATACTCCGCTTTTTTTATATTTAAGGAATTCTGGATCAAAGGGACCAGAAACTCAGATTTACCTACGAGAGTATTATCGAAATAAACTGCAGTTCTGCGATTTACCAGTCCTTCTTTTATTGCTTCTTCAGTTTTTTCTTCAGCAAAGATAAGAGTAAGCGGCCTGTGTTCTCCTTCTGATAATTTGTACTGCCATTCAATCAAACCATGAATATCTGATGTTCCCAGAATTGTGAGATTATTGTCAATAGCAATTTGAAAAGCTTCATCAGAATAGGTCTTACTATTGACAATTTCTATTCCATTGATTAATCCATCTTTTATCAGCTTTTGGTGCATGTCAGTTAATTCTGCCATACCATCTTGTTTTTGTGAAGTCCAATGAGGGTGATTCCAAAAGACAAAGGCATCCTGTTTTATTGCTTCTCTGAAACCCTCCATAACATCATCTGTTAAAAGCTTATTTGCATCATCCAGGAATATTGCATTTAAATGTCCGGGAGGCATCCCTCTTGTGAACTCAGCACCATTTATAACTATGAGATTTTGGTTTTTAGCTTTTTGAAGAGCAAGCTGATAGCTTCTGTTTCTGTCAGGATGGGGGATGTCATTTTTGTGAGGCTGATATTCCAGATGGTCAGTAATAGAAATTGCATCCAAGCCATCCCTCAAAGCTTCCTCAACACGTATATCTGGCCAAACTGAACCATCTGATAAAACAGTATGCATATGGAAATCACATTTCATGGTCTTGTAGCCAGGGATATCGGGAAGCACAATAGTTCGCCCCAGTTTATCAGAGTTAACAGTTTGCCCAATCGTTTGCCCAAAAACTAATAGTCCCGCAATCAGAGTAAGTAAGAACAAACTCCTTAAGTGAATTCGATTATCCATTTTCATTTTCGTTTTCATTTTCGTTAAACCTTTTACTTATCCTATTTCTTAGCCTTATGTTCTATTTCCTACTTTCTATTTCCTACTTTCTACTTCCTATAATGAAAAAGTGTGCCTCTGTCAAAAGGAGTCCACAAGCTAGCTCTTAATCCTGACTCTTTCAAACATTTATTCGTCCATGTATTACATGTGAAAAATAAGTTATAGGATTTATTTGCTTCATAAAAACAATCATAACTGTCATATTGAAATCCCTGGATTATTATTAAATCTCCATCATTATCTCTCTTGAAGCTTTTTTCAATGAAATCAACTACAGCTTTGAATTGTTCAGTGTTTACTGTAAGCAATTTACAATTGGCATTAATCTCCAGTACACTATAGTAGTCAATATGAATCGCTGAAGGACTATTGAAAAACAACGAGTTAATAGCAGTTTTTACCGTCAAATCTGACCACTCAGGGGTATTAATGAAAAACTCTTTATCGCCCCAGCCGAAGCTAACAAATTTAGCAGAATTACGGATGTCTTTATCGATCCAAATATCTGATGTCCAATCCTTAATGTCATTATTTACAGGAAGTACGATATCAAGATGTACTCCATTTGTTTTTATATAAATATCGATTTCGTTGTTGGAATCGACATTACTATTAACCGGGATTATTGAGAGAATTAGTGAGAGTATTATGTATGTGACTATCAGTATGATTAATACTGACACAACCCACTTCACATATTTGAATAATATTTTGGAAAATCTAAGCATTATCCTCCCTTGTCAAACTAATTACCTTCATTCTTGGCTGGTAATTGCAACTAAGTTAAGAATTATGCAGATAATCCAGACAGCCCCCAGCACACTTTCTGGCATCACTTCAATTTCGAAAGAGTGCCCTTCAAAAGCATCGCTAGAACCTCTCCCCGATCCCGGATCACGTCTGGGATGACAACTTGGGGTTTTCTGGCGTTGTTGGTGTTAGCCCATTTATGATGTTCTGTGCGTAATTGAAAAGGCGCCAATACAAGGCTTCGTAACTTAAGCCAAAGCACGGTGTCATCCAGGACTCGATCCGGGACCGCGTTGAGTAATGCTGTGGTCAGTAAAAAGAAATTTCTATGCTATATTTTAGCGAATAACAGTGTTTCCGATTCTTCCGCCTCTAACATATCCGCGACCAGCGCCTCTTCCTCCGCCTCTACCATATCCGCGACCAGCGCCTCTTCCAACTGCGGCACCTCGCCCATAACCGGCTCCTGCACCTCTTCCGTAACCGACTCCTCCGGCACCCCTGCCAGAACCAGCAGCAACACCAGCACCTCTGCCATATCCTGCTCTGCCTAATCCTTGTCCGGGATAACCTTGTCCACGGCCTGTTCCCTGACGAAGGTTAAGGCTACGGCCCCTGGCTTCGGGAACCAATGCCCAGATTTCTTCCTGATGTTTGGCTTTTAGGGCATCCATTTCTTTGCGAGTCTGGGTCTTAATTGTCCAGTCACGTGTTCCTTGGAGCTTAAGACGCAAAGGAGTCATTGCAGTTTGATGATCCTGTTGCATTTTGGTAATCTTAGTTTGTAATTCGGGGCTGATAGTAATGCCATCCAAGCAGTAGCCGAGATCATTTTGCAAGTTCTTTTGAGCATTAGTTTTGGCAGCTTGATTTTGTGCCATTCCTTGCAGGGCAAAACCCATGACAAACACCGTGATCAGTGTAAATACTTTGATGAGAGTTTTCTTTTTCATAATGGTATGCTTTAATTGATATATTGGTTTCGTCTTCCGTACCCCCGTCCGGTTCCTCTTCCCCGGGGTGTATTCAGGTCTTCTTCGGTATTGAGCAGGTTTCTGAACTGATGAAATAATAGATCTTGTTGTTCAGGAGAACACACTGCTTTGAGACCCAGATAGAAATCTGTTGTTAGTGTTTTTAATTCTGTATGCAGATTTCCAATTTCTTCTGCCAGGTACTGTAGCCTGACAGTATCCGGGTTGGTTAGTCCCATTTCATCAACCAGGTCCACACGTAGATGAGACATATCGCGGTATACCTGGTTGGCAGTTTGATTGAAGGTTCTGTTCAATCCTCTGAAAATATATTGCTGATCTTCATCCAGATTCAGCTCATCAGAAAACAATTTGGTACGATGGAAACCAGGGATTTCTTCTCCTGATTCAGAGACCGTTGTTTGTGTTTTATGATCGTTCAGAAAGCGGGCTACTGAAAAAACGGTAACCAGGTTTGTAACTACCAGAAGTATTACCAGAGCATAGAGCAGTTGACGGGATATGGTTAGTTTTTTCATTGGTCAGGATTATTGAGATTCAACAACATCCGCTCCAATGGCTCGAGTTCCATTTCGTTGACCAGTGAAATAATTTCAGAGTGACCGGCAGTGCCCGTAGTTAAGCCGGCAGTAATTTTGTCACCAAGTTCCAGTCCGCCCAGAATTCCAATCAGTACCAGTACGGCAATAGCTGCCATAGTAGCGAGTTTATGTACCGGACGTAGATGAGCCTGATATGCCGGAGCTGATTCGTGAGCCACCTTTTCCATTACCTGTTTAGTGAGATAATTATCTATGACAGGTTTTGTTTCGGCTTGAAGTAAGTGCTCGAAATGACTTAATTCGGATGAATAATTCTGACAGATGACACAAGCTGAAAGGTGCTTTCCCACTTTAATTGTGGCTGCAGGCTCCAGATTACCGGCATGGTAATCCATCAGGGTTGCTCGTGTTTGTTTACAATTCATATGCTGCTACTCTATAGGTTAGACAATCGGCTTGTGAAAAACTTGCGCTCATTAACGTGAATTTTTGTACCATACCCATAATTTTTTCTGCAGATTCTTGCGTGCTCTGAAAATCAGTGACTCCACTGAAGAAACTGAGCGCTTCATAATGCTGGCAATCTCTTTATAGGGTAAGTCCTCATAATTGTGCAGGGTAAAGGCTATTTGCTGATTTTTTGGTAAGCTGCCAAGGGCCTGATGAAGGATCATTTTACGATCAGCTGATTCGAGGGACTTATCAGGCTTGTCAAGCTGGGTCTCTGCGCTATTCCGGATATCATCCTCACGTATATGCCCTGAATATCTTTTCTCCCTACGAATATGATTCAAGGAACGTGTAATAGTAATACGGTAGATCCATGTTGACAGAGCTGATTGTTCTCTGAATGAATCAATTGACCTGAATATTTCCAGAAAAACTTCCTGTGAAATATCATTTGCATCTTCCCTGTTTCCTGCAAAGCCAAGGGCAGTATTAACAACCAGCTGCTGGTAGGTTTCCACCAGTTCACGAAAGGCTGCTTGATTGCCTTCTTTAACCCTTTGTACAAGATCAGGATTGTCCATCTTCTTATGTTTGACACCTGACACATGAAAACCTTGTGGCCTGAGAAAAAAATTAATACACTAAAGCTTTTCTGGCTTCTAATTTGGCTTCAATTTTAGGAGTTGATCCTTTATATTTAAACTTATAGGCTAAAGGTGAATTAATAATCGGAAATGTTCCGGTTAGAGTATTTGTTGCATCGTCACCTTCAAAGGCCAGGTATCCGTATTTGCCATAGTGCAATAGTTTTCGTGATAAGTTCTTTATTGCTCCAGGATTATTTGTTGACATATAGCCAACAGTCAGTTCTTTATTATTAGGATTCGACAATGTGTAAATCAGGGAGCCAGTTTCTTTTGCTGTGCTGATCTTTGTGGCGGTTTCTTCTGAAAAATACTCGTAATATTCTTTTGAAATTTGAACGGTTTCAGCAAACTTATTCTCAGCACCTAAAACCCAGGCTGTTTTATCGGCTGGCAAGGATTCAATATCAGAATCATAAACCAGTTTCAGGATTTTCCCTTGTGCCTGTTGAGTCTGACTCCACATATTTGCAAGATCTTCATATTCTTTCAGGTTTGAACTTTCCTTTGGAAGAATAATTATCCCATTCTTGCTTCCTATTACTTGTGATAAACTGGTTGGAGTTTCATCTCTGTCTAGTCTTCTGAAAACATTGAACTGAGGATCGATTTCAATTTTTAAAGGCCTTTTGTCAAATGACATAGTGAAATGCTCTGAGCGTTGATTAAACTTAACATCCTCAATCTTAACATCAGCTTCACCTTCCAGATAAATGGCAACAGGAATTATCAAATCAAAAACATCTTCATTTTGTGTTTGTGATAATTTGAACTTGCTGGTAAATCTTCCTCTTTTTTCTTTTACCGATACATCAGACAGAATAATAGTAGGAGCACCTGTTCTGCTAATCCATTGATCAAAGAATGCAGTTAAATCTTTATCAGTTACTTCTTCAAAACTATTTCTGATATCATTGAAAGAGGCTTTCTTAAATTTGTTGTCATTGAAGAATTTTGCATATGACTTTTTAAAGTTCTCATCACCAACTCTGTACCGTAACATTTCATTAAACATCATGCTTTTTCCATATCCAACAGCTTCCTCAGCTGAATTATGTCTTGATAGAAATTCGGATACTGGAAAATCATTCTCATCGTTTACATAGTCGGTGTATTTTTGCAAAGTATTACGACGATATTCACCGGCAGAACCTTGTTTTTCTTTAATTAAATGATCAGCCATGTAAACAGTAATTCCTTCGCACCAGTTTCCTGTTGAATAATCAACAAATACACTGTTTCCCCAGTAGTTATGCAAAAGTTCATGAGGATATGATGAATGAAGTATCCATGGAAATCTGATTACTGTCTCGCCAAGTAAGGTGAATGAAGGCATGCCATATCCGGTTTCCCAGAAATTTTCTACCAGAGCAAATTTTGTATAAGGATATTCTCCTATAAGTTCCTTATAAAGCCTTATGTAATCAGCTGTAACATTCAGGTATCGATCTGCCAATTTTTTATCAGGAGTACGCAAAAATGCCTGTACCAGAACATTTCCAAATTGTTGAGAGTACTCCGTCCATTTTGCTGCTATAAAATAGATCTCATCCATGGGGTGTGGCGACACATATTTTATTACCATTTTATCATCCACAAGCTCATTTTGTATTCTCTCACCTTGCGTAACAACATTCCAGTCTTTATCAATTTTTGCAGTCAGTTCAAATGTTGACATTTCTGAAACTTCGAAAGATGGCACCCAATAGGTTGAGCCTGCCATATAAACGCCTTTTTCAAAAACAATGCCACTGGTTTCACTAAACCCTCGGGCATATTCAGCAGCTCCTTCTACAATTTCGTGCTTAATTATTCCATTATAGTGAATAGGTATTATCAGAAATTCATCACTGGTTGCAGGGAATTTGATAGTATACTTTGTTAATGTTACAGCTCTATTGCTATCAGCATCTTCAGTGTCAGATTTCACAATTTCATATCGCTTATCTATTGAATTCAGTTTGAGATTATTATTCAAATAGAAGACTGCTTCTTCAGAATTCTTGAATAGAGCAACGGGCAGTTTTAATATGTCAATAACATCAATTGTGCTGGCTTGTATATTTACATCCACTTGTAGCCTATGATGAATGGTTTGTGAATATGATGAATTTGCAAACAGCACAATCACTAGCAGTAGTAACAGGTTTCTCATAATATGTTAATTTTATCTTTATTTATTTTGCGTAAAGATACTAAGTAAATTATTTGCAACCTGAATGTTAAACGAGATACCAGACGTTTCAGTAATACTGCCCTTTTATAATGCAGACACGACTCTTCTCAGGGCAATTGAGAGTATTGCGTCTCAGAGCCTGAGGAGCTTTGAATGCATTCTCATTAATAATAATTCTACTGATAACAGTGTTGAGACTGCTCAACATATCGCTGTAAATGACAAGCGGTTTATTCTCATCCATGAAGAGAATCAGGGCGTAATGTTCGCCTCGAATACCGGATCAAAGCGGGCCCGGGGCAAATTTATTGCTCGTATGGATGCTGACGACAGAGCTTACCCGAATCGACTGAGATTGCAGGTGGATTTTCTGAATGCAAATTCGGCTTATGGAGCAGTTTCAGGAATGGTTAGACATGTAAGCCATTCTGAAAATACAAAAGGTTTTGCTCGTTATGTGGATTGGGTTAATTCTATTCAGACTTACAACGAAATACTTAACAGTCAGTTTATCGAATCACCCATTGTAAATCCTTCTGCCATGTGGAGAAAAGAAGTGGCAGAAAAGCACGGAATGTATCAACACGGAGATTTCCCTGAAGATTATGAAATGTGGTTGCGCTGGTTAAGTGAAGGAGTTAAAATTGAAAAGCTAAATGAAACTATTCTCGATTGGTATGATTCGGATACAAGGATTACCCGTACGCAGTCTATTTATAGTGATTCAGCTTTTTACAGAATAAAAACTAAATACCTGGCAAAGTGGCTTGAGAAAAATAATCCTTTTCATCCACGTATTGCCGTATGGGGTGCCAGTAGAATTTCACGACGACGCGCTCGTTTGTTAAAGCAGTATGGGATAGAGATTGAATGCTATATTGATATAAAAAAAACCCGGCAATTAGATCAAAAGGTGCTGTATTACAATGAGATACCTTCGCCTGGCAAGATGTTCATCCTTACCTACATAAAACAAATGAATGCCAGAGATGAGATTCAGGTTTTTCTACACAGCAGAGGATATGAGGAAGGATTGAATTTCTTGTTGATTTCCTGAAATGGAGTCATTCTCCCAATATCTCATCTAACTCCGATTTATAATCGAATTGCAAATCTTCATGCAAGGTTAACATTGTCTTCTTGATCACTTCTATTTGTCGATTGAAGATATTCTTGAGCGGGATGCTTCTGTTAATGGATGGACTCATTTGATTAAGCTCCGAACAAAAACAAAGTAGTAATTCAACCTCAGTTTCTTTTTTCTTTGAATACCGGATATACTTCTTGATACTGCGTAATATCTTTCGAACACTCTTTTTGATGAGATAGTAGCTTTTCTTGTTAATCTGCTTAAATTCTTGTTTAATCTCGGTTTTTATACCTTCAATATAAGCTGCTTCATCTGATGCTTCGAACAAGAGATAGGTCAGTAATTCTTTATTTTCCTTTTTGAATCTTGATAGACGAAGACATAGTTCCAGCAGATCGCACTGTGAGCGACTGTTTAGTTCCTGCTTGAGTTCTTTTATTGAGGCTGCCTTCATGAATGCAATGCCGGAATAAGTATTCCCTTATTTTTTATTA
>JAYEFL010000239.1:0-2448 GCA_034658635.1 Bacteroidota bacterium | reverse complement strand
ACTGTTCCGCCTGCTAACAATTATTTCGAGCTCTTTCCTTTGGTTCTTAGACAGTTTAATTTCTACTGGATTTGGTCCAGCCACCTTTGAAATAGTCATACAATCTAATATATATTGTTTGACTCCAAATGTCTACATTTTTTTTCTTGTGTTATTTCAGTTAGTTAGAGCAGATACCGTCTCGATTGCATTAACCCCTGATGAATTTATGATCTGCTGTACTAGTACATCAAATCATAAATTCTTAGGTTATTGAAGCAAACAAAGCCTTTCAGCCTGGTTTTGGCTTGAGAAGCCCTCTTTTTTTTAAATGAATTGAAATTCAGTACGTGAAGTTCAATTCACATGAATTCTGGGATTCTCAATCCATAGGTATCCCCCCGACTGTGTTGTTTTCGTTTTTGTTACAACCTTTACGCCTGTAGAGGTTTCCCCGAATAATTCCATTTGAAAGGTTTGGCCAGTGTTTCATTAAAATATTTAATAAACCTCTGTATTTTCTCCTTTAAGTCCGTTTTTGATTTAAATACACCGCGTTTCAGCAATCGTTTTGAAAGCATGCTGAACCACATTTCCACCTGATTCATCCATGATGTATGTTTTGGAAGATAAACGAAGCGAACACGGTGAGAGGGATTTTCCAAAAATTCTTTACGTGTTTCCATTGACTTGAGAATGCCGAATTTACCCTTAACGCCCATCAAATCCTCTCCAACCGGACAAATTTTTGCGATTAATTTTACTAATGCTTCGGATTTATGGGTGTTGAGCTGGTCACATATGAAAATCCATTCTTCATTAGGGTGTAAGTTGACGGTTCTCTCAATATGTGCTGCAAACTGGTCCTCCTTTCTTGTGTCTTCTATTGTTGGCGATATTACCTTGCCTGTTGTCACTTCAAAGTTAGCGGTTAAAACTTGAGTGCCATGACGTGTATACTCAAACTCACGTTTTTCCACGTGACCTGGCTTGCAGGGTTTAATGGGTCCGTTGGGTTCCAAAGCTTGCATGCCGGTTTTTTCATCAATGCTCACAACAGTGGTGCCATGCTCATGAAGTTCAGCAGCAGACTTATACAATTCAGATACCTCCGAAATTTTTTTGTCAAAAGCTTCCGGATCTTTGTCTCGCTCATTGTATTCCCAATAGCGCGATAAATGTGGCTTTATGGTATTTTCGTGTAGCAATCGTCCTACTGTGGAAGCAGAAATAGAATCGACAATACCCTGTTTTATTGCTTCATCGGCAAGTTCTCTACCTGTCCAATGGCTTACTTCACGACCGCATTCACTGGGTTGCTGGCAGGAAATAGCGATAATCGCACCAAATTGTTCTGCGGAAAAAACCGTAGGAGCCCCAGATCGAGAAGCATCCTTAAGGATTTCGACAATTGCGAGAACAAACTGTTTGTAGCAGGATTTATCAATATCTCCGTTTTGCGGAAAAGCATCAGACTCAATCCTTGCTATTTTTCTTTCACATATGGACCAGCGTCTCCGCCAAAGTCGGACAGTATCATCATTCAAGTCCAGCTTTTTAGCAATAAAAGCATTGCTTTTTCCTTTATCTGCCAGCAATATTATTCTCGCCCGGTTTGCTAATCCCTGGGAACTGTTCCGCCTGCTAACAATTATTTCGAGCTCTTTCCTTTGGTTCTTAGACAGTTTAATTTCTACTGGATTTGGTCCAGCCACCTTTGAAATAGTCATACAATCTAATATATATTGTTTGACTCCAAATGTCTACATTTTTTTTCTTGTGTTATTTCAGTTAGTTAGAGCAGATACCGCCTCGATTGCATTAACCCCTGATGAATTTATGATCTGCTGTACTAGTGCTTGAACGAAAAGGTTGTTCAAACACAATTTAGGGTTTCTGTTCAGGTACTATCTAGATTTGTAAGCGTTCACGGGATTACAATGCCCGTTTTACCGCACACCGAACTGTAACAGGGTACTGCAGATGCGAGGCGTACGGGTACGCAGACGTACTCCCTGTACTTCAAGTGCCCGACAACACAGCAGGTGCGGTGCCCTGTGAACGCTTACCTAGATTTTATGTTGTTTGATTGCAATTTCATAGAAATCCGCACCTGTTATATCGTTGATCACAATGGCCGGAAAGTCCTTAACCCTCATCCGGTACAGTGCCTCAGGACCCAACTCGGGAAATGCAATTAGCTCGCAGGACTCTATGCAGCTCGCCAGATAGGCCCCTGCACCCCCTGTTGTCGCAAAATATACGGCCCCATGTTCTTGCAGTGCCGCCTTCACCTCCGGTGAACGCCTTCCCTTCCCCATTGCGGCAAGCACGCCTTCAGTCAGCATGCGGGGTGTATAGGCATCCATTCGGTAGCTGGTGGTGGGCCCTGCGGAACCCACCGGCCTTCCCTGCGGGGCCGGAGAGGGACCCACATAGTATATTAACTGCCCACTTAGATCTACAGGC
>JAYEFL010000238.1:0-2450 GCA_034658635.1 Bacteroidota bacterium | reverse complement strand
GAGAAGAATTGTATGGCTTAGTGTCACAAATGAGGCGAGCTGTGATTTCTATTCCTTCAAATATTGCTGAGGGCTATAAACGTAAAAGGAGAGGGGAGTATATTCAATTTTTATGTATAGCAGAAGCTTCGGCAGCTGAATTGGAAACGCAAATAATAATTTCTCGGAAATTATATAAAAAAATTGATTTTGATATGCCTGAAAGTTTATTGATTGAAGTTCAAAAAATGTTATATTTTATGATTCAAACATTGAAGCAAACTAAACGCTGACCGCTGTACGCTATTACCCTAATATAAAAATATGTTTAACAAAGTAAACGAACCAATTGAAGTGATTTGCGCTTATGTTAAAAATAAGTCTTTGCCGCTTTATTTTCGTTGGGGTCAGAAACGTTATAAAATTGATAAGGTAAATTTAGTTCATTCAGTTCGTCATGGACGGGATAAACTGTATTTTTATTCAGTGAGCAATAAGACAGATTGTTTTAAGTTGTGTTTTGATACAGATAAAAATAAATGGGAGTTAGTTGGTAGTTATTGTCAGTAGAAATTACTAATGGTTAATTGTTTAGGTAAGATAAGTTGATTGTCAAATCAGCATATTTGTTAAAAAAGGCCAGATTAAGGCATAAGGTTGGGGGGGGTAAGTACGGTGATTGAGAATTCAGCTAATCAACAAATACTGCTAATACTTCGAATGTAGAAAACAGAAAGTTAGTAGTATGTACAAAGTTAACGGGTTGTTTACATTGGACGAAAGTGAGTAATGTGGTGTAAAATATTTAAAAAGCTTGAGAAATTGGTTAAGATAGTTGTTGTATACACTTAAATCATAACCAAACTCAAGCGTATGCATGATAACACAAAACTTTTGCCATATCAACGTCGGGAGATATTTCGTCGCTGGCAACAGGGAGACACGATTGTTTCTTTGGCTGAGAAGTACATGGTTTCAAGGCAAACTATTTACAAAGTCCTTAAACAAGCTAAACTAGGAATGTTTGAAAACTTGTCTAGTATCAACTATCGCTATCGTTCATTGTATTATGGATTGAGAAAATTATCTAAAATTGAAAAGCAAATAGCGAAAAAATTAACTAAAAGAGAAAGAAGATTAAATCGGTATGAAAAAGATTATCCAGGTGAAATGGTGCACTTTGATACCAAGAAACTACCTTTGATACCAGGAGAAGGACAAAATCAACCTAGAGAGCATTTACATGTAGCCATTGATGATTATTCACGTTGGGTGTTTGCTGATATTATGCCGGACAAAACCAGTTATTCAGCCGCTATTCATTTGGAAGAGACTTTGTTGATTATGCCGTTTCAAATTGAAAAAGTATATTCAGACAATGGATCTGAGTATAAAGGCAGGGAGAAGCATGCCTTTGTCGCGTTGTGTCAGAAACAAGGTCTAAAGCAAGGATTTACCAAACCAAGACATCCGCAAACCAATGGCAAAGCTGAAAGAATGATTAAAACCTTAATGACAGAATGGCACAAAGGACGCTATTTTAGCTCGCGAGAACAACGAAGACGGCAATTGTATGCTTATGTTAACTGGTACAATCAAGTGCGCTCTCATCAGTCCCTAAACGGTTATTCGCCCCTTGAAAGATTAGAACACTATTTTGACCAATTTAAGCTAAATATGTCAAGAAAAGTGTAAACAACGCGTTCAAAATGTACACCGATAACTTGACAAACGTGAAGTAAACTGATATGATGTAAAGTCGCAATTCCGTGACCAACAATAAGGAGGAGACCATGAGCGAAAAAGAGGTTCTGCTGAGCAGACTTGAGGAAGCTCTTAAGTCCGCCAGTATGTACAAGGGAAGTTTGGTGTACGCGGCCAGCTTCACGAAGGCTGCTTGTGCGTTCAATGCATTTCTGAATCTCCTGCCTGATCTCAATTTCGAGCCGGCAGAAAAGGAAGAAGTGGTGGGCCGGCTTCAGGAAATCAGCCAAAAGGCGAGGAGCAGTCAGCTCCATGACTTCGCGTTTTGGACGGATGATGTTCGCGACGAGTTGGTCGATGAGCGTCGGCGCCGTCTGCGAAACCATTGGTAACGCGCTCTGCCGCTTCACTTGTGACGCGCCATTCGATATTCCTGGAATGGCGCGTTTTTCTTTTTAAAAGAAGAAATTAAAACGAGCACAATCAAAATAGCTTCAATTATTTGTTGCCCAAAATTTCGTACAATGCGATTCTATGCGAAGCCTGAAGTTGACTGCGAAGCGATTGGTAACGGAGTTACCAAATAGCGGGAGCAGGCAACGAGGGTTTGGGCGGAAAAGCCCAAGCAGTCGCCAGGCGTGAAGGGCTTAGAAGCCGCATAGAAGGATGTTAGGCGAAGTAGCGGTGAGATTGCTTGGCTTTGCAGCCCAAACGTAGAATCGCATTAGGCAAAATATTAGTTTGGCGGGAATTAAGAGCGATAGCGA
>JAYEFL010000237.1:0-2473 GCA_034658635.1 Bacteroidota bacterium | reverse complement strand
ACCTTGTGACTTCGTAAAATCTTTATTTGTTGTTCAGAATCAAAAAAAGTAATCAGACAACTATCACCTTCTGTAATTATAGACACTTGCTTAGGGAGCAATCAACAATAACATCGTTGTTTGAGTTGATTCTATAACACTTGCCCTGGCACTGAAAACTTGCTAAAACTTGTAAGGACATACAATAAACCATGCAAAAACAATCAATAAACGCTCTCCTGCACGTTGACTTAAAGGCAGTCTTGATGTTATAGTATCAACAATACTAAAAATTAAAGTTGATACTATAACATTATGAGCAAGCCTAAATATAGCAAAGAGCCTTTAAGGACATTTCTAATTAAATGTAAAATCAGCATGTTGAGTGATGTGAAGGAAGCTATCGGGACAAATATCAATATGACTGCTTTCCGAATCCTTAAAACTTTGTCATACCGTTCAAGCTACTCTCATAATGGACGGTTCTACACACTGGATTCAATCGCACAATTTGATAAGAACGGCCTTTGGTGTCATGATTCGGTCTGTTTTTCTCAACACGGTAATTTAATGTCGACGTTGGAATATTTTGTCACAGAATCGGAAACAGGATATCTTGCACAGGAACTGGAAGATTTACTCCATGTGGGAGTAAGAGAATCTCTATTACGGCTGGTCAAGAAAGGAAAGATACAACGAGAGAAAAAATCCGGTGTGTATTGGTATTGTTCTCCTGTTCCCTCTGTTCGCAAAAAGCAACTTTTAAGTTGTCGAGTACAAGTGGAGACAAAAGATAATTATTCAGACGAAGTAAAAGCCGCGATAGTTATTTTTGTTAGTATGCTTGATGAACAGCAAAGACGGATTTTTGCGGGCCTGGAAGCTCTCAAACGCGGTCATGGTGGTATTAGTCAAATAGCTGAGTTGCTAGGATTCCACCCTCAAACAGTGGCGAAAGGTCGTCGTGAGTTACTTGAACATGATGTGTTACTGGGCCGAACTCGCAAAGCTGGCGCTGGCAGACAGCATGTGGAAAAAAAACACCAGAGATAATCGAAGAAATAAGGGGAATTTTGGATTTTGATACAGCTGGTGATCCCATGACAGAGAAAAAATGGACAAAACAAACTCTTAAGACAATCTCGGTCTGCCTGGAGTCTCGTCTTAATGTTACAGTCTCGCCAGCTACTGTGCATCGTCTCCTTTCGCAACTGAACTATTCGTTAAAGGGCAACAAAAAAAGTCTCTCAACAGGTACTCATCCAGACAGAGACAAGCAATTCAATATTATTGAAAGTCTGCGACAACAATTCAGCGCTGCTGGAGATCCGATTATCAGCATAGACACGAAGAAAAAGGAATTGATCGGACTATTTAAAAACCCCGGTCGAGTATGGTGCAACAAAGCTAAGAAAGTAAAAGATCATGACTTCCGTTCTCAGGCCGAGGGAATAGCTTCCCCATATGGTATCTATGATGTAGGGCTGAATTGTGGTGTTGTGGTAGTGGGACAATCAGCTGACACTCCAGAATTCGCAGTCAATTCTATTGCTACCTGGTGGCTAAACCATGGCAGTCATCAATACCAGCAATCGAAGCGCCTGCTCATTTTAGCAGACGGTGGTGGAAGCAATGGGGCAAGACCGCGTGCCTTCAAAAAATTCCTTCAGGAACGAATTGCTGACTCATACGGCTTAGAAATAACAGTGTGTCATTATCCTGCGGGTGCCAGTAAGTGGAACCCAATCGAACACCGGATGTTTAGCGAAATCAGCAAAACCTGGTCCGGACATCCTCTGGAAAGTTTTGAAATTATGCTAAACTTTATACAAGGAACCAAAACAGAAACTGGTCTTTATGTTGAGGCATATTTGGATCAACGAGAATACGAGAAAGGGATAAAAGTCAGCAACAAAGAATTCAAGCAACTGCGCATAAATAGAAATGAAGAATTGCCCAACTGGAATTACAGCATCAGCCCTGAACAAATTCAGGAGGTGGGGGCCGAAGCATTATTACCTTTAACGGAAGAAGAACATGATAATTGGGGTGACGTATATTTGAAATACTCATCTAACTCAGAGTGTGCATTTTCTTTTATGTGGAACTGAACATTACGATCGAAAAGACGAAGTTATTTCTGAACGAGCCCTTAGGGTTGTCGTTTAAAGCAATTATTTTCTTTTTGAAATTTGGATCAAGTCCCTTGAGCCCACGTAAAAAGCTATCATCACCCATATCTAAAACCGACTACCAAAAACAAATATCAGTGGACTTTCGTTTTCGTCCTGAAGGGCTGACACTCACCTTTGCCTTTACTGACTCATCCAGGAAACGATCCAAATCGAGTTTACGAAACAGCAGTTTGCCTTTTTGTTGTCCAGAAGGTCTTGAAAACGGAATTACACGTTGCTCAACCGCCAGTCGTCTAAAATGATGGGATGAAAATCCGACATATTCTGCAGCTTTTTTTAGGGTTAATATTTCAGGCACA
>JAYEFL010000236.1:0-10710 GCA_034658635.1 Bacteroidota bacterium | reverse complement strand
CAAACTCTCCACCGCAGTAAAACAAAGTCCATCAGTTATTGCAATAACAGATACTAAAGGAAACCTCGAATATGTAAATCCTAAATTTACGGAGCTTACCGGATATACTTTTGAAGAAGCAAAAGGCAAAAACCCGAGAGTCCTGAAATCCGGTGAACAGCCCGATGAGATGTATAAAGAATTATGGGAAACAGTTTCAAGAGGTAAAGAGTGGCGGGGAGAATTTCATAACAAAAAGAAAAACGGTGAATTGTTTTGGGAAATGGCTTCTGTTTCTCCTATATTTAATGAGAAAGGGAAAATCATCAATTATATAAAAGTAGCAGAGGATATCACTGAGAAAAAGCGAAATGAACAAATTCAGAATATTGTTTTAAAAATTTCAAATTGGGGTGCTCTAAGCGATAAGCCCAAAGAATTTATCTTGATGGTTAGAAACGAACTTGGAGCAATAATTGACACAAGTAACTTTTATGTTGCCATGTATGATGAAGAAAGCGATACATTCTCTCTTCCATTTTATACTGATAAAGAAGACAAAGTTGACTCTTTTCCTGCCGGGAAATCATTTACTGCTTATGTTGCAAGAACAAAAAAACCATTATTGGCTCGAAAATCACTAGTCGGCAAACTCATAAAATCTGGAGAGGTGGAGATGCTTGGTTCCCCTTCAGAAATATGGCTTGGAGTGCCTTTATTTAGAAAGGAGAAAGTATCAGGTGTAATTGTCGTTCAAAGCTATGATGACGAAAATGCTTATGATAAAGCTGATATGAGAACCCTGGAGATTATATCTCATCAAATAAGTATTTCTCTTGAAAGAAAAAGAGCAGAGCAAGAGTTAACACTTGCACTTGAGCAAGCACGGCAAAGCGACAGGCTTAAAAGCGCCTTCCTGACCAATATGAGCCACGAAATCCGTACCCCCATGAATAGTATACTTGGGTTCACCAGTCTATTAAATGAATCTGATCAAACAGGAGAGGAAAAGGAAGAGTATGTTAAGATTATTGAAATGAGCGGTATGCGATTGCTAGATACGATTAATGATATTATTGATATTTCAAAAATTGAATCTGGCCAGATAGTAGTTGTAAACACTGAAATATCAGTAAACAAGATACTAGAAGATCAATATGCCATTTTTAATAAAGAGGCTCAAAAAAGAGGGCTTGAACTCAAATATCAGTCCACCCTCTCAGATAATGAGGCCAGGGTTGTTACCGACAAAAATAAATTGGAAGGCATACTGACTAACCTGATAAAAAATGCACTAAAATTTACCGAGCACGGTAGTATTGCGTTTTCTTGCACATTGAAAACCAACAAGGATAATCAGGAGCTGGAGTTTTATGTAAAAGATACGGGAATAGGGATTCCAGCTGATAGGATAGAGGCCGTTTTTAACCGTTTTGAGAAAGCCGATATTGAAGATAAAGAAGTTTATGAGGGATCAGGACTGGGGCTTGCCATTTCAAAATCATATGTTGAAGTGTTGGGTGGAAAGCTTATCGTAAGCTCGAAAGAAGGCTCAGGTTCTACTTTTACTTTTAGTATTCCATACACTAAGAAAAGTCTTAACGAAGACGGTGCAAAACAAAACAAAGAATCAGGAGTATCCTTAAAGAATTTATCGGTCATTGTTGCGGAAGATGACAATAACAGTAAAATGTTTTTAGAATCTATTTTAAAAAATAGATTCGCTAAAATTATTTATACTACAACAGGAAAAGAAACTATTAACAAATGCCGTGAGAATCCAGATACGGATATTATTCTCATGGATATAAAAATGCCGGACATCAATGGTTATGATGCCACGCGTGAGATTCGAAAATTCAACCCTGATGTAATAATCATAGTCCAAACAGCCTGTGGACTCGAAGGCGACAAAGAAAAAGCGATTGAAGCAGGGGGTGATGATTACATTGCAAAACCCATTAAAAAAGAAGCACTTCTTGAAATGATACAGGTTTGTCTGGATAAAAAAAGCATTTAGGCCGCGCAAAAATCGATGCTTGTCCCGTTACTGTCCCGGCAAAAATACAAAAACGCTGCAAGTTCATGACTCGCAGCGTCTTAGGAAGAAATAGTCGGGATGAGAAGATTTGAACTTCCGGCCCCCCGCCCCCCAGACGGGTACTCTAACCTGGCTGAGCTACATCCCGGAGTAAGTGTGGGTATGAGGTGTGTTAAGAAGTGTGCGTGTGTTGGGAGTGCAAATGTATTATTTTTTCTTAAATCTACGAAGAAGAGATTTCCAATTAGATTTCGGATAAGCAGTTTGTTCATGTTATATTCTGCTCAAGAATGTACAACATGCTGCTCAAAATCATGGGATATGAGCAGAAATTAGATGATTTGTGAGCAGTAATTCCCTATATTTGTCCCTAATAAAGCAATGATGAACAGGAAAAATCACAATATGCTAAACAATAAACAACGGGCAATTATTGATTTTGTAAGAGCAAATCAGCCAGTAGATAGATCGACTATTTACAATGGTGTAATAGTAAAAATGGGAGATAGCACTATTAGAAGGCTCTTATTAGAAATGACCCCAGAATTAATAAAAACCATTGGAGAGGGGAAAGCAAGAAAATATTGCATATCTGATGCTTATGAATTATTTGTTCCAATCGACATTGAAGCATATTACAATTTGCTTCCAGAAGAGCGTAATGCAAAGCAGTCTTTTAATCTTGACTTGATTCCTAAAGTGTTGAATAAAGCAGAACTGTTTACAAAAGAAGAAATGCAGTTATTAAATACATTGACAGATAAGTACACTAAAAACATAGCACCTCTATCTAATAGTGAATATAAAAAGGAACTAGATATTCTGGCTATTGATTTGTCTTGGAAGTCAGGGGAGATAGAAGGTAACACCTATACTTTGCTTGAGACAGAAGTACTGCTAAAGTATAAGGAACTTGCCGAAGGCAAGAAGCAGGATGATGCTATAATGCTTCTTAACCACAAAGATGCTTTGGATTTCATTATTGCTGAACCAGATTATTTGAAACCTTTGACCATTAGTCGAATTGAAGATATACATTCTCTTCTAATTAAAAATTTGGGAGTTGAACGAAGCATCCGAAGGCGTGGTGTTGGTGTTGGTGGTACAGAATACAAACCCTTAAGTGTAGAGCAGCAAATCATAGAAGCTATGCAGCATATGTGCGAGGTGGTAAATACAACAGATAATGTATTTGAAAAGGCATTGTTATTATTAGTCTTACTATCCTACATTCAGCCATTTAATGATGGGAATAAGCGTACTGCTCGCATAATAAGCAATGCTATTCTTATGGAAAATAGCTATTGTCCATTGTCGTACAGAAGCGTAAAAGCTTCTGATTATAAAAAAGCGATGCTACTCTTTTACGAGCAAAATAATATTACTGAATTTAAGAAATTATTCATGAGTCAGTACGAATACGCTGTAAACAAGTATTTTAATTTGGATCCGGAAGAGGCTGTGTAAAGATTCAATTTCAAATTGTAAAAAATTTGCAAATGTTTTAAGACAGCCAGAAATGCTTTATGAGCAGAACTGTAAGTGTCCGAAATAGAGATGAGTAAGAAATAGTAACCTGGCTGAGCTACATCCCGGAGATGGTGTGGGTGTGGGTGTGGGTGTGGGTGTGTTAGGAAGTGTGGGTGTGTTTGGGGTGGAAAATACTGAATTGGTATGGTTTTTGGCTAATGCACTGTCGAATAAATTTGGTAATTTAAACTGCAATTATGGCAGAGTATTCCCGATATTAATCGTGACAGGCGAGTATAGATAAATAAAAAATAATAAGAATATGCTACAATTTGGAAGTATTAACACCGATAAGAAAGAAAGCAGCAAGCCCAAGACAGAGGGTGATGCTGAAAAAGTACGCGTTTTAATCCTGGGATCTGGTCCTGCCGGATATACAGCTGCCATTTATGCAGCCCGGGCAAATTTGAGCCCTGTTATGTATCAAGGACTGCAGGCTGGCGGACAATTAACTACTACTACAGAGGTAGATAACTTTCCGGGTTATCCTGAGGGCGTTACTGGTCCGGTTATGATGGAAGATCTACAAAAGCAAGCTGAACGCTTTGGTACTGATGTGAGATGGGGACTGGCTACATCCGTTGAATTTGATAAAGAGGGTGGGGTACATAAGGTTTGGATTGATGAGGAAAAACTTATTGTAGCAGAGACAGTGATTATTGCTACCGGTGCTACTGCTCAATATCTCGGACTTGAATCAGAAGAGAAATATAAAGGATTTGGTGTGTCTGCATGTGCAACCTGCGATGGATTCTTCTATAGAAAGCAGGATGTGGCAGTTGTTGGTGGTGGAGATACTGCTGCTGAAGAAGCTACCTACCTGGCTGGTATATGCAATAAAGTATACCTGATCATACGTAAGCCAATCATGAGAGCTTCAAAAACGATGCAGGAGCGAGTAGCCAGAACTGAGAATATTGAGGTACTGTATGAACATGTTACTAAAGAGATTGTGGGCGGACAAGCAGTGGAAGGTGTTATTCTGACTAATGCCAAAGGCGAAGAGGTACGTAAGGATATCACGGGATTTTTTGTCGCGATTGGTCACAAACCAAATTCAGATATTTTTGCCAAATATCTTGAGCTAGACGAAACCGGATATATCCAAACTGTTCCGGGAACCTCAAAAACTAATATCCAAGGAGTTTTCGCCTGCGGAGATGTTCAGGATAACCATTATCGTCAGGCTATTACTGCTGCAGGTTCAGGGTGTATGGCTGCGCTGGATGCTGAGCGTTTTATGGGCGAGAGGTACTAAAAAAAATAAACCTGTCAAATCTGATGATCTGACAGGTTTATCATTTCCCCCAAGTCCCAAGTCCCGAGTCCCGAGTCCCCAGTCCCCAGTCCCCAAGTCCTATCTAAGAATCTTTTCGCTATTGTAATGCTTATTCTCCAGCTTGTGCTTGATCTCAGAAAATGCCTTTATAGTTATTTCTACATCATCAAGACTGTGCATGCTTGTTGGGATTAATCTCAACAGAATAACTCCTTTTGGTACAACAGGATACACAACAATTGAGCAGAAGATGCTGTAATTTTCACGCAGATCAAATACCAGGTTTGCTGCTTCCATAACAGTACCGCTCAACATTACAGGCGTAACCGGTGAGTTTGTGTCACCCAAATTGAAACCTTTTGCTTTCAATCCGCTTTGTAGGGCATTAGTAATTTCCCAAAGTTTGTCTTTTAATTCAGGACGAGTCTTTAACAGTTCAAGTCGTTTCATTGCTCCAATCACTATTGGCATTGGAAGAGACTTGGCAAAGATTTGAGATCTCAGGTTGTAGTACATGTAATCGATCACCTCACGGTCAGCTGCAATAAAACCTCCAATCAAGGCCATTGACTTGGCAAAGGTTCCGAAATATACATCGATTTGATCCTGTACACCAAAATGTTCACCAACTCCAGCGCCGGTTTTACCCATAGTACCAAAACCATGAGCATCGTCGACTAATAGCCTGAAATCGAATTTTTTCTTCAAAGCAACAATTTCATCGAGTTTTCCTACATCACCAGACATTCCGAATACACCTTCTGTAATTACAAGAACTCCGCCATCATCTTTTGCTGCCCATTTGGTTGCTCTCTCAAGCTGCTTTTCAAGATTCTCAATATTGTTATGAGGAAAAACAAATCGTTTACCCATGTGCAAACGCAGTCCGTCAAGAATACAAGCGTGGCTTTCAGAATCATAAACGATCACATCCTTTCTGTCAACCAGAGCATCAATAGTAGAAAGCATTCCCTGGTATCCGTAATTCATCAGATATGCAGCTTCTTTGCCTTCAAATTCAGCCAGTTGAGCCTCAAGCTCTTCATGTTGAGTTGTGTGTCCTGACATAGCACGTGCCCCCATCGGGTAAGCCAGACCCCAGTCTTTTGCTGCCTGAGCATCAGCTTCACGAACTTCAGGGTGGTTTCCGAGTCCGAGATAGTTATTTAAACTCCAGGTAAGAACTTCTTTACCATTAAATTTCATCCGCGGAGCAATCTCGCCTTCCAGTTTAGGAAAAGCAAAATATCCGTGAGCTTCTTTTTGATACTGACCCAGAGGGCCCATGTTGCGCTTAATCTTCTCAAATATGTCCACGTTTTTTCTTTTTTGGTTAAAAATATTTAGCAACAAACTTACTATTTTTCATCATTTATCCGTTATCTATACTATTACTGAAATTGTTATATCTTTGCGCAATGTTTAAAAAGCATATATCACAGATTTTGACCCTTGTTTTATTGGGAGTTTTACTCTCGGGTTGTGGGGAATATCAAAAGCTCCTTAATGGTAGCGATTACGATCTGAAATACGAAAAGGCTAAAGAATACTTTGGTTTGGAGGAGTATATTCGTGCTTCTGCTCTTTTTGAAGAGCTTATGGCAGTATTTAAAGGGACGGATAGATCTGAAGACGTTTTTTATCATTATGCTTATTGCTATTATCATCAGGCGGATTACACGATGGCCGGATACTATTTTAGAAGTTTTGTCGGCACTTTCCCAAATTCTGATAAGGCTGAGGAATGTGCATTCATGAATGCGTATTGTTATTATAAGGCCTCACCAAATACAAATTTGGATCAGGCTAACACTTACAAGGCCATTGATGAATTGCAGCTTTTTGTGAATCAACATCCACTTTCAAGCAGAATGGATGAGTGTAATGGATTAATTGATGAACTGAATGACAAGTTAGTAGAGAAGTCGTTTAACTCAGCCAAACTCTATTATGATCTTGGGGAATATAAGGCTTCGATAACTGCTTTGAATAACAGTTTAAAGGAGTACCCCGAAACGCGCTTCAGAGAAGAATTACTCTACCTGATTCTAACGTCAAGTTATGAATTGGCGCGAAACTCAGTACTTGCAAAAATTAAGGAAAGATACGAGCAAGCCCAGGAGGCTTATTATATATTGGTAGAAGAGTTTCCCGAAACGGAACATTTGCGGGATGCTGAACGTATACATGCTACCGTTAATAAAGCCCTTCAGGGTTCTTAATTGTTTTATGAAGATTATTTAGAAGAAGATGGATTATAAAAAGACGAATGCACCGATTACATCGATAACCAGAGATCTTGATGAACTTGGCCACAGTACTGATAACATTTATCAGAATATTGCTATTATTTCTAAGCGAGCCAATCAGATTGGTGCTGAAATCAAGACGGAATTAAATTCAAAGCTTGAAGAATTTGCCAGTTATTCAGACAACCTTGAAGAAGTGTTTGAGAATCGTGAGCAAATTGAGATCTCAAAGTTCTATGAGCGCTTACCAAAGCCTTCTTCAATGGCCGCTCAGGAGTTTGTTGAAGACAAAGTGTATTTCAGAGTTCCTGAGGCTATTGAGCCGATCGAAGAATAAGCAATTCATCCCATGCTTAAAGGGAAAAAATTCATCTTAGGCATTACTGGAAGCATTGCTGCATACAAAGCAGCTTACCTGACGCGACTGCTAAAAAAGGAGGGGGCAGAGGTAAAAGTTATTCTTACTTCTTACGGGAAAGAGTTTATTACTCCTGTAACCCTGGCTACTTTATCGAATAATACAGTCTTGTCAGATTTTTTCTCTCATGATGATGGTGCCTGGAATTCCCATGTAGATTTAGGAATTTGGGCAGATGCGATGATTATAGCTCCTGCTACTGCCAATACCATTGCTAAAATGGCTAATGGAGTCGCTGATAACCTGTTGTTGACCACCTATTTGTCAGCTCGTTGTCCTGTTGTTGTGGCCCCGGCTATGGACCTGGATATGTTCCAGCATCCTGCCACCAGAGCTAATCTGAAGATGCTGGAATCATATGGTAATCATGTCATTGAGCCAGCAAGCGGAGAGTTGGCTTCGGGCTTGGAAGGCAAGGGCAGAATGGAGGAGCCTGAGGAGATTGTTATTTGGCTGAATAGCTTCTTTAAAAAAAAAAGCCGATTTGAAGAGAAAAGGGTTCTGATAACTGCTGGCCCAACTTTTGAGAAAATTGATCCTGTCAGGTTTATCGGAAACTATTCTTCTGGAAAAATGGGGATTGCTGTAACTGAAGCATTTCTGAAGGAAGGGGCTGAAGTTAATTTGGTTTTAGGACCAGTTAGTGAACAGATGACTGAGAAGCTAAGTGACTGGGTGACTGGAGGAGCTGGCAGACTAAGTCAACTGAAGATTACTAAGGTCAAGTCTGCTGTTGAAATGTATGATGCAACTGCTAATTTATTTTCCGCATCCGATATTGTCGTTTTTACAGCAGCTGTTGCTGATTTTCGTCCTGAATATCCAACAGATCAAAAGATCAAGGATGCCAGGGGTGGCTTTAGCTTGAATCTCATCCCAAATCCGGATATAGCGTATGATCTGGGGAAGCAAAAGCGAAGTGGACAGTTTACAATTGGGTTTGCACTGGAAACGGATGATGGAATACAGGCCGCAATTGAAAAAAAAGCAAATAAGAATTTTGACTTAATTGTTTTAAACTCCTTGCAGGATCATGGTGCTGGTTTTGGTGGAGATACTAATCGCATAAGCATTATTGGAAAAGACAATAAACCGCAGAAATTTGAGTTAAAAACAAAAGCGGAAGTTGCAAAGGATATCCTGATGGAAATTTTCTGATTGCAGAATGCTTAACAGGAATTTTGATAATTATGATTCAAAAAAAAATTCACCTTTCTTTTCTTTTTTTGTTGCTTGGAGTTATGGCTTATGCCCAGGAACTCAATTGCAGTGTTAGTGTTGTTTCTCCACAGGTTCAGGGTTCTAATAAGCAGGTATATGACACTATGCGCAAGGCTTTGTATGAATTTGTGAATAATACGAAATGGACAGACCATATCTTTAAAGACGAGGAGAGAATCGATTGTTCCCTCATGTTTAATATTACTGAACAGATCAGTGATGATGAATTTAAAGGCACTCTCCAAATCCAGGCACGACGAACTGTGTATAATAGTTCTTATACAACTATCTTGTTAAACTACAGAGATAATGATATTCAATTCAGGTATGTCGAATTTGAGTCTCTTGAGTTTAATGAGCAGGCTCATACTTCAAATTTGATTGCAATAGTTGCTTTCTATGTGAATATGATCTTAGGATTGGATTATGATACCTACTCTCCTGAAGGTGGAACTCTGTTTTATCAAAGGGCTGAAGTCATTGTAAATAATGCACAGAATGCACAGAATGCCGGATGGAAAGCTTTTGAAGGAACAAAAAACCGCTATTGGTTTGTTGAGAATATGCTGAATGATAAGTATTCAGCAATGAGATCCTGCCTTTACCGGTATCATCGTCTTGGATTGGATCGTATGAGTGAAGTAGTAGATGAGGGGAGAGGTGAGATTTCTGAAGCAATAACTGAATTACGTCCTGCTTATCGGCAAAACTCCACAGCTATGATCTGGCAATTGTTTTTTACTTCAAAAGCTGATGAGATCACACAGATTTTTACTCAGGCTTTTCCAGACGAAAGATCCAGAATCGTAATTGTCTTAAAGGAAATTGATCCTGCCAATGCAGGAAAATGGGATAAGATTAACACGGGAAGCGGAATTTGAATGGAGATTGCAGAATGGAGAATGAAATACTATAATCAAGCGAATAACCGAATAACCGAATAACCGAATAACCGAATAACCGAATAACCGAATAACCGAACAACCGAATAACCGAATAACCGAATAACCGAATAACCGAATAACCGAATAACCGAACAACCGAATAACCGAATAACCGAATATTCCCTATCTTACCCCTATGCTTTCCTCCTTATCTATTAAAAACTACGCATTGATTACCAGCCTGAGTGTTGAGTTTGGTTATGGCTTGTCTACAATAACAGGAGAGACTGGTGCTGGTAAGTCTATCTTAATGGAAGCGCTTTCGTTGATTCTGGGTTCACGAGCTGATACCGGGGTTCTGAAGGAAAAGGATAAGAAGTGTGTTGTTGAAGGGCAATTTGATATTGAATCAAGTAGAGTTTCTGACCTTTTTGCTACCCATGATCTGGATCTGGATAATGTAGTTATTCTTCGACGCGAGATTGTTCCGAGTGGAAAATCAAGAGCGTTTGTCAATGATACACCAGTTAAACTTCATGTATTAAAAGAGATTGGCGAAAGCTTAATCAATATCCATGCTCAACATCAGAATCTGATGCTGAATAGGGATAATTTTACGATTCTGGCAATCGATGGTTTTTTGAAACTTGACGAGAAACGTAATATATACAATGATCTTTATGAAGAGTATCGCGATAAGGAAACTCAATTGAAGGATCTAATGTCGCGTTATGATTCAGAAAAGCGGAATCAGGATTTTATAGAGTTCCAGTTGAATCAACTTTTTGAAGCCAGACTGGATGATGACCGGCAATCAGAATTGGAAAAGGAGCGTGAAATTCTTGAACATTCCGGTGAAATACAAACTAATATTGGTCAGGCTTTATATTCTTTTGAGGAGGATGAAAATGCTCTGTTAGCTGGAATGAAGCAGGTAATTCAGAGCATCCGCACAGTTGAAGGTTATTTTAGTCAGTTGTCTGAGCCTTTGAAAAGACTGGACGGTAGTTATCTGGAGTTAAAGGATATAGTTGGTGAATTGAGAAATATTCTGGATCATGTTGAAGCTGATCCGTCGAGACTTCAGGTTATTCAGGATCGGCTTGATC